>CAZDGK010000001.1:0-82376 GCA_964505035.1 uncultured Candidatus Saccharimonadales bacterium
GCACGACCTGGCTCTCTGCAGCGAGGTCGATCCCAGAGCCTTCTTACCCGATAAAGGGGAGTCGACTAACGAAGCCAAGCGCATCTGCGCCCGCTGCGACGTCCAAGCCGATTGCCTCGAGTACGCCATCACCCATGACGAGGTGCATGGCATCTGGGGCGGGCTCAGTGGCCGCGAGCGCAACAAGATTCGCAAGCGGCGCAACCTGCCGCCACTGCTCGTTGAGGACGCCGCCTAAGCAACCCGGCCTACTCTTATCCACGGAGGCCTCACTTTCGCAAGTGGGGCCTCGGATCGTGTTTATGCTAAAATTGGCGTATGAACCGAGGTGAGGGCCGCAAAATCTGGCAGCTAGCCGGTATTTCAACCGTGATTTTACTGGGCGGTACCCTTGGCCTGATGTTTACCACCAGCCTGTCGGCGGGTGAGTCACTCTATCAGACCTTCATGATCCTGCTGACTCACTTTGACCACAGTAACCACTCCGAACCCGGTGCTCGCGTCGTTACAATTTTCCTCATCCTCAGCTCCTACGCCCTAATCGCGTATTTACTAAAGTGGCTGGCGGAATATATGATGGGCCTAAGTGGTAATGTTAGAAGACTCCGCGTGAAAGCCCAAGTCGATAAACTCCGCAATCATTACATAGTCTGCGGCCTTGGTCGTGTGGGCTCGCAGGTCGCTCGCGAGCTGCACAATGAAGGCGTGCCGTTCGTAGCGCTCGACAAAGACCCGGCCAAAGTCGAGGACGCCATCAATGCCGGCTACCTAGCCCTGACCCTCGACAGCACCGAGGACAACACCCTGCCCCGAGCAGGCGTCGAGCGCGCCAACGGCCTCGTCGCCAGCCTTGGCGAGGACTCACTCAACCTGTTCGTCACCCTGGCCGCCCGGTCGGTTAATCCCGACCTCTATATCGTCGCTCGCGCCAACCGCCCCGAAAACGAAATGAAGCTCAAGCGAGCCGGCGCCGACCGCGTCGCCATGCCATACCAAATCGGGGGCTACCACATGGCGTCGATGGTGCTGCGGCCAAACATCGTCGACTACATGGATGTCATCTCAGGCAAAACTGGCGCCAGCGACCTGGAGGTCGAGGAAATGCTCGTCGGGGAGCAGTCGCAGCTAGCTGGCCGCCGTCTGGGTAAGGCGCTAGCTGAAGGGGAAGTGGGCGCTACCGTTATCGCCATCAACGGGGCCGACGGCTCCAGTCGTGTGCGGCCCACCGGCAAAGAAATCATCTACCCCGGCGACCGCCTCATCATCCTCGGCTCCAAACGCGACCTCACCAGCGCCTCGGCGCTCATTCGCTAATGCGCACCTTTACAGTGCCGTCCGGGGCTCCAGCCGAGCGCCTCGACACCTTCGTGTCGGCTACCACCGGCCTGTCGCGTAGCGCCGTGCAGCGGCTGCTCAAAGCCGGCCAAGTCACGGTAGGTGGCCGCGTTGAGCGATCCAGCTACCTCGTGCAGCCGGGCGACCACATCACGCTGGCCGACTCCAGTCCGGCGCCCGCGTCACCGCCGCCACCGCCAGAGCTACCGGTCATCTATGAGGACGCCGATATGCTCGTAGTCGACAAACCAGCCGGACTCATTGTGCACCCCGGTGCCGGCCGCCGTGGCCAGCCCACGGTCGCCGATTTTGCCCGCCAGCACACCACCGACACCGACACCGACCGGCCCGGCATCGTCCACCGGCTTGACCAAGACACCTCCGGCCTGCTTGTCATCGCCAAAACCGCCGCCGCCAAGCATCGCTTGCAGTCGCTCTGGCGCCGTCACGAGGTAGCCAAAACCTACCGCCTGCTCGTCAGTGGCCGGCTGAAGGACCCCGAAGCCACTATCAATCTCCCCATTGGCCGCGACCCAGCCCACCCTCTGCGCCAGCGTGTGCTACCCGGCGGCCGCCCCGCCAGCACTCGCTACCGGGTCTTGTTCGAGCTACCCGGCTACACTTACGTCGAGGCTTACCCAGCCACGGGGCGCACGCATCAGCTGCGGGTGCACTTTGCCGCGCTGGGGCACCCCATTGTCGGCGACCGGCTCTACGGCACTGACATGGGCGCCAAGCTCGGCCTGCACCGGCAATTTCTGCATGCGGTCGCGCTCGAGCTACCCGCCGCCGGCCACTTGGTGAAACTTACAAGCCCATTACCGCCAGATTTAACAAGCGTTCTCACGCGCCTTGGAGCGCCGTATAATTAACCTATGAAGCCACTGCTGCACAGTCTCACCGCCCTCCAGATCGACGGGGCGGTGCGGGCCGGTGCCGGCAGCTATGTGTTCCATGGGCCTCGGAGTATGGGCAAGGCCACGGCCGCCCGCTACCTAGCCAAGCGTCTCAATTGCCGAGGCGACAGCGACGGCCGCTGTGTCGCTTGCCGCCAGTTTGACGCCGGCAGCTACCCCGACTTTATGGTGCTTCAGCCGGAGGACCGGCCGAGCATTACTATCGAGCAAGTCCGCAACCTTGGCTCCAGCCTGGCGCTCAGCCCTTATACTGCCGGCAGCACCCGGCTGGTCCTAATTGATGAAGCCCACCAGCTCACCATCGAGGCTCAAAATGCTCTGCTCAAGCTCATCGAGGACCCGCCATCGGCTACCCGCTTCGTCCTGGCCGCCGAGCAGCTCGAAGCCCTCCTGCCGACAGTGCGCTCACGGCTGATTAGCATACATTTCGCGCCGGTAGCCGAGGCCGACATTGCCCAGCTACTCGTCGACCGTCACGGCGCCACCTCGGCGGCTGCCGGTACGCTCGCCAGCCAGGCCGACGGCGCTCCCGGCCTAGCCGTCCGGCTTCTCCACGACGAGGCCGCCGTAGCCGAGCGCGCCGAGCTCGAAGACGCTGCCCGTGTGGCCGTTACCGCCCCGCTATTCGACCGCCTGGTGCTGGCCAGGCAGCTCGCCGAGCGCAAGGCCAACCTCACGTTATTTGTGAGCGGCTTGCACCGGCGCCTGCTGGCCGAGCTACGAGACGGCACTGCCACCGCTACCCGCACCGCCAGCCGCCTCGCCGCCCTCGACCAGTTTCGCCGTGGCCTGGAGGCCAATCTCAGTCCGCGCGTCGCCATAGAACGGTTAATGCTGGAGTTATAGCGGTGCTCGAGCTCATCATCCTCGCCGCCGCGGTCTACCTACTCCGGCGGCAGCTTCTGGCCCTCAACTCCAGCCAATCCGGCACGGCCGGCGCTGCCATCGCGCCTCGTCGCGTCTCGCCCCAGCTCACCCGCCTCACCACCTACGCCGACCGGCTGTTTTCCGAGAAGAAGTGGCTCGCCGCCGAGAAGGCCTACCTGGGCGTGCTCAAGCTCGACCACAAGAATCCCACCGCCTACAGCCATCTTGGCATCATCTACTCAGCACAGCGTAATCTAGCCGATGCCATCGAATGCTTCCAAATCGCTGTCCGCTTGCGGCCCGGCGCGATAACCTATCAAAACCTCGGCATCGCCTACTTCGAAAACCACAATTACATGAAGTCCATCGCCGCCCTCGAAAAGGCCATTATGTTCGAGCCCAATGCCCATCGCTATGTCAGCCTAGCCAGTGCCTACAAGAAGATTCACGACACTAGCCATGTTGTCACCGCACTGGAGCGGGCGGCCGAGCTCGAGCCGACCGCCAAACACCTCAGTCTGCTAGCCGAAGCCTACACTGCCGCCGGCCGGGCCGATGAAGCCGCTGCCGCTCGGGACCGGATGCGTGGACTTCGAACTGCAAACCTGGTACCATAACCGGGACTAATTCGCCGACGTGGCTCAACGGTAGAGCAACAGTTTTGTAAACTGTGGGTTGGGGGTTCGAATCCTCTCGTCGGCTCCAGGCATTATCACCAAATGAAAAAGCGGGTAAGCCAATGCTTACCCGCGGAAAAGCTTCAAAACCGGGACGGCGGGCGGCCGGCAGCGGTCAAACGAGCCGCCCGCCATCAACCGGGCTAAGCCTGACATGTGCAGCATCACTCCGGGCTATGATGATGCTGGTAACAGCTAGCGGTGCTGCTACCCGCAGCGCGGGAAAGGAACCGCGCCCTGGCACTTCGACGACCGTCGGCGTCTAGTCAGACTTATGTAAAGCCTCATGTGTTTATAGCACAAGCTATGCCAGGCAACAAGCGGCCTATCACGCTCAAACATCTTGCCCATCACCCACAAAACCAGTACAATAACCAAGTTAACCAACACCTGCCGGGTTACTCAAGTGGCCAACGAGGGCTGACTGTAAATCAGCTGGCATTAGCCTTCGGGAGTTCGAATCTCTCACCCGGCACCAGGTATTATCCATCCCAGGCGTACCACCGCCAACAAGTCCCGGCCGCCCATCCCGCAACTCACCGCACTAGCGCGTTTACGACACGCTAGAAATGTCATATTATTAGCATAATGGTTGCGCTACCCAGTTTTTCGCAATTCAATGCCAAAAAGAGTCTACTCTATTCATTGGCTGCAATAGTTTTTGGGTCAGCCGTAACACTAATCTACGCCGCCTCATCTAGACCGGCTGCTCAACTGGTTGCGGCCACCGTACCTCCGGCCATGACTGCCGGCAGCGCTGGCGTCGAGGCAATTACGCCAACCCGTATTCTCGACACGCGCACTACCAACGGCGGGCACAACAGTCAGCCCATGTCGGCCGGCGAGACGTATACATTGCCGGTGTTGGGCCAAGGCGCCGTCCCGAGCTCGGGAGTCGCCGCCATCCTAGCTAATGTCACGGTGGTAACTGGTACTTCCGATGGGTATCTCACCATTTTCCCCACTGGCCAAACTCGGCCGGTAGCTTCCAACGTTAATTTTGGATCAAATGCAGTGGTGGCCAACCAGTTCCTCGTGCCAGTCGGCACCAACGGCGCCATTAATATTTATAGCTACTCGAGCAACGTTCATGTCGTAATCGACGTCAGCGGCTGGGTCGGCACGGGACCAGCCACGACGGGCGGCGCGGTCACAGCCATCCAGCCAGTCCGGGTGCTCGACAGCCGGGGCACCAACGGCGGGCGCAACGGGGTGCCTTTGCACGGCAATGAAACAGCCCAAATACCCGTGCTCGGGACACACGGGCTCCCAAGCGCTGATGTCGCTGCCATTGTGGCCAACATTACCGTTGTGCCCGACAGCACCAGCACAGGCTACATCACCGCCTACGCCTCGGGTACCTCCCAACCAGCGGTTTCAACCATCAACTTTAGCGCCGGGGTCTTCAACGCCAATATGGCACTTATTCCCGTCGGTAGTGATGGGTCTATCATGCTCTCGAGTAGTAGCGGGACGGAGCATGTCGTCATTGACGTTCAGGGATTGGTCAGGACTGGCAACCCAGCCGAGAGTATGGGCATACAAGCCGTACAGCCCTTCCGTGCGCTCGACACCCGCACCGCCGTTGGCGGCCAAAACGGTAACCCGATTGGCCCAGCTCAAACCATTTCGTTGCCGGTCCTCGGCCTTGGCGGCGTTCCAGCCACCGGTGTGGACGCCATCGTGGCACACATCGTCGCCATCAACCCGACCGGCACCAGTGGGTATCTCACCGCCTTCCCCAGCGGCTATGTCCGGCCGCTCGCCTCAAGTGTTAACTTCAAAACCGGCATGGTGGTCTCAAACGACATCATCATACCCGTTGGCGCCGATGGCTCAATTTCAATCTATAACTACTCTGGCAGCACTCACGCCATCGTAGACATACAGGGTTGGATTGCTTCACCAAACCTCACGACGGCCGGACCCTCGGTAGCTTTTGACACCACTGCACTCACTGCGTCTGACAGTCAGAAAGCCAAGCAGATCCTTACAAACACCAATCGCTACGCCATGACCACCTGGTGGAATGGGCCCGCCCAAACGCTCCTCACCGCCACCCTAGGTCCAGGCGAGGAATCCAAGATCGCCAACCACGATGCCGTGCGCCGGATGGGTATGGAAGCTCTAGCGCTAAGTACATCGCTAGCCACCGGCAGCTACGACGCCACGGCTACCGGCGTGTCGGCGGCCATCGCCAAGCAACGCGCCATCCAGCTGATTGACCGGGTTGCCTCCAACCATGTCACCAATCACTTGGGCGGCTGGGGCGAGCACTGGCAGTCGGCCATGTGGGCCGGTATTGCCGGGCGGGCCGCCTGGTACATTTGGCCGGACTTACCCGCCGCCACCCAAGCCAATGTCGCCCGTATGGTCGCTCACGAGGCCAACTATGCCGCCCGCCTCAAAATTCACTATCTGCGTGATGCCGCCGGCAACCTGCTGACACCCGGCGACAGCGGCGCCGAAGAAATGTCATGGGACACCAACGCCATGCAATTGGCCCTGGTTATGCTCCCGAACGATCCGCGCTCAAATGTCTGGATGACCGAGATGGTGCGTTTCTCGCTGGCCGCTTGGGCAAGACCCCAGGATGTAGCCAGCTCGCAGGTAGTAAATGGCGCGGCATTGTCCGCCTGGCTAAAGGGTTCAAACGTCGAAGCTAACGGCGTGGTCATTAACCACAATCGGGTCGCCTCAGACTACAGCACCACCACCTACAGCAATTTGGATGCTGTGCCGCTGTTTGCGCTGGCCGGCAAACAAACGCCGCAGGCTATCACCAGCCTCCTGGCACCCGTCTATGCTGCTTTCCGGGGCGTAACCTTCGCCGCTCCGCCCTACACCGCTCCCGGCGGCCAAACCTACGTGTCAAACAGCGCCAACATCTATTACCCCGAAAGTATCGACTGGGGCACCGGTCAGAAGCTACCTTATGCCCTGGCGGACGCTCAAGCCGCCACCTTCGGCTACGATCCCGGCACTGCCACCCAGTACCAGGCACTCCACGCCGACGCCCAGCTGGCCATGCAAGCTCGTTTTACCGATGGGCACACCTACGCCTCCGATGCGGAATACAACTATGAGGGCCGTGAGGAGCACACCGCTCAGCTAGCCTCACAGATGTACCTCACGATGTATCTCCGCGACCATAATCTCGTGTCCTTCACCAGCGCCTCCTACTGGGCCCAATAGCGCTCCACCCAGCCAAAAGAAAAGGGTGCCGCCACAGTCGTGACGACACCCTTTTTGGCGCTAATCCGCCAAACCCTCCAGCTGCCTGAGGCGCATGTACAGCCCGTTGCCGCGCATCAGCTCCTCGTGCGTGCCGATCTCGCTGATCCGCCCGTCCTGCATCACCACCACCAGGTCGGCCATCTCGATGGTCGAGAACCGGTGGGCAATGATCAGCACAGTCGAGGCACGGGCGGTCGTGATCTCCTCGAGCGTTCGCTTGATCTCCAGCTGGCTCTCGGCGTCGAGCGCACTGGTCGGCTCATCGAGCACCAGCACCGGTGGCTGCCGCAGCAGCGCCCGGGCAATTGCCACCCGCTGCCGCTGGCCACCACTCAGCATCACGCCGCGCTCGCCGACTACCGTCTCGTACCCATTGGGCAGAGCGGCGATGAAGCCAGCGGCGTGCGCGGCCTCAGCCGCCACTGCCACCTGCACCGGCGTCGCGCCGACCTTCACCATGGCGATGTTCTCGGCCACTGAGCGGTCAAACAAGCCTGGCTCCTGCGGCACGGTGCCGAGCATCTCACGACGGTAGCGCTTGTCGTCGATGTCGCGCAGATCCACGCCGTCCACCAGTACCCGACCCTTGTCCGGGTCGTACTGGTGCAGCACTAGCCGGGCCAGCGTCGATTTGCCGCCGCCCGAAGGACCCACCAGCGCCACCGTCTGGCCAGGCTTGATCTCAAGGTTGATATCCTCGAGCGCCGGCCGAAACGTCGCCGGGTAGCTAAACGTCACGTTCTCGAGCCTTATATGACCCAAAGTTCGTTTCGGCCACCGCGGCCGCATTGGCGTCCGGATGGTGGACTCTAATTCAAACAAGCCCACGATTTCCTTCAGCGCCTCCGAGCCTTCATTGAGCACGTGCTGGAATTCGCCAAAGCGCCACATGTTGCTGTACATCCGCTCCATCCAGGCGTTGGCTAGCACCAGCGTACCGATCGACGCACCGTGCTTCCAGGCCCAGAAAGACATCACGTACAGCACCACTCGAGACAGCACCAGTAGCTGGTCCTGCCGCCAGATCATGAAGCGAAACCGCCGGTGCCGGGGCACTTCCTTGGTCCAGTGCTCCGTCAGCAGCTCGTCATGGGCGCCGGCCAGGTCATCTTCCAGGCCTTGCTCCTTGATGAGGATAGCCGCGCCGGCCAGCTCCGAGTCACTGCGCTCCATCCGCCGGGTATATGAGCGGTAATCTTCGCGCAGCGGCACCAGCTGACGCTCGGTCAGGTACATGTGAGCCATGTAGGCGGTTATCGTCACGGCTGCCAGAATGCCATACTCCCAGCCGGCCAGGAACGTGCCTACCACAATGAACCCGATTCGGATCGTCAGCGGCAAGATATCGAAGATGAAGTAGTCGGTCATGTAGTCGACCTTCTTCAAGTTCTTCGAGAACATCGATTCCTTCTTGCTCGTGGAGTTGGCCACGTGCCAGTCGGTTCCCAGCGATAGTTGCTTGCGGGTACCATGGCTGTTGAGCGTAATGTAAAAGAGCCAAGCTGCCGCATTGCGCGCCGTATCCATCCGCGCGTTCACGTAGTTGGAGCCGGCATACAAGACGAGCACGAAACCCACGATCAGGCTCACATAGCCGCCGCGCGCCAGACCAAACACGAAGTGCGTGCCGGCCGGCGCCGTCAGAGCGTCTATAAACAGCTTCAGGGGGTAGATTTGTAGCAGAGCCACCAGCTCGTCCGTGGCCAACCAGGCCAGCGTGCGGGCAGCTCGTGGCTGGAACTCGTCCAGCTTGGAGCGGCTGATGGGGTCTGCCTTCAGCGCCTGCCAGAGGCGGCGCAATTGCTGGAACTGCATCGCAGTCCTCCTCGTTGTTTTTGGGGTGTTACGTCAGGTTAGTCTTATGAACGGGCACAAAATGAAAGTGAGAGCTCGGGCCTTTGGTCCCGAGCTCTCCTAGTGTTCGTTCAAAATCTAAACGTAACTTAGCTGGTCAACCAAAGCCTTTCCGGTGCGAAGGCGCGAGCGGCCGCACCGACAAACAGCGGTGCCTTGCCCATCTTGCGGGCGTCTTTCCAAATTGTGGCCGTCTCATAAGTTGACATAACGTTTCGAAATGTAGCGCATCGCGCTAACGCTGTCAAGCTTTTTTGCTTGCTACAGATATAAACTGCCCGCAAAGAAAATGCCGCCAGCTGGATGCTGGCGGCGTCGAACGAGTTGGTACTACCGCCCCTGGCTCGTGTCCTGCTGAGCCCTGCGAGCCGCGGCCTCGGCCAGAGCCGTCTCCCGGCGCTGGCGCTGCTCACGCTCCTGCGCTTTGGCAGCGTCGTGCTGAGCTTGCTGCGCCCGCTTGGTCGCTTCCGCGTCAGCCTGCTGAACCTGAGCGTAGTCAGGGTACTGCGGTGGTACGTTGGTGGCCATATCGTCACCTCCTCTCAACTCGCTTCCCCTACAAGGCGCTGGTGCGCCTGTAGCACGGCCATAATAGCAAACATTCTAAATGCGTCAATAGGCGATGACACAAAGCCAGCCCAAAAAGAGTAAGTGTTGAGCAAGATCGACTAACATCTTGTCCTGAGTGCTTAAATATGCTATCGTTTTGAGGTTAGTTTGGGCCCAAGTAGCTCAGTGGTAGAGCACTTCCATGGTAAGGAAGGGGTCCAGGGTTCAATCCCCTGCTTGGGCTCCAGGTATTATCAATTAACGAAAACGGAAAGTACGGACAGGCGTATGAAGCGTCTTACTCTCAGCAAGACAGACAAGAAAATCGCCGGCCTCTGCGGCGGCCTCGGTCAATACCTCGAGATTGACTCTACGGTCGTGCGTCTGATCGTGCTAACCGTCACCATTATGACCGGTGTGTTGCCGGGCGTGCTGCTGTATATCCTAGCCGCCGCCATCACCCCGCCGGAAGGAGCCAACGATGCCAAAGCGTAATCGCCCGTACTTGGCGATGGAGTGCACCAGTTGCAAGAACCGCAACTACACCACCGCCAAGAACCCCAAGAACACCACTGACCGTCTCGAGCTCAAGAAGTTCTGCAAGCACGAGATGAAAGTCATGCCTCACAAAGAGACCAAGTAAGAGCCAATATTAGCTCGTCAGGACGTTAATGGGCGACCAGGATCATGTATCCCGGTCGCCCGTCCTGTTAATTCAGGCTGCCCTTGTCCTGATGTGGGCATGACTCACGGTCAATGCTTAGCACCAGAATGCTGGACCTCATGACGTGAACACCGAGCTTTGACATCTCCTGCGACACCGTCACCAGCACCGGGTCGGTGCTAGCTTGGTGCTCCACCAGAAGATCCAGCATCGGCACACGGTTGAAGAGCTCGTGCACACGATGTCTGAATGTCTGCTCACTCGGCGGTTGCAGGCAGGGCCCAAATTGGACCGAAACTGCAATACTCACATCACCACAGCCACACAGGTATAAGGTGATCTCCACCTCAGTCGCCGTGTACGGATCAATTGGCTTCGTTACTCGCTTGAGCCCCTGAACCATCTCCGCTGTGGCCGTCTCATCGGCGGCCACCACGAGCACGGTGTTATTGTCCAGATCCAGTACCGCCTTCGCTACACAAGGCAGTTTATGCATGGCCCGAGCCACGCGGTTAAGTTCCTGAACATCCACTCCGTCCGGATAGACTGGAGCATACGCACCGTGTCCGTAATAAATGAACTGTGCCGGTGTCATCGAAACCTTCCTCGAAAGGGACAAAGGCAGACCCGACTATACAATTGCCGCGGCAGCCAGTCAATGGGCACATAGCCAATATGCTACACTACCGAGCATGGCGAATACCTGGCAGCGTATCAGTTCACGCTACGTACATACCAATCCCTACTACCGCATCCGTCACGACGAAGTCATTCGTCCAGACGGCAAACCCGGCAACTACTTCATACTCGAAGCGCCACCATCGGTCTTCATCATCCCGGTCATGCCCGATGGCCGCATCCTGCTGATAAAGATGTTCCGCTATCCCACGCAGATGGAGTCGTGGGAAATCCCTGCCGGCAGCCGCAATCCTGACGAAGAGGCTATCGCAGCCGCCGTGCGGGAGTTCACGGAGGAGACCGGCTACGCGGCCGGTTCCTGGGAGCATCTCGGCACCTTCCAGACGTCCAATAGTAAGACGGATGGCCTGGGCGATGCGTTCGTCTGCACCAACATCGTGCCGGCGGATGGTCACGATCAGCTCGAAGAGGGGATTAGCCAGACGCGTCTGGTGACCCAAGACGAGCTAGCCGACATGATCGCCGACGGCGAAATCACCGATGGCAGCACGCTAGCCCCGCTCATGATGTGGTTGGCCAATCGACTGCGCCCGGACCGTTGCGAATAACCGCAGTCCGTGGTATAGTAGTAGTCGCGCATTCCCAAATCCGCCGACCGAAAGGGGATTCAACGTGCGCATTGTAGGAATCCTGTTTTGGCTCATGTGCCTGATCGTCAGTCTGCTCATCATGGCAGACACCTGGACACGCCACCACCAGATCCATCCACTCAATCTGGTCTGTGCGGTGCTCAGTGTCGTGGTGATCCTCGGCCTGGCCGCAGCAGGAGACAGCAAAACCTAGCAACAATGTTCGCCTACCGCGCTCCTGCTCACATCCAGTGGGCAGGAGCGTAACCATCAGTCGACATCCGGGCCGATTTTCAGTACAATAAGCCAGTCATTTCACAACGTAGGGGTGTAGCTCAGTTGGTAGAGCAGCGGTCTCCAAAACCGCGTGTCGTGGGTTCAAGTCCTGCCACCCCTGCCATATAGTACACAACAGCTTTTCAAGCTCATTTTTGGCCTCGTCTGATCTGTCAGCGGGGTCATTTTTGAAAGTTTGAACTGTCATGAGTGCCGGCCGGCGAGCCCGAGAGCAACGCCAGACCGCACCAATATCGCGCACGTTAGAGTTGCTCGTGTAAACACTAGTGTAATGGCGTAAAACTTTGGATGCTATATGATACCTACAAGGAGAATATAGTATGCCCGAAGGCTCACCAGGCCCTGCAGAATCAGATGTAAGCTTTCCCGAACCACTAGTACCAGACAAGCCAGGCACCCCTGAAGCGGGCGAAATCCTCAAAGGCGAGTGGAGGTCTCTTATTATTGTGCGGCGTCATTCCATTTATGATAACCGCCAACCTGCTGATTACGATTCTCCCACCGCTGAAGAAAAGCAAACACTTGGTCACCTAACACCTGAAGGCCGCACGGCTGCTGCTGAGCGCACCAGAGAACGTGTAGATGCCATACTCGACGCCGGTGAGGATGTAGACTTTATGGTTATAACCAGTCCGACCCACTGGATGGGCCACGAAGAACTTGGCCAACGTGCCGATGAAACTGGTCAAATCGTTTCGCAAACAATTTCTGAAGAACTTGCGGCACGCGGTGGAAACCCTACCCGCCTTATTAACACTAGCGACAACATTCACGGCGATCTTACCAGGCAGCATAGAGGCATTGAAGAAGCCCGCCTATTCAATGATCGCCAATTTACGGCGTTCATGCGCGAGCGCTACGGTGGCCAAGGTCGCGAATTTTGGGATGCGGTTAATGCAGACACCCACCGTGAACTGCGCGAAAGCCTGGGAGCAGAAGGGCCAGAAGATGTTGCCGCTAGGGTCCAGAGAACAATCGACCTCATTGCGCGTTTTGGCGAATACTACGAGCATCGCAACCCTGGTCGCAGGCTAGCGACGTTTATTATTACTCACCAAGAAGATCTTGAACCTTACGCGCAGCGTCGGCTAGGTGTTGCACCTGCCGATTTCCAGCCTGGTTACAACGACGGCCTAGAAATCGCCATAGGCGCCGATGGGACAGCGACTGCCACGGTAAATGGACGAGAGTATGAAGCACCGGTAACAACCAATCGGCCCCTTCCAGAGCGACAGCCAGGCGAGGCCGAACCAGGTGAGTAAAAAGCTGAATTTTATACCGATGTACGAGATCGGTATGATCTCGCCGCTTTACCCATGTATCGAGAACGGAGCCACATTTACCGATTTAATGCCGAAACTCGGTTTTTATGGCGACAAACACTTTTTGCTGTATTCAAACTTCAATCTGGCTACCGCATACTACGAAGCCGACGAAATGTTACTATCAGGCAGGTATACATTTAGGCACTTGTCGAAGCCAACGCAGTTCACCCATTTTGTAAACGGCGTACATGAATCTGTTGCTAGAATACGTCAGTTCCTAGATAGGCTCGATAAGTTGGATGTTTGGACTATGCCGCAGGCAGAGCTAATAGACTTGCTTATAGAAAACAGCGAGATCGAAGCTAACATCTTCGCCTACTATAACAACACCCAACCTCAGAATTTCGCCATATTTGAACAAAAAATTATGGCGGCTCTGCGCAAAAAAGGCTTAGCCGAAGACGAAGCAATAGCAGCCATGTCGACGCTAACAACGTCTGAAGTCCCCACCCGTCTTAGCGAAGACGAATCCGACTGGCTACGTTTGGTCTTGGCGGCCAAACAGCAGCTTCCTTCTGACTGGAAAGCAATACGGCTGGAAAAGACCCACCCTGGCATTTACTCAAAGCTGCAAAAGCACTTTGACGTTTATAAAACCCTACTGCTCGGCGATGGAAACTGGCAGCCTGATGTCAGCCATTATGTAAGCCTTCTCCGCAATGACATTGTTCGCCCGGCTGTTGAGCTGAATGAACGCCTAAAAGAACTAACCCAGTTTGCGACCAAGACTAAAGTGGCTAAAGCCGCACTCATTAAGCGCCTGGCGCTAACTGACGACATAGTATTTTATGCTCATGTTATTAGCGAAGTAGGACATGTAAGGCTAATGATGCGAATAGATGGATTTATGCCGCTCGCCTATGCCAACGACAAGCCAATCGTCGAGGCCCTAGCCCGCACATACAAGCTAGGTTCCCCAGAATTCAGATACATCACCTATGATGAGCTACTTAGCCTGCGCTCAAAGAATCCGCAACTAAACGCAGCAGAACTGAAGCGCCGGTTCAAGGAAAAGCACTTCCTTCTGATAGTAAACAATGGCAAGTACGAAATGTTGTTTGGCAAAAGTGCAGATATGGCCTTCGCCAAACTTGTGCCAGAAGCAAATTACTATACCGTAGAAGAGTTGTCGGGTAGTACAGCAATGGGCGGTCGCGTCAAAGGTATGGCCGTTGTATTTAACTGGGGTGACAATCTGCAAGATGCGCTAGACAAACTGCCTAAAGATGCCATTTTGGTGGCCGGTCAGACTAGGCCGCAGCTAATGCCATTAATCCGCGCGAGTAAAGGAATTATTACCGACGAGGGTGGTGTTATGAGCCACGCTGCGATAGTTGCTCGCGAGTTAGAAATGCCATGCATCGTAGGAACAAAAGTAGCGACAAAAGTGCTAAGGACAGGCGACTTAATCGAGCTAGATGCTGACAACGGTGTAATTAAGGTTATAGAGCACACTAACAAGACCAAAGCCGCACTATCTTACAAACGTATGTCTGCAACACAAAAGACAAAGAAGCTTGCCGGTAAGCCGGCAAGCACAACGTTGGTCGTTCAGCCCATTCTGCAATTCGATGAAATTAAGCAAGGCGAAACGGGTCTGGTTGGCGGTAAGGGCGGATCACTAGCTGCACTTTCGCGGGCGGGGCTGCCAGTTCCACCAGGGTTTGTGGTTACTACAGAATGCTTTAGGGCGTTTTCGACAAGCAAGATACCCGGCGACGTTCAAAAGAAGATCCTCGCAGCCTTCGACAAACTAGGGATAGATTATGTTGCGGTTCGGTCTTCGGCGATTGCAGAAGATTCTAAAGACACGTCCTGGGCCGGCCAGTTCGATACCCTATTGAATGTTACTCGCGATGGTTTAATTGCAGCAATTCAGAGCTGCTGGTATTCTGCCGAATCTGACTTGGTGCAGGATTATGCCAAAGATAACAAAATCGGGCGCGAAGATTTGGCACTTGCAGTGGTGGTTCAGGCAATGGTTTCTAGTGATGTGTCTGGCGTGGCGTTTACCCACAACCCAGTTACCGGCGCCGCAAACGAAATAATGATAGAGGCCTGCTTTGGACTTGGTGAGATGTTAGTCCAGGGCATGGTGACGCCAGATAACTTCTTGGTTGATAAGCAAGATTTAAGCGTTATGTCGCACGCGGCCAATAAACAACAGGTCATGCTCAGTTATGTGAAGGGCCAAAACATTGAGCTGCCCGTGCCTAACCCTAAAGCCAGTAAGCTTACTAAAACCCAACTGTTGGTAGTCGCTGGCCTTGCAAAGCGCATAGAAGACTTCTACGGCACACCTCAAGACATTGAATGGGCGATGTCTAAGGGCCGAGTATACATAGTCCAATCACGCCCCATCACAACGCTGAAATCTTCTCGTCGTAAGGCGTCAAAGACCTAGCAAATAACTTTGTGGCTTACTGCCGGCCGGCATTACAACGAGATTGCCTGCTCTACCCTCAAGGATGTAGTACATGAAATCTGACTCATGTTCAACGAGTGTGGTTTCGTGTCCATTTTCCGCGTCGATCAGTACAAAACCGGCTTTGTCGCTTAGTTCCCGGCTGGGAAATATTTTGCCTTAATGCCGACTTTATCAAAAGAAATAGTCGAGGGTTCATGAATTACATACATGCTGAGTGTATAGCGAATCTATGTCATAGCTATGTGGACCTTGCAAAAGTTTGGACATCCTATCTCTCCTGCCAGTAATTATCTATTTATTGCCTCCACAAAGCCCTGGCTGGTATACTATGCCAGACCTCAATCAGTCTGTCCGGATTCGTCCGGCAGCTCAGAAGGGTGGCGACATGTCCGACATACAGCCAATAACGAGCGGACCATGGTATTACTGTGCCCTCGTGACCATCCTCGTTGGATGGCCCCTCACGCTCGACGCGCTTTTGCGCTGGCCCTCCAGCTATCGCAAAGCCGGCCTGCACAAGTGGAAGTGGGTCACAGCGGCCCTCCTCTCCAATCTGCTGTTCTACCCGGGGCTCGTCTTCGCGATCGTCTATCTCTTCAGCGCACGCGCTAAAATCAGGGCGACCAAACCCCGCCCCATACGCGATGCGTTCCGGGAAGCGAGAGAAACCAGCAACTCCGGCGGCTCCGGCAGCACCAGCGGCTCCACCACTGGTAGCGGACGGGGATCGACCGGCAGCAAGCGGCAATCGTTTATGCCGGACCGGCCGGCACATGTGCCAACCAAGCGGACACCCGTGCCCTGCGGCGCATGCCGGGCGACCGGACGCAACCCAGACGGCACCGTCTGCACCTCGTGCGGCGGAAGCCGCAATGTGATTGGCACCTTCTAACACTAGGCGCCACTTCAACAGTCCGGCCTCGTGCAGAGGCCGGACTGTTTCATTTCTTCCGCAAAGTCTCGGTTAACATCCTGCCACCCCTTCCATGAACTATAATTCTGCACAAGAAAGACCCGCCCAAGAGGCGGGCCTGTCTTGTCTAGGGTTTCGTGGCTGCTGTTAGAATATTTTGAAGGATGAGATTCTGTCGTTCAGCGCACTTCCTACCCAGGGCACGAAGCCACCTTGGGCGCTGGTTGTGATCCAGCCGGCACCGCCGCCGGTACAGTTGTTTGTGTCATAGAAGTACACAATGCTGCCATAGTTTAGGTTTGAAACCAGAGAGCTTGCCCGGTTGTCAAACGAGAAAGCGCCATTAACCATAGGGATGCAGGTATTGGCTGGCGGCACACTAAAACCTACCTGCGTGCCGCTATAGTTAATGTCTTGCCAGAAACAGATCGAATTCGACCAACACGCGGCCTGGGCGGTTGCTGTCTGCACCATGGCTAGCGGCGAAACGAAAGCCAAGCTCATGCTGAGCAAGACCAGCGCATGGCGGGCAAGTTTAATGTTACGGAGTCTTAGTGCGCCCGAGCGCACCGTCTGAAGAAACTTCATACGACCCTCCAGTGAATTTGTAAAATACACCCTAGTAATTTCATTATAACGCTTATGTCTAGTCCGGTCGGTCAAGGGATTACTTCTGGTATACTCTGCTTATGGTTAAGGCCGCTTCTACTCCCGCCACAGCCAGCGCAATCCAGCTCAGTGCCTGGGCAATAATTGTGCTTACGGTCATCGCCGGCGCTGCCACCCTGCTCATGCCGGCGCCGGCTGGCCAATCTGCCGGCACCTTCCACGGTGAGTTCGCCACCTCACTGATGGTCGTAGTACTCAATTTGGGCGCTGCCGCCTTATTCCTGGTCAGCCTGGGCGGCTTCAGCGCCAAGCTCAAATTAGCCTACGTAGCCATGTGTGCCGCCTTCGTGGCTCAGAGTATCGGCTTCGTCCAAATCCCGTTGCTCAGTATTGCAGGCGAGCTCGGTTCGGCTTGGGTCAAGCAAGGCTGGGTGGTGCTGCCGTTCCTGTCCAGCGCCCTACTGACCTATTTTGGCGTCCGCGGGTTTGCCCGGTTATTTGGGGTGCGCGGGTGGCTGACATCCATCAGCCTCACTCAAGCAATCGTGGTCGCGGTAGCGGTCCTGCTCACGTTTATGCCGCACGCACCCTGGCACGAGTCCGAATTTTCCTTCGATGCCACCATCGCGCTCGAAGTCATTTCAGGGCTGGAGTGCACCTTTGCCGCCATGCTGGCCTTTCAGGTCAGTCGCCAGTCTAGCCAGCTCTACAAGCTACCGATGCAGCTCCTTACTGCCGGGCTCATTAGCGAGATTGCTAGCGTCCTCATCCAGGTACCGGCAGCTTTCCTGCTCACCAACGGTCTCGACTTGACGGCCAATGGCACAGCCATCGCGCCCCAAGTTGTCGGTGGAGTTATCTTGGTCTGGGCGGCGGTAGCCTTCCATGGCGTGCCATCGCGAGAACAAGCCGCTCTGCCGAGCGCAGTCTCAGAAGCCGGCCGGACCGCCCTCGACGCCGTGATGAGCCTGGCCAGCCTTGTCTCCGCGCCCGCCGGTATCGAATCATCCAGTGAGACACTGCGAGTAATTACCTCCAATCTCCAGCCCGGTCAGGCCATTTCGCCCGAGGACGAGGACCGTCTGGCGCAATGTTATCTCGCCATCGAGAGCTACCTGGACAAGCGCGAGTTGGTCAGGCCTCAGCCGGTCGCCGCCATGCGCAACCGCACCGAGCTGGTATATGGCGAGGCGCTCACCCAGTCTAAGTTTTGGCAGACCGTTCGCCAGACTCCTCCAGGTGCCGGACCCGCCCTCTCCAGCGCGTAGTCGATTATTTACAAAGCCAGTAAAAAAGTTTAATATAGGCAAGTCCAGTCCCAACTCCATAGGAGTGGCCCATGAATCTACACATGTTCAACACCGAGGACGGCTACGCGCTCTGGGGCGCGTTCCTGACCGGCACTCACAACGACGGCGATGGCGGCATTCACATCTACGAGTGGTGGTTCACCATCGCCCGCACCGAGGAAGAGGCCCGTAAGACCCTGGAGGGTCCGGCAGAGGCGCGCAAGGCGCGATTCAGCTGGCACGCGCACGATCCCGGCACCATCGAGTACCGGACCATCGGCCCGTCAGAGCTGGTCGTCTGCTGGCGTCTCCCCGTCGGCGACCACTACCTCAAGCCGGTGAAGCTGACGCATCCCAGCGCCAGCGGTCTCAACGTGACGGCCGCGCTGATCGACATGCGCAGCTAGTCACCACAGTGGCGGTAGCTGAACATCTCAGCTGCCGCTATTTATTTTAGGTTTTAGTCAAACAAGGTTGACACACCCCAGCAGCTTGCTACACTGTCGTGGTGACAAAAATCACTGAGTTCTCGTTCGAGATCCGTTACACCGGCAACCCTCAGATCGGCAGCGGCGTGTTCGCCACTCACTCCATCGAGGCGGGCGCCATCATCCCCGGCGGCATATTGCTGCCCAGGCGCTCAGACTGCCGCGTGCTCCACGAATCCGACTTCCCGTCGGGGCTCAAGCACTTCACCAAGTACTGCGTCGCCAAGGACGTCGACGAGTGGTACTGCCCATGGGACTTTGCTCGCATGGAAAACGGCTGGCGACTCAACCACGCCGACGAGCATGCCCAGGATCCAGCCGCCCAGCCGAGCCTCCGAATTGGCCCAGACTGGGAGCTGGAAGTCGTGCGGTTCATCGCCGCCGACGACGAAGTGCGCTGCGACTACAACCAGTTCGGCGAACCAATCCGCCGGCGCAAGCCCTACTACTACAAGGGCGTAGTAGACTAGGCGCGCCGCCCCCAAACTTGCCCGTCCGGTATTCATCCGGGCGGGCCATTTCTTTTGCTACAATACTCTTGTGCTTATTAAGCGATTATCAATCACCGCGCTCGCCTGCCTCGCATTCTTAGCTACCACTGGCTCCATCCAGGCCGCCACCAATGCCTTGGCTCAGATCTTTACCGCCAGCAGTGCTAAGGGCAAGATCGTAGCCGGTGCGCTTGTTAGCGCCCAGCCGGGTGCGTCTGGTAGTGTCGAGCTGGCCGATGCCGCCACCGCCGACCGGCTCGTAGGCATAGCAGCCCAGGATGCCGTACTGGTCATCACGGGCAACACCTCGGCCGCCTCAGCATCCGCCAGCCAAGTTCAGGTTGTCCTAAGCGGCTCGGCCAGCGTGCTCGTCAGCGACCTGAATGGCTCCATCAAAGCCGGCGACCGCATCACCGCCTCGCCAATCGCCGGCGTGGGCATGCGGGCAGGTGGCAGTAGCCAGATTGTCGGCATTGCCCAGACCGATCTCAAAACCGCCACCGCCGCTACCCGCAGCATCACCGATGTGCATGGCGCCAGCCACAGCGTGCACGTCGGCAACGTCCAGCTGCAAGTCGGCATCGGCAGCTACCAGGCACCCGGCAGCAACTACCTGCCGCCAGCCCTGCAGAGCCTGGCAGACAGCATCGCCGGCCGGTCCGTCTCGCTAGCCCGCATTATCATCTGCAGCCTGCTGCTGCTAGTGGCGCTGGTTAGCGTAGGCGTCCTCATCTTCACCGCCACGCGCTTTGCCATGATCGCGCTAGGTCGCAACCCGCTGGCGGCTTCCGGCATCCGCAAGAGCCTCTACCAAGTCATCTTTGTATCGGTCGTCATCGTCGGTGGGGCCTTGCTCGCCAGCTACATTGTCCTGACGCTTTAGCAGTGCCCAAAGCGGTTGCCTCAGGCCACACCTTAAGGTTAAGCTTAAGAGGAAACGTGACGAGGAGTAGCCGCGCCATCCATGGCCAATGAACGCTTCATGGATATCACCCCGCCAACCAGCAGCCAGCCGCTGCCGGGCGCTCAGGTATTGCCCGACCAGCCACCCACCTGGCCAGGTCTCGCGACCGTCCCGACGCCGCCGCCGAGCTTGCCGCCCCGCCGAGGGCTGTCGCTCAAGACCATCGTGCTGATTGCCGGCGCGGTCGTGGTGGCTGGCGGCACCGTCGCCGCTATCCTGCTGCGCGCCAACCGGCCCACCTCCACACAGGCCGGCGACTTCAAGTCCGTCCAGCTGTCACTGGCCGATCTCGCCTCCAATCCCGGCGCGACCGGCCTGATTGGCGCTAGCCTGCAGGTCAATGGCCGGCTCAACCTGTCCGACTCAGTCGTCTTTAACCCCTCCACCCAGCCCACTTCTCCCGTCGCCGGTCAGCTCTACTACGACCAGACCGCCAACCAGCTGGCGTTTTACAATGGCCAGGGCTACCTCAACCTGGGCGCCACCACCAACAACACCACCAACGTCACCAATGTGCTGACCGGCGGCGGCGCTGGCGTCAAACTGCAGGCTACCACCCCCGGCACGCCTCAAACCGGCCACCTGGCCATCACCGGCACTGCCATCGTCGGCACGCTTAGCACCAATATCATCGACGGGGGAACCGCCAAGCCGCTCTTCCTGAACCCCGTCTCCGTCAGCACTGCGCCCACCCCCGCTGGCATCCCGGTGCACATCGGCCTGGATGTACCCGGCGCCACCACCGAGGCCAGCCCCGGTTGGCAAGACGGTATGAATGCCCAGAAAGTCACCATGGGCGCCGACGGCGGCAAACTCCAGTCCATGAGCGTTATGTACGTGGGCGGCGCGCCCACCGACCACGTCCAGTTTGCCGTCTACGATGACGACGGCGACGTCCCCAGCAAACCCGGCAGCCGCCTCGCCGCCAGCGCCATCGTTAGTCTGGTGCCCGACGGCTGGGCCACCGCCACACTGCCGTCCATCACCCTCAGCCCCAACACCACCTACTGGCTAGCCGTCAACACCGACTCCACCACCGCCCGTCGCACCGTCAACGGCGGCGCCCAGAATTATTGCTACGTCTTCAAGCCCTTTGGCGCCATGCCCGACCCGTTTAGTGCACCTGGCTGCTTTGGCGGCGACCTGACCTACCCGCTCTACGCCACCTACACCACCCTCGGCGGCACAGCCGGCGCTATCAACCAGGCCCAAATGACCCTCGACCCGGCCAGCGGCGTGCTTATCCGCAACCCCATCGACAACGACACCGCTTTCCAAATCCAGAACTCGCTCGGCTCCAGCACCATCTTTAACGTCGATGTCGCCAATGGCCGCGTCGCCATTGGCAAGCTCAATGCCAGCTACAAACTCGACATCTCCGGCGGCGATGCCAACCTATCGCTCAGCCGCTCCCTGCGCTTTGGCGGCCAGCAAACCCTCACCGTCACCAATACCGGCATTACCGCCCTCACCAACCTCAGCGGGGGCGGCACCGTGCGCGTTCAGGGCGACAGCTTCTCCGTCCAGGACCGCAGCGCCACCCACGCCAACCTCACCATCAATAACCTGACCGGCGCCACCACCTTCTCCAACGTCAGTGATTCCACCGGCGCCTTCCAGGTTCAAAACGCCGGCAGCACCACCGTCTTTAACGTCGACACCACCAATGCCGTCGTCACGGTCACCACCCTCGTCACCGGCAACATCACGGTAAACGGCCATCTCATCACCGGTGGCACAGCGCCCGGCATTGCCGCCGGCGCCGCCGCCTGCACCACCCCCACCGTCAGCCTCATCGGCACCGATACCGCCGGCAGCATCACCATCACCACCGGCACTGGTTGTGCGGCCAGTGGCACGCTAGCCACCATCACCTTTGCCGCCGCCTTTGGGGCTGCCCCGCACATCGTGACCACTCCCGGCAATGCTGCCGCCCTGGCTCTCGGCGCCTACATCGACAACGCTACCGTCTCGACCACCAGCTTCAAGATCGCCACCGGGACCACGCCTTCCAGCACCACGAGTTACCAATGGAATTACCTCGTCGCCCAGTAATCTGATACGATGGTCCAGACAATAATAATTGTCACAGCCTAGACCGAAAGGCGTGTATCCGTGTTGCCAACATCAGAACCAACACTCGTATCTGTTGCCAGAATCCCTAATGTGGCAATTGTCACCAAGGATCTGCTAACAGCCCATCAGCGACTCATGGCCACTTACGACCCAAGCAACCCGCCCAAGGTAGTCAATCTAAGGCAGATGATCCGCGATCCCAACACTGTCATGTTGGTGGCTATCGCCGGACCACAACCCAAAGGACGAGCCGCCTGGGTTACCCTAAAAGGAGCCGACATTGTCGGCAGCCTGACGCTTATCATCAACCGGACGCTCACCCAAACCGTGGGCTTCATACCGCACGTAGTGGTCGATCCAGCTCGCCAAAACGAGGGGATTGGCACCATGCTGGTTCGGGAAGCCCTCAGGGAGAGCAGGGGACGCGGCGTCACCAGAGTTGAGCTAACCTCGGGCCGAGATAAGCCAGCCGCCAATCACGTCTACGCCAAACTGGGGTTTCAGTTGCACGAAACCAACAACTGGCGCTACATCCTGTAGCCCATCAGCTCAACATTACCGGCCGGGCACCCTTGCGTGCTCGGCCGCTACCTTTAAGGCCTCAAGGCCGTCAGATCTCCAGCTCGGTGCAGCTACCAGGCTCCACCTCGAGCTTCCAAGTCTCCTCGTTGGACATCCCGCGCACCACAGCCAGTATCGAGTACACCACCCACTGCGATGTCACCACCAGCACAGCGTCATAGGACCGGGTACGCAATTCATCAATAAAACTACCCGCACGTACCTTGATGTCCTCAATCGACTCACCGCCGTTGAAGCGGGCCGTCCAGCGATTCGGCGCCGCCTCGAGCGCGTCCTTGAGCTCCTTGAATGGCCGGCCCTCAAACCCAGAGCGATGCTCATCCAGCCGCCGGTCAATCTCAATGGGCAGGTGATGAAACTGGTTAATAATCTCGGCCGTCTGCCGCGTTCGCTTCAGTTCTGACGCCATGATCCTGTCCAGCTGCACATCCTTTAGCCGCCTAGCCACAGCTTCAGCCTGCTCAATACCCACTGCCGTCAGGTGTACATCCACCGCCGGGTCGTAGTTGCATATATGCAGGTCGTTATAATTGGTGCGGCCGTGCCGGACCAGATAGAGTTTCATAGCTTCATCATAGCGGCTCCCACTGCACAGCACCACCTAGGCAAACTGCTACAATAGCTCTATGAGCAATTGGTACCGTCCAACTACCGGCATCGACAAGCTGTTTGAAGGCGGCCTCATCATCAAAGGTTTCACTGGTCTGCTGGAGTTCTCCGCTGGCTTGGCGCTCGTGTTTGTGCGGCCCGACACCATTAGTCGGTTCGTCGCCACGCTCACTCAGCCCGAGCTAGCCGAGGACCCTCGCGATCGTCTCGTGCACTACCTCATGCAGTCGGTGCGCGAGCTAGGCGGCACCAGCCGGGCGTTTCTCATCGCCTACCTCTGGGTACATGCTGCCGTCAAGCTCATTGCCGTCATTGGCCTGCTCCGCAACCACCTCTGGGCCTATCCGTTTTCGCTCATTACGCTCGGCCTGCTGATGCTCTACCAGGTCTATAGCATCATCTTCGTTAGCCCGTCCTTACTGATGATTGGCCTCACCTTGTTTGACGTCGTCGTGCTCTGGCTCATCTGGCATGAGTACGGCATTATGCGTCTCCGCCTCAAGCCATAACTCTTGTGCTTACACCAATCCGCCAGCTATCATTGAGCTAATGCTCAAGACATTACTCCGCATCCGCATCAGCCTCATCAGCGCGCTGCTGCTCTGCCTGTTTGGCGCAGTCGTGCTCTTCTTGCCTCAGATGAAGCTCACCGCCGGCCAATTGGCCCTCTTCTCCGTCAACTCATTCCTCTTCGGCTACTATTTCGCACCACTCCTCTCGGCGCAGAAGTCACGAGTCGCCGCCCTCATTACCACCATCCGCCAGGAGCAAATGGTCATCCTCGACGTCCTCACCCAGTCACACTTGCTCAGTGATCGCATCCGCCATCAGCTCAAGATCCGGCTGCGCGTCTATCTCGAGAGCATTCTGGCCAACGACAAAGTCAGTGCCGACAACCGCTTCTACGACGAGCTGCTCTATTTCATCAAGCAGGTCAAGGGCGAGGACGCTGGGGTAGCAGGCACCATCTATGACCGCATCTGCAAAACCCAGGCCAACCGTGACGCCATGAACAACCTCTTCGCCGCCAAGGTTTACAGCCACGAATGGCTAGTCGCCACGGTACTATGGGGCATCACCTTATTTTTTGCCCTCCAGACCGATTATGGCCACAATCCGTTCTTCGGATTAATGCTTGTGATTCTCGCTACCGGCCTCACTCTGCTCATGGTAATCATGGTCAAGTTTGCCACGCTCACACACAAGGAGGCCAAGCGCATGTGGCAGCCACTGCGTGACCTGCTCAAAAATCATTTCGAGGATGTCACAGCCGACGAAGTCCAGGCCATGCGTCATCGCATCAACCAAGCTTAGTTAGCCCACAACCGGCCAGCGCGGCGCTTTAAGTTGCTATAATAGCTGGTATGAATGTTGTGCATAGCCTGCTTACGCTAATCGTCAGCTTTTTCGACACCCTCATTACCTTGCTCAAGGCTTTTCTGGATGCGCTACAGAGCTTGTTGCACGGCTTAGTCAACTTGGTGCCGTAGCCAGGCAGGCGACAGACCTAGTGACGTCGGCGGCGGCGTAGGTGCACCACCTCTAACCGCACAGCGTGGCGGTCCACCAGCTCCTGGGCCCGGTGCAGCTCGTGCTTGTCACGAGCCAGCGACCGCAATTCCTTGGCCCGGGCCAGCGCCGCCTCGACCTCGCCATGCACCAGGTCATCAGCATGCTCAGCCGCATCGGCCAGCACCCGCACGTGGTTATCGCGCACTTCCAACAATCCACCAAATATCACTAGTAGCTCCGGGGCCTTGCCCCGGGCCGGCTTGATCGACACCGGACCAGGCACGGCAATCGCCGTTAGCGACTCGTGGTGGGGGAGAATCGTTAGCATACCCTGAGCCCCGCGCAGCTTCACTTCATCAGCTTGGCCCCGGTATTTGTAGCCTTCAGGTGTCAGTAGCTCTACCTCCATCACTTCACGTCCTTGATCGTGCCCTTCAGGAAGAAGGCCGACTCCGGCTTGTCGTCATGCTGCCCGGCCAATATTTCCTGGAAGCTCTTGATAGTGTCCTCGAGCTTCACATAGGCCCCCTCATTCCCCGTGAACTGAGTCGCCACAAAGAACGGCTGGGTCAGGAAGCGCTGAATGCGCCGGGCCCGGTTGACCGTCTGCTTGTCATCATCCGACAACTCCTCCATACCCAGAATCGCAATGATATCCTGCAAGTCCTTGTAGCGCTGGAGTAGCCGCTGCACTTCGCGAGCGGTATTGTAATGCTCCTCGCCAACCACATCCGGCGACAGGATCGTGGAGCTCGAATCGAGCGGGTCCACCGCCGGGTACAGTCCCAACTCCGTCAGCTCGCGAGACAGCACAATCGTCGAGTCCAGGTGGCTAAAGGTCGTCGCCGGCGCCGGATCGGTTAGGTCGTCGGCCGGCACGAACACCGCCTGCACGCTGGTAATCGAACCAGCCTTCGTGCTCGTGATGCGCTCCTGAAGCGCTCCCATCTCCTGCTGCAAGTTTGGCTGGTAACCGACCGCGCTTGGCAGGCGCCCCAGCAGCGCCGACACCTCGGCACCAGCCTGAGTAAACCGGAAAATGTTATCAATAAACAGCAACACGTCCTTGCCTTCGTCACGGAAGGCCTCGGCCAGCGTTAGGCCGGTCAATCCGACCCGCAGCCGGGCACCAGGCGGCTCGTTCATCTGGCCAAACACCAGGCTTGTCTGCGCCAGCACGCCACTGTGCTGCATCTCGTGATACAAGTCATTGCCCTCACGGGTGCGCTCGCCCACCCCAGCAAACACCGAGCTGCCGCTGTGAAACTTGGCAATATTATTGATGAGCTCCTGGATAATAATGGTCTTGCCAACCCCAGCGCCGCCAAACAATCCCACCTTGCCACCGCGCGTAATGGGGCAAATGAGGTCAATGACCTTGATACCCGTCTCGAGTAGCTCAACTTTGGCGCTCTGGTCGGTCAGAGCCGGTGGCGCCCGGTGAATCGGCGCCCGTGAGGCGTTTGCCGGCGCCGGTTGGCCGTCAATCGGCTCGCCTACCACATTAAACATCCGCCCCAGTGTCGGCTCACCCACCGGTACCGCGATCGGCGCACCAGTCGCCACTACTGGATCGCCACGATGCAAGCCGTCGGTCGAGCTCAGCGACACCGCCCGCACCGTTGACTCGCTCAAATGCTGCGCCACTTCCAGGTAAATCGTGCCACCACCCCAGGCGATCGTCAGCGCGTCATAGATCGCAGGTAGCTGGCCAGCCGCAAACTCCACATCAACCACCACCCCAATCACTTGGATAATGGTGCCGGTCTGATTGGTTGCGGTTTTGTCCGACTTGGGCATCGTCTAGGCTCCTGCTTGGTTAATGGCTTCCGCGCCGCCGGTAATCTCGGCCAGCGACTGCGTAATCGCGGCCTGTCGCGCATCGTTGAGCGTCAATGTCAGGTCAGCCACCAGCTCCTTGGCGTTGTCGGTCGCGCTCATCATCGCCAGCATGCGGGCCGCCTGCTCACTAGCCCGGGCGTCCAGCACAGACTGCAGCAGTAGCGCCTCGAGCATCCGCCGGGTCGCAAAGTCCACCAGACGCGTCGGCCCCGGCTCCATTGTCTGCTCGTAGGGAGCCGCCGGCGTCGGCACGACCGGCAGGAGCTGCTGCACTTGCACATCCTGCCGCACCGTGTTCACAAACTGTGTCGACACCAGCTGTACACTATCAGCCGAGCCGTTCAGAAACAATTCCACAGCCTCATTGAGGATCGGCTGAGCCAGACCCGTCACGGCATCATGACCATCGATGTCGTAGGCCGCTACCTCTTCCACATCAGTCAGCCGGGCCACATGCAGCGCCGCCCGCCGCCCCACGCAAATAGCCGACGCCACTACGCGCATCCCGGCTAGCCGCTGCGACAGCGCCCGCAGCACTTTGCTGTTGTATGCTCCAGCCAGACCTCGGTCGCCCGACACGACGATCATCAATGCCCGGCGCACTGGCCGCACCTGGTACAGCTTTTGCTCAGCTAGGCCGTCCGTGCTCTGGAGGCTACTGAGCAGGGCCTTCATGCCCGCCGTATAGTCCCGCGCGGTCACAGCCGCGGCTTGTGCCCGGCGCAGCTTACTGGCCGCCACCAGCTGCATGGCCTTCGTGATCTGCCGGGTGCTATTGACCGACCGAATCCGGTGCTTGATGGCCTGAAGCGTCGCCACTACTGTGCCTCCTCCTCAGTAGCAAAAGTCTTGGCGATACCTTTGGCCGCCTCGACCACCGCCTCAATCTGCTCAGGCGTCGCCTTAGTACCACTCTGCAGGCTCTCAACCAGCTTGGCATGATGCTTACGCACGGTAGCAATCAGCTCCTGCATAGCCGGTGCCACCTGCTCGTGGGGTAGATTATCAAACGTCCCGCCAGTAGCAGCCAGCAGCACAATGATCTGATCTACCGTCCCGACCGGCTCAAACTGCTTCTGCTTCAATACCTCGGTCAGTAGCCGGCCGCGCGTAATCCGAGCCTTTGTATCATCATCCAGGTCGCTGCCAAACTGGGCAAACGCCGCCAGTTCGCGAAATTGCGCCAAATCCAGCCGCAATGTCCCCGCCACCGCCTTGAGCGCCTTGCTCTGAGCCTCGCCGCCCACCCGGCTAACACTCGCACCCACCGAAATCGCCGGCCGGATGCCTTGGTGAAACAGATTTGACTCGAGGAAAATCTGGCCGTCCGTAATCGAGATGACGTTGGTCGGAATGTACGCGCTAATGTCCCCGGCTTGCGTCTCGATGATTGGCAGGGCAGTCAGCGAGCCGGCACCCAGCTCGTCGCTGAGCTTGGCCGATCGCTCCAGCAATCGCGAGTGGAGGTAGAACACATCACCCGGGTAGGCCTCACGGCCCGGCGGCCGGCGCAGCAGCAATGACAGCTGACGGTAGGCCACCGCATGCTTACTCAGATCATCATACACAATCAACGCGTGCTGCTTGTTGTCCCGGAACCACTCGCCAATAGCCGTCCCAGCATACGGCGCCAGATAGAGTAGGGAAGCCGGATCAGCCGGGCTGGTCGCCACCACAATCGTCTGGTCCATTACACCCTCAGCCTTCAGCCGGTCCACCAACGCTGCTACCTTGCTCAGTCTCTGTCCGACCGCTACGTAGATATTAATGACACCGGTCTTCTCGCGCAGCTGGTTGATCATGGTGTCCACGGCCAAGGCTGTCTTGCCCGTCTGCCGGTCGCCAATAATCAGCTCGCGCTGGCCACGGCCAATCGGCGTCAGGGCATCAACCGCCGTAATGCCCGTCGGCAACGGCTCGTGCACACTGCGGCGCTCAATCACACCAGGCGCCCGGCGCTCCATCGGACCAAACGCACTGGTCTTGGCCGGCCCCAGACCATCCAGCGGCCGCCCCAATGGGTCTACCACCCGCCCCACTAGCTCCGGGCCCACCGGCACCTGCAGCGCCCGACCGGTGAGCTTCACTTGGTCGCCAGCCCGCACCTGGTCTTCGCCAGCGAGCAGCACCGCGCCAATCTCATCCTCGCCCAGATTCAGCACAAACGCCTGCACCACACCACCGGCCGTCTGCAGCTCGACAATTTCGCCAAAGCCACAATTGGCCAGACCGTACACCCACGCCACGCCGTCCCCAATCCGGGTCACGACGCCCGTCTGCTCCAGACCCTCTGTCTGCCGCAGACCAGCAATGGCTTCCTGCAGCTCCTGCGTCAGTTCGTTCACGTTCAGATTAGCCATGCCGCACTCCTTCCACCATCCGCGCCAAGCGGTGGCGCACCGTCGCGTCAAGCCCGGCCGTGGCCGTCTGGATGCTCACGCCGCCAATCACTTCCGGCGCCACTTGCTCGGCTAATTCCAATTCGTTAGCACCCGTATCCCGCCGCAGCAGCACCTCAACCGCCTGGCGACCGGCAGCACTCAGCGGCTGTGCGCTCGTTACCCGAGCCGCCACATAACCCCTCGCTGCCAGCTCGGCCGCCACATCCTGTGCCAGGTACACGGCCTGCCGGGCCCGCCGGCGCTCAGCCAGCCACCCGGCCGCCGCCTTTATCGCGGCATCGCGGTCTGGCGTGCCCAAACGATCAGCCAAAAACGTTGCCACGCGTGCCCGGGCCGACATCACCGGCCCTCCAGGCTACGAATCAGCAGCGCCTCATCGTGCTGCTTGTCCAATTTCTCATCGAGCACCACCCCAGCCGCCTCAGCCACCAGCTGCGCAGTCTGGACCTTGAGAGCCTGCTGCGCATTAGCCACGTCGCGGTCCAGCTGCTGCCGTGCGTCGCTAATAATGCGGTCGGCCCGGCTCGAGGCCTTGGCTTCCGCGTCCTTTACCAGCTTGGCCGCATCCGCCCGGGCCGCGTCGAGCAACTCACCAGCCGTGGCCCGCGCCTTCGTAATCGCCCCCGCCGCCGAAGCCTGGGCTTGGCGCATAGCCTTTTCGGCTTCGCGCTTGTACCGCTCCGCCGCTTCCAGATCAGCCTGCTTGGTATCAAGCGCCCGCACCAGCGTCGGGTACACAAACCGCGCCATAATCCACACGATAGCCAAAAACGCCGCGGCGTTGACCGCCAAATTGCGCCAATCTAAACCTAGGGCTGTAAACAGCTGCTCCAAGAACCCTCTACTTCAGGAACTTAATGATTAGTGCCACCACCAAGCCAATAATGGCCAGGGCGTCCACAAACGACATGGCCAAAATCATCATCGTGCGGACCTTGCCAAGCGCGTCGGGGTTCCGCCCCACCGCACTCACCGCCGCCCCGCCGACGATACCCAAACCCACCGCCGCCAAACCGCCAGCGATCGAATACGTCAGACCAAATGCCAATGAATCCATACGGTTATTCCTTTCCTCTCTTAGAATACACAATTCTAAGCATTAGCGCTTCCTGCCATGACCTCACGCGCTGGCGCCGGCTTAGGCTCAGTCGCCTGATGCGCCGAGCCGAGCGCGATGAACACCGTCGTGAGCATAAAGAATACGTAGGCTTGAATGGTGCCGACAAACAGCTCCAGAGCCATAAACGGCACCAGCGTCAGCGGCGCCGCCCAAGCCGAGATGAAACTCATCACTGCCAGCAGCACCTCGCCACCAAAGATGTTGCCAAACAGCCGCATCGCCAGCGCAATCAGTCGCGAAAACTCCGCCACGATATCCAGCAGACCCTCCATCGCCTTACCGGGGTCATGGAACGGATTGGCAAAGTACCGCCCCAGGTTGCCTCGGAAGCCCAGGCTCCGTATCGCCCAAATCTGCGCCGTCACCATCGTGATAATGGCTAGCGCAAGGGTAAAGTTAAGATCCGCCGCCAGCCCCCGAAACAACGGCAGCCCGTTCCAAGTCACCGGCCCCACAAACGGCAGTAGCTCGATCCAGTTATTAATCAGAATAAAGAAAAACATCGTGATGGCCAGCGGCGCCACCCGCCGAGCCTCTTCCTGCGAGCCCATCGCCTCCTCCACCGTGCCGAGAAGCAGCTCGAACACCCACAGTACCGCTACCGAAAACCGGTTGTAGCGCTTGGCCGCCACACGCTTGACGGTGTAGGCAAAGATGCCAAACACCAGCACAGTCCCTAGCGCCCCCAGCACCATCGAGTTGCGCACCGCCAGCGGCCCGAGGTGAAACACCGGCTCGGCCACCAGCGTGACATGCGGCTCAGCCGCCAGCCACATCACTGCACCCGCCTCAGCTGACGCCGCACCAGCCAAACCGACACGCCCAGTCCCAGCGGCACACTCAAGACCGTCAGCCACGGCTTCGTCTGCCAGTGCAGGTCAGCCCACAAACCACCCGCGGCTAGCAGAGCCGTCGGCAAAAGCATCCGCCAGCTGGTGTCGCCAAGCGTCCGCAGCAGCGTAAATACATTATCCAGATTGTCCACGGGGTCAACGCCGGGGCGGCTCGTCTCGGTTGGTTGGCTCATACGCTCACAGTCTTTCTTACCTCAACCATAACAGAAACTAGCCTAGGCTGGTATAGTTAATAGTATGAAACAGCCGGACCAACCGCTTGATCTGGTGATTATTGGCGCGGGCCCAGCCGGTCTGGCCGCTGCTGTCTACGCCACTCGCGAGGGGCTTCGGGTGGCAGTACTCGAAAGAGCTGTCGTCGGCGGACTCGCCGCCATCACCGCCACCATCGACAACTATCCCGGCTTCGACCAAGGGGTCGGCGGCCTGGAGCTAGCCGATCACCTCGCTGCCCATGCCCACCGCTTCGGCGCCGATCTTCGCACCGGTATCGAGGTCACCAAGCTCGAGGCCGGCGACGGGGGAGTGCAGCTCACCACCAACCAGGGGCCACTCCACACCCGCAGCGCACTGGTGGCCACCGGCTCGAGCTATCGCCGGCTCGATGTGCCCGGCGAAGACCGGCTAGTGGGCCGGGGTGTGCACTACTGCGCCACCTGCGATGGTCCGCTCTACCGCGGCAAGGAACTCGTAGTGGTAGGCGGCGGCAATTCTGCCATGCAGGAGGGGCTATTCCTGGCCCGGTTCGCCAGCCATCTCACTATCTTGGTACGTGGCCACTCACTTGGCGGCACTACCATCCTGCGCAATCAGCTTGCCGCCCTGCCCAACGTCTCGGTCGTCTACGACACCCCAGTCACCAGCCTGTCCAAAACTGGCGGCCGGGTGCAGGTCAACCACTTGGGCCCAGCGGGGAAGGCCGGCCACCTCACTACCGATGGCGTGTTCGTCTTTGTTGGCCAGCAGGCAAATACCAAAGCCTTCGCCAGCACCCTCAAGCTCGACCCCCAGGGCTACATCATCACGACACCCGACTTTCGCACCAACCTACCCGGGGTCTACGCCGCCGGTGATGTGCGCTCCGGCAGCACGTGGCAAATCGCCAGCGCCGTGGGTGACGGCGTCACAGCCGCCCTGGCCATCCGGGCCGCGCTCTCTGGATCTAGCCGCTCCTAAGGCGCTAGCCGCTTAGTGTCACGCGGGAATAGCGTGGCCTCCTTCACGTTGCCAAGTCCAATCAGCTCCTGCGTCACGCGCTCCAGCCCCATGCCAAACCCACCGTGCGGCGGCATACCATACTTGAAGGCCATCAGGAAGTTGCGGAAGCCCTCGCTGTCTGGGTCGCCCTTGGCCATTTTCTTTAGCTGAGCCACCAGCTTGTCGTAGTGGTGCTCACGCATGCTAGTGGTCACCACCTCCACGCCCCGAAATAGCAAGTCAGCCCGCACTGCAATCTCTGGCCGCTCATCATCAATCTTGTGATAAAACTTCGCGTCCCGAGCCGGCCAGTCCGTCACAAACACCGCCTCGCTGCCCAGCTCTTTGGCGGCGTACTCGCAAACCCAGCGCTCTTCGGCTGGCAAAAGGTCCAGTTCGTCGCGAGTGTTCTCGCCGGTCGCCTTGGAATACAAGTCGTGGATCTCCGCCATCGTCAGTCGAGGCAGCTCCTCCTTGAGCTTTGGCTTAACCGCGCCCAGCAGTTCCAACTCGTCCTTGGCATGCTCCCAAGCATAGTCCACCATACAGCCGAGCAGCTCGCTGACCATCGTCAGCAGTTGGTCAAAGTCAATGAAACCGACCTCGGCATCGAGCGAAATATACTCGCTCATATGGCGCGTAGTCACACTGGGCTCAGCCCGGTACACCGGACCCATCTCATACACCCGCTCAAACACCCCCACCATCATCTGCTTGTAGAATTGCGGTGATTGCGCCAGTGTGGCCACCTGGCCAAAGTAATCGGTCTTAAACACCTCGGCCCCGCCCTCCGTCGCACCAGGCAGCAGCTTGGGCGTGTGCACTTCGGTAAACCCACGCTCGTCAAAGTACTCCCGGAACGCCCGGCCCAGCGCTGCTTGTACACGAAAGATGGCCCGCTCGTTCAAGTTGCGCAAGCCGACTACGCGGTTGTCAAACAACGTGTCGAAGTTCTCGCTTTTGTGATCCAGCGGCTTGTCAATCTCGATCGGCATCACGTCGCTCACCGGGCTAATCACCGTCAGCTCCGGCTCATGCAGCTCCACGCCACCAGCTGCCCGCGGCTCATCGACCACCTTGCCTTTGATTCGTAGCACCGTGCCGGCATACAACCCCTCGAGCTTCGCCACCTGCTTTTCGTCCTTCACTACCGCCTGCACAATGCCACTACGGTCGCGCAACACCACAAAGCAGATACCGCCCAAGTCACGGCGCTTATGCAGCCAGCCACGTACCTCGACTACCTTGCCAATGTGTTTCTTCAATTCACCAATCACTAAATCGTGCATCATCATCTCCTAATAAATACCAAAAACGCCCCGCAACTGCCGGCGATGTACCGGTCAAGCTGCAAGGACGAGTCGTGTCGTGGTGCCACCTTGCTTTACCGCCTATTTATAAGCGGTCTTATTTGCAGCTATGACGGGCATACCCGGGGAGTTCTAGTGATGGCGCCAAGGCGGCCACGTTCTTCTCCCAGCTCAGCGGTGTCAGCCGCGTCGTAGCTTGTGACCTCTTTGTAGCACAAACTGGTCACACCAGCAACTCCATGCGTTACGTTGTCCTGACCCGCCCCATTCCGTACAATGCGATTATGTTCAAACGCCTCGCCGCCATTCTCGTCCTCACGTTGGCTCCGCTGACCGCCTCAGCCGATACCGCCAGTGAGCTCGGGCCCACCACGAGCGGAGGCACAGGTAGTCCGACCGGCGCCTCATCGTCTCTGCAGCCAGCCGGCACCTCACCAGTTCAGTCGAGCACAGGCGCCGGATCCCAGCTGTCTGCTCCCACCACCGGCGAGACCCTGCAGGGACAGGACGCGTCACCGCAACTGCAACTCCTACTTCAGCAAGACGCCGACGGCACGCCGCAAAATGTCGCCGACCAGTCCGGCGGCGATCTGGTCTGGCTCGATGCCCTCGTTGCCTTTGTCACCCTGGCGGCCGTCTTTACCCTCCTAGCCACCGTCGTCCGCCGGCGCTTGGCCCGGCGCCTCACACCGCATCAATCCCGCCCCAACCAGTAGCCGGCCGCATCAAAAACGGTTATGCTGAGAGCCATGAAGGCCCGCTTAGCGCGACCCGTATTCGACCGGGACGAGCACTATGAATCCGCCTCCCGGCAAATCCGGTGGGTCTGTTTTTCGCTCATTCTGATCACCTACCCAAGCAACCAACCCTTCAGCCTAGTCGTCCTCACCATCATGATCGCGGTCGGCGTCTACAACCTCCTGCGCTATCACCCCAGCCTGATGGCCCGGCCGGCCTTTGCGTCACGCATCAATTCACTCACCGTCGACCACGTTTTTGTGCTGGCCATCGTCCTGCTATCGGGCGGTCTATCCAGCCCGTACTATCCGATGATTTTCCTGCTCATCATTGGCGTCATTGCCTCCTTTGGCGTGGCCGGATTCGCTCTGGCCCTCGCCGGCCAGCTCATCGTCACGCTCGTCATGCTGGCTTACCGCACCCCCACGCTGCCAGACTCGCCAGAGTTTGACTTCATCATCCGGCTGGTACTGCTCGTCATCTTCAGCCTCGTCGCGGTCCAGTCGGTCCGCAGTCGCAACGAGGAGTACCTGCTCGAAACCCGTTTCAGCCACCGAGTCGAAAACGAGCGTCAGCGCCTGCTCAGCCTCATCAACTCGCTGTCCGACGCCGTCATCGCCATCGCGGCCGACGGCAAAGTCTACCTCTACAATGCTGCCGCGCTCGCCATCCTCAATACCAACCGCAACATCAATGGCTCACTCATCAGCGACCTCCTACCAATGCACGACTCCAAGTACGCCTCAGTCGACCTCATGTCGCTCATCTCCAGCCTCACTCGCCAAACCAACCGCCAAGACCTCACCTACATCGCCAGCGACGGCTCCGAAATGGTACTCGACCTCACCATCTCACCCGTCCACGTCATGGGCGGCAGCGGCCGCGGCGGCGGCTACATGCTAGTGTTTCGCGACATCACCAAGCAAAAATCGCTCGACGAAGAGCGCGACGAGTTTATCTCAGTCACTTCCCACGAGCTACGCACACCGCTGGCTATTGCCGAAGCCAATCTGTCCACCGCACTGCTGCCTGGATTCGCCAAAATTGACCCGAAAGCTCTCAATCTCCTCAACCAGGCTCATGACAATGTGGTATTCCTGAGCAAACTCATTCAGGATCTATCCACCCTGTCGCGAGCCGAGCGCGGCGACCTCAAGATCGAAAAAAGCGTGGTTGACCTCAAGGAGCTAGTCACCAACCTAGCCCGCGACTATCGCTCCCAGGCCGAGACCAAAGGCCTCAAGCTCGAGCTCGAGGTAGACGACGAGACGCGCAATGTCATCACCAGCGAGCCGGAGTTGCGCGAAATTCTCCAAAACTTCCTCACCAATGCCATCAAGTACACCACCAAAGGCTCGGTCACGCTCGCACTAACCCACCACCAGCACAGCGCCGACGTAACCGTTCATGACACCGGCATCGGCATCTCCGCCAGCGACAAGGCCAAGATATTCGCCAAATTCTATCGCTCCGAGGATTATCGCACCCGGGCCACCGGCGGCACCGGACTGGGGCTCTACATCACAAAAAAGCTAGCTGAGCGACTCGGTTTCGAGATCGAGTTCACCTCCAAGCTCAACCACGGCTCGACCTTCACTCTCCACTTGCCTTACCGTGTCAGCGACGAGCCGAAGCCTGCCACCCCCACACCTGTACGGTAGTCAGCGTTTTGTCAAAGTCACAGACAGGGCGCACACATTCCTGTAACCCTGCACAATAAAACTGGGGACGACCTCGGTATAACTCGTCCGCGCTCAGGCACAAGCACGTTGGAAAAAACCACCGGGAATGATTTAATAAAGCTAATGGTTTGTCCCAACTGTAAGTCGACCGACATCATTAGTGTGCAAGATGAGTTTTTCTGCATTGCCTGCGGTCAGACAGTGCCGAAGCCACCGGGCGCTAAAGCCGGTCCGGTAGCCGCCACCGTGACTCCAGACGATCTCAAGGCCGCTATCGCCCGCGACCAACCACTGCCAGTCAAGTCTGATATGGCCGCCACTCCAGTTCCAACTCCAACTCCAGCTCCAGCACCGCCCACCCCGCCACCGCCGCCGGAAGCCGAGCCACCAAAACCTGAGCCTCCCACCGAGCTGGCCAAGTCCGAGCCGCCGCCTACCGTGCCCGCATCCGATCCCGAACCCGAGCCAGCACCAGCTGTCGCGGCAGGATCGCCTCTCATCATCAAGCGCCGCAAGCCCGGGCGCCCGAAGGCCGGCCGCTTGGATGTGCCGCTCGCCACTCCAGTAGCACCCGCACCCGTCGCCAGCGTCACGCCCGCCAAACCAGCCGCGCCAGCCATTCGCCCATCCAGCGTCCCGCGCCGCATCCTCACCGACATCGCCCCGCCAGTCCCGATCATCGGCAGTCCCGGGCAGCCTACTCCGGCCGCCGACCAGCCGCCAGTGCCCAGCCCCGTCAGGCCTGGCTCGTCACTTCACCTCACCCTGCTCGCCGGCGCCAGCCTGCACGAGCGGATCCGGCCGGCCGTTTTTGGCTGGTCGCTGCTGCCGGCCGCCTTTCTAGCCGTAATCATCAGCGCCGGCATCACCGTGCTGGTACGCGGCCACGTCAGCGACGTTTGGCAAGCCACTCAGCAAGCCGGCTGGGTGGTCTGGGGCGAACTCCTGCTCATCCTTGGACTCTACTATCTCAGCCACAGTCTAGTCAGCGCCGCCCTCACCTATGGCGCCGCTCGTCGTACCGACCACCGGCCAGTACCACCAGCCAGGCAATTCGCGGCTGCAGTCAATAGCTTTGGCCCCCGCCTCGGCCTGGACACCATCCTGACTATCACCCAGGCCGGGGTAATCGCCCTGGGCGCCCTCCTGCTGCTCAGTGGCCACCAAGCTTGGCCTCTCCCCGAGCTAGGACGCTATGCCGCGGTCTTCGTAGCCTTTGCCGCCCTCACCTACGTCATGGTCGGCCTCATTCTCATCCAGAATCTTGGCCGGGTTGGCCTCGGCCTAGCCGAGATCCGGGTCGTGCAGCAGCTAGCCATTAGCTGGCGGCTATTTCGCCGGCACTTTGAGCTAGTTGGCTTCCGGGCTCTTTGCCTCTTGCTCGAACTCATGCTGCTCGTGCCGTTCATAGCGGCCGCCGCCACCTTGCTGATTATGACGCCGCCCAGTCTCACCTGGGTCGTGGCCCTCGGCCTGATGGTCCTAGCCACCACCGCCGGCGCGTTGCTCGGCGGGGGGACTGCCGCCTGGTGGGAAACTGCTTACCGCCACCTCATTCAGTCAGACTATCCCAGCGACACCGGCAGCCTACTGTCCGGCCGCGCCGCCGGCAAACCGCAGCCGTTTGCCCTCGCCGTCACGGCTGGCCTCGCCGGTATGCTAATTGTGGCCGCCGTCGCCTGGCCCTGGCTGTCACTCTATATATAAAGAAGAAGCCCCAGGCGCTGATACGCGCCCGGGGCCCTGTGGCCTATCGCTTGATGGCCGGTCGGATCTTATAGATCCGGATCGTTTCCTTGAAGCCGGTGAATTCGGCTACCACCGTACCGTACCCGAGCAGGCGAGTGAGCGCCTGACTAGTGGGTAGTTTCTCCGTGGTGGTTTCGTAGGTGATGATGAAATCGGGCCGGCCGGCTGCTTGCTCACACTCTTGTGCGTGTGTGATCTTGCAGTACGGCTGTCCGATCTGATTACCGATAAATTCCTCGGTAATCACCTTGGCATCAGGCGGCGCGTTCTGCGCGTCTGCCATCCAGGCCAGTGTCTGCCCAACGGCGTTGTCCGGGTGGACCACGATCCGTTCGGCGTATGACACCAACCCGCCGGCTATGACGAGCAGAGTTAGCGCCGTTACCATCACCTTTCTGAGCTTGCCCCAGGAGCGTTGCCGCAGCCACAGCTGCAGTTCCGCCGCCAGGTAGCAAGCCGCCGGCACGAGTATCAGTATCAGGTAATGCGGGAGCCACAAGTGCCCCAGCCCAAATACTGCGTAGCTCGCGAGAGCCCAGGCGAACAGCAGAGAGTTCGCGCGGCGTACCGGTTCGAAGCCTTCATTGCGCAGCGATCGCCACGCCAGAGGCACGTAACCAAACCACGACTGCGGTTTACTGCTCAGGCGAACCGTGCGGACAGTTTCAATGAGAACCTGCCAACACCGCCAGAGCAGCAGCCCGCCCACCAGTGCCAGCAACCCTACCGATGCCAGGTAGATGCTGTACTGATGAACCAGCGGACCAACGGCACTCGAAGTGCCCTGAACCGCACCGCGCGACTTGACGATGCCAGTCGCGCGTAGCAATTGGTGGTAATTGTCAGATATGAACTGCTTGCCAGCCCACACCGACATGCCAAGTACGAACGCCACACCCATGGTCGCGGCGCCGGCCAGCACCGTCAGGAACTGACGGAGCCGGTAGCGCTCGAGCCACAGGTAGAGCAATCCGCCCAGCAGGAACGTCACCCCGACCAGCTTGTACACCGTGATGGCGCCAAGCACGAGCCCGGCTGCGTACAGCCGCGCCCAAGTCGGTCGTGTGCTGAGCCGCCAGAAGCCCCACAGAGCTATCAGCCCCAGTGGCACCTGGACGTTTTCTGCCCAGCCCACGCGGTTCGTAAATACCAACCAGCCGTCAAAGGCCACAAAAGCTGCTGCCAGCAAACCTGCCCCCTGTCCGACGAGTCGGCGCAGGAGCCAGGCGACCACGATGACCGTGGCCACGCCGGCGACAGCGCTCAGGAGGCGAGCCTGGGTCATCCCCGAGCCCACCAGCCTGAACCACCCCGCTTCCACCAGGAACAAAAATGGCGGGTGCGAAGTGTACGGTACAGCCTGGCCGATGTATTCGGCCTTGGCGCTCAGCTGGCCAGATGAGGCCAGCCGCGCCGCGATCGCCTCATACAGCGACTCGTCTACGTCGTAGCCGGGCCACGCATTTCGCCCGAACCGCAGAGCGGCTCCGGCAGCAGCGATCAGAACCACGGCCAGGCCGTACCAGTGGCGGAACAATGCGCCCCGCCACCTGTGCCTGTTGGGCACCAAGTTGGTCACCTGGCGTCCTCCCTCCATTCCGATGGACGGTTGTTGACGATCAGGCGCGACCGCACCCGACCGACCCGCGGCATCACTGGCGGCGCAAATCCGCGCCGGGTGAACCGCTGGCAATTACCGTACACGAATGTCGAGCTAAATACCGCACCGATGAACGGATACAAGACCCCTTCAACGTGCTGAGCCGACAAAACGTTGGTCAAAATGAGCGACAGCGTCGCCGCCGCCATCAAGTCCAACGCCACTACGGGTTGATACATCACACCAAGCACAGCCGCCGCGACACCAATCGGTATCGCTATCAGCTGCGCCAGCCGGAAGACCGAGAACGGGGAATAGGGGTAGGCCACAATGAAGTCGCCGCACCCTCGCCCCGATCGCATGTACTCCCGGAGAAGCGCCCTAAACCCCTCCCGGTGCGATCGGCGAGCCGACAGCAGGGGAGTGGTGTAGATGGTGAATCCCGCCCGCAGAGCCCGCCACGCATACTCGTAGTCTTCGTACGAGTTCGTGAAATCGGGCCTGGGCTCGTGAATGGCATTCCAAACTTCGCGCCGTACTGCCAGATTGGCCGTCACCGGTGGTTTGAATTCACCGATGTTGTCCGCCGTGAGGCGGAACGGCCTAACTACACGAGGGGTCTTCGACCCACTGGTGGTCCGGTCAATAAACCGGCCCCAGAAGCTGTGCGCCACACCCGTCACCGGGCCGGCCACAAACTTCTCGCCGCCGGTCGTCAGCAGGTCCACAATATTGGCGAGCCAATATTTGCCTGGCATCAGATCGGCATCCGCATAGACAATGATCTCGCTGTCTTGGGAGACATAGAGCATGCCTTGCTGCCGCTTGGCGTTCGCATCCCGCCCTGGCGAAACGACCTTGACTTCGACGTTGTTGATCGCGGCGCCGGCCATAAATTGACCGATGCCGCTCCACGTCTGGTCGTAGGGGTCGCCTACCAGGACGAGCTGAACGTTGCGCGGATAGCTGCGAACGTAGGTCTGGCGGTTGAGAGCTCCCAGCAAGCGGCCAATTGAATCGCCGTTGTTCTTGCAGGGAACCACAATGCTTACCTTGGGATATCGGGTCACGATAGTGCCGTGGTCCGCTGGGTCCGGCTGTTCGCCTGGCGCGAACGTGTACGTGTCGTTGGCCGTGTAGTTAAACGCAGCTCCGACAATCGCACCCGCCACGTAGGCGAGCCAGGCCGGTAGTCCCAGCCCCGGGATTCCATACCCCGACACCCACAGACCATTTGTCTGCAGGTTGTACAGGATTTGGTTGAGCCCAAAGGTAAACAAACGGGCGTAGTGGAAGTACAGCCACGAGCGCCGGAACCCAACGGCCCGGCGGTCGCTCCACGTGATGTACCGGCTGCCGAGGAAGTTTAGTTCCACGGATACCGCACCTTCCAGAAGATAGCTCCAGAAGTTCGGCCAGCCCAGGACATTGCGCAGGAAGTACAGCAACCCGGCTCCGATTATGAAGACCGAGATGCCGACACCTGCGAACTTAACGACCCGTAGTGCGTAGCGCACGAGATACACGATCTCGCGCCACCGGAATACGTACAGAGTTCGCCTTAGCAGGTAGAAATAACCTACCAGCAGGGTCCACACCACCGAGAACGGTGGCGGAACCCGGGTGAACCTGTCTGGTACCCCCGCCCGATGAGTTCTCAACCCATCTCCTCTCTCTAGGCTTGTGAAAGGGCATGCCGGCCACGCGGTCGACACTGGCGGATACAGCAGCAATCTGCCACAGTATGCAGACCACTTTAACACAAAATGGTCAATATGTGAAGCAGATTAGCTTGGCCAAGCGCCTAGCTTACGGCACCAGTTCGATCCATACTGTATTGCCAGTCGCGCTGCTGCCCAGGCCAGGCAAACTGCCGCCCGCGTAGGCCGTCGTTTTGGCCAGTACCGGTGAGAGCCCGGCTACGCCGCCAGCCAATGTAGCACCCTTCACCGACAACGTCGTGCCCGTCCAAGCAATCGCCAGATATAGCTGCTGACTGACTGAGGTGTTTATAGTGCTGTCGAGCGCCAGGTTGTCGTAGAGCGTGGAGGCCGTCGTCACCGTGGTATGAATATCCGCCGTCGATGCGAGCAGCACGTTACTCGAGTTATAGACACCCAACCGCACCTCGGTCAGTCCGGCCGGCGTCGTCGTCCCCGTGGCAAAGCGGATCTTCGTAAAGCTCGAGGCCACCTTGGCGTAGGCCAGGATGCCATACACCGTGCCGGTAGTCAGGTTGAGATTGCCCGAGGCGATCAGCCGGCTCATCGTCGACACATTGCTACTACGCCGCAGCTCAAACTCATCAAAGAAGTTATTGGCCGATACCGATCCTGTCACATTCAGGTTGCCAGTCACGGTCACGTCACCAGTCCCGGCATTGACCACGAAACTGTCGGTATTAGTGCCGTCGCCCTTCAGGATGCGGAATGTGCGCGTTTGGGTAGTGTTGGTGTTGCGAAAAATCCGGTAAGTCGCATTGTGGGCGTTGTCTTGCGTCAGCACATCATTGTCGATAATCGTGTGGCCATTCACATCCAGAGTCGGCGTTTGATTGCCCAACACGGTGCCCGCCGCCGTCTTAAACTGCAGCCGCCCTGCCATCGTGATGTTGCCAGTCTTGGCGTCCATAAATATCACCTGCGTGGCGGTGCCGTCGGCCGCATACAGTGCCCAGGTAGCCGTGCTCGTATTGGTGTCGCGGAATACCCGCACCGCCGCCCCCGTAGTATTGTCCAGACCCACCCCAATATCGAGCGTCGCCACACCGCCGGCGTCCACGTTGTAGGTCAGCTTGCCCACGGTGTAGTTAGTGCCGCTCGATGTCCCAGCCGCCACCGAGCCACTGGTTGGGGTATTAAAGGTGATGCCAAACTGCGTGTTCGGACTATTGATGCCATTCTCGATATAGAGCATCGAGCACGAATAAAACGCCGCCTGCGTCTGATCAGCGTCACTCTTGAGCCTAAACCGGGTCACCAATACCGACGAGTTGGGCCCGGTAGGGTCGGCCGCCGTCTTGACCTCCAAGCCGTGGTGACTCGAACCGCTCGGGATCAGGTCGTGCCAGCCCAGCCAGGCCTGTACCCGCCCGTTCACATCAATCCACACCGGACCGCCCCGGCTTAGCGTACCCTCGTCCTGGAACACGATGTTCTTCTGCACGAACCCACCCGGATCATTGACCGAGTTCATCACAATCTGCCCGGTCCGGGCCGCTTGTTCCGGAAATGCCAGATTACCACTAAACGTCTTCGTACCCGACGCCGTCTCGTTGCCCGACAGGTGCATCACAGTGCTATCGGTCGCCTTGGCCGCCAGGTCGCTCACAAGATTGGTGATTTGGGCTTGAGAAAGGCTTTTAATGGTGCCGTCCGCATTGTGCGTCACCATTAGGAAATCATTCAGAATATCGCCCCAGACGCCGTCATCGCCTCCGGGCTGTGGCAGCCGCGACACTAGACTATTTGCCCTCCTGACTCCAAACCAGTTATGCCTCTAGCCTAGCATTGATATCCGGTCATCTCAAGCCTCGTCATCTTGCAAATCACCCAGTCGATGATATACTAGGCGCCATGCCCAACCCTGGGCACACCTTCGACCAGAAGGAGTAGGGGATGACTCAATCCCGTACTGATCCACGCAAAGCGCGGCTCAAGAAGTACTTTGGCAACGCCGCCGGCATCCTCGTGCTACTGGTAACAGCTAGCATGGTCATCGGCCTCATCTGGCTGGTCGTCACCGGCGTCCAGCACGACAACCAGTTAGCCAACCAGGCCCGCGGCGACAGCCGTGCCTGCCACGAGGCCTTCTACCGGGAGCACCATGTCGCCCTCACCCAGAGCGTCATGGTCGACTCGCTGGCTGACGGCCAAGGCGGCTGGCTCGATAATTACTTCAGCCCCGTGGTCGGCGACGTCGGCTTGGCGCCGTCCGAGCTCAAGGCCGGCCAGGCTACCGATGGTAAGGTGTTCGTAGAATCCGGCACACTCAACGCCACAGACTATGCACTGGACAACAACCAGCTGCGTCTGTTCATTGAGCGCCACGACGGCCAGCTCTCGGTCACGCTGCTGTGGGACGAGGGCGACCCGCTGGAGATCCCGCACACGCCACTCGAGAGCATCCAAAGCCGCCTCGGTGACCCCACCGCGGCGGTAACGGTCAGGGCCGAGCAGGTCTCAGACAAGTGCTTCATTACGGCTGCCGAGAGGGGCGCCGTCAACACCTAGACGAACCCTCCGACCCCGCCACCGCGTATTAGCTGTGGCGGGATTTTTCGTGATATGATGCAGGCATAAGTGCTGTGAGGGATTATTATGTTTGGCAAATTTGAAACGCTGCTGGTGGTGCTCGTCATCATCTTGATCCTGTTCGGTGCCAAGAAGCTCCCCGAGCTCAGCCGCGGCATCTCCGAGAGCGTCCGCGAAATCCGCAAGGGCTTCCGCGACGAGCCAACGGCCGACAAACCGGCCGCCGATGGCGACGCGGCCAAAGCCAAAGATTCGCAAAGCTAGGAACCACCGTGGCTGCCCAGGTTGATGTTTCGGCCTCGTCACCGCAGATGCTCCCGGTCAGTCAGCATCTGCGCGAGCTCCGGCGGCGGCTCAGCTATCCGGCCGGCGTGGTGCTGCTGGGCGCAGGCCTCGCCTACATCTGGCGGCAACCGCTCATCGAGCTAATGCGCCGGCCGCTTGGCCAGCCGTTGTTTTATACCTCGCCCACCGCCGGCTTCAATTTCGTCATGGAGCTCTGCCTGCTCGCCGGCTTTCTGCTGGCTCTGCCGGTGCTCTGCTACCAGCTGGTGCGTTTCATCGAGCCAGTGTTTACGCAGCGTCTACGTGGCCGCGATATCGTACGGCTCATCAGTACCTCATCTGTCCTCGTCCTAGCCGGTGTCGCCTTTGGCTACTATCTCAGCCTGCCAGCCGCCCTGCGCTTCTTCACGCTCGTCGGCAGCAACGACCTGCGGCCGCTCATCTCGGCCGATCAGTATCTGCGCTTCCTCCTCAGCCACCTCGCCATCTTTGCTGCCGCCTTCCAGCTACCCCTGCTACTGCTCGTAATCAATCGCTTCACGCCCCTCGACCCGCGCCGCCTCGGCCGGGCCCGCCGCTACGTCATCGTCGGTGCCTTCGCTCTGGCTCTCATCGTGCCCTGGGCGCCCGACCCTTTGAGCCAGCTCATCCTAGCCCTGCCGATCATCGCGCTCTACGAGCTGTCGATACTGCTGGTGCGGCTATCCAACCGCCACCGCCTGACCGATCTGCCACCGCCACCAGTCATCCCGCGGCTCAAACCCGCCGTCCCCAAACCGCCACAACCGCCGGCCAAACGCCGGACAGGTCCCGTCAACCTGCGCGACCGTTAGCTAATAGGGAAGGTCAGCGTTACCGTCGACCCCTGCCCAAGCTGCGAAGCAATCGCAATCTCGCCGCCCACATAGTGCATAATCAGCCGGTCAATATAGAGGCTCAGCCCCGCCCCTTCGTGATTAAACGTCAACGCCCCTTCAGCCTTATAAAACGGCTGGAAAAGCTGTGATAGCTGGTCTGGCGCGATCCCTTTGCCATGGTCACGCACCGTGATGCTAGCCGGCTGTCGCAGATCGCCGGCATTAGCCGCAATTTCTACCCGGCTCGGTCCCGTGCTATACGCCACCGCGTTGTCGAGCACCGATGCCACCACCTGCGACACCCAGTCGGCGTGCCGGCAGCGCAAGCTCAGCTCCGGCGGACCATCCAGCGTCACATTGCGGGCATCCGCCGCCGGCTGCAAGGCAGCCTTGGCCGGCCCCACCAGCGCAGACACCGCCACCGTCTGCAGAGGCGCCTCACTCTGACCAGCCTGCAGCCGGCCAGCTACCTCACAGCACGCCACCAGCCGCCGGTAGCGGTCATAGCCGTCATGGATCGCTTTGCCACCGGGTTGATCGGCCGCTAGGTGCGGCAGCAGCTTAGCCAAGCCCTCTAGGCTATGGCCCATCTGCACAGCCACTTCCGCAATCAACTCCGAGCGAGCCTTGTCGACCACCCGCTGGTGCTCCGTGACCTGCCCACGCATCTGCCGCTGCCACCCCCGCAAGCGCCGGCCTCGCAGCAGCACATACAGCCCCACGGCCAAACCGGCCAGCACCGCCCACTGCACCAGCATGTTGACCGTGCCCACGTCCACCTGGCCGACTGCCATCACCAGGAAGTTAAATGACGACGTCGCCACCACCAGCAGTCCAATTGGCAACCAAAAGCCCCACTGGGTCCAGACTCGCGCCGGCGGCATGATGGCATCCGGTGGCGGCACCGCAGCCAGCAGCGGGCTGGCATCTAGTCGTTTGAGCAGGCCAGTCGCCGCCAGATTGACCGTCTCGACCGCCACCGCCAGTCGGCTAGTGGCATCAGGCGGCAGCTCCGGCTTAAACTTGAGGCTATCCACTCCTGCCTGCAGCAGCGTCAACGGCGTGCGCAAATAGTGCGATACCAGCTGCAGCAAGGTGGTTTTCTCGTCGGTAATCACCCGCTCATGCTCCAGCAACCGCTGTTGCTCCAGATTGCGTGCCGCCTCCTGCTGCGCCTGCCACACCAGCACCAGCAATATGCCACCCAGCAGCGCAAAAAGCAGATAGGGGAAGCCGCGCACTACTGGCAGCGGCACTTGGGCAATGATGCGCTGCAGCTGAGCCGCCACCGCTGGCGTCAGCAGCCCAAACAGCGTCCCGGCTGTCGCCGCGGCCGCCTGCACCGACACCGTAAAGTCAGTCGTAGTCACATCGGCGCCTTGCCGCACCAACACCCGCACGTGCTTACCTGGCCGCTGATCGGTCGGCCAGTCCCACCGGGCCGTGCCATCGGCATCAGGCTTCACTGAAGCCACCAATTGGCCGTCTATATAGAAGTCCACACTATCAAAGCTCTGTCCTTGGCCATTGAGCGGCGTGACGGTCACCACATAGTGCGGCCGCGGCAACACCTGCCCGTTATGCAGATTAATGGCGTACTGCAGGCCGCTCGGCGCCGTCACCACGGTCGACTCGACCGGCGTCGAAGTCGGCGACGTCGCGGGACTCACGCTCGGCGACACACACGCCGTATCGCAGCCATTGTATGGCCCGTCGCCATACGGCCCCACACCATAGGCCGTCGCCGCAGCAACCACCGGGGCCAATAGCCACAGCAACCCCAGCCCCAAACCCACTGCCTGCCATACCCGCCTCACGTACCGACTCTCGCCCTGCTTATGCTTCTCATCATACCGCACCTTGTCCAAACATAACTGGTTTGATACACTGACCCCAACAGCCAGGAGTGGATATGGTCAAACAACGCGTCGAGCAAGTGCTCGCCCAAGAAGTCACCCGCCGCCAGTTCCTGGTACACGCCGGTCTAGCGCTCCTGGCCGTCGTGGGCCTACCGGCCCTGCTGCGCGCCCTGGAGGTCGGCGGGCGGCACCCTGATGGCGCCGGGGGATATGGCGGCTCATCCTATGGCGGCCAGGCCAACAAGCCATAATGGTTCTATTATTGACTTACACCTGGTTTTCAGGCATATTATTGACAAAGCCGACGGCTTTTTAAATTTGTCGCTATGAAACCACTCATCGAATACCTCACCGCCAGCCGGGCCGAGTTAGCCAAAGTAGCCTGGCCCAGCCGCCGCCAAACCGCCCGGCTAACGTTCCTCGTGATCGGGTTCTCGCTCGTATTCGCCGCCGCCCTCGGTTTACTCGACTTCGCTTTCTCAGAGTTGCTCCGCCGCGTAATTATTAAGGGATAACTATGTCCGAATCTGCCAAGACTAAGCACCACTGGTACGTCATTCACACCTACTCCGGCTACGAAGACCGCGTCGCCGAAAACCTGCGTCAGCGCATCGAGACCATGCACATGCAGGACAAAATCTTTGACGTCATCGTGCCCAAAGAAAACCAGATCGAGATCAAAAACGGCCGCCGGCGCATCGTCGAGCGCCGCATCTTCCCCGGCTACGTCCTGGTGCAGATGGATGTTACCGAAGACTCTTGGTATGTCGTGCGTAACACTCCCAATGTCACCGGCTTCGTCGGATCCGGCACGACACCTACCGCCGTCAGCGAGGATGAGGTCCGCCACATCCAGAAGCGCATGGGCGTCGAAGAGCCCAAGTTTAAGATCGACTTTAGCGTTGGCGAAGCCGTCAACATCACCGACGGTCCCTTCAAGGGCTTCGACGGCATGGTCAATGAGATTGACGAGAACAAGGGCAAGATCAAGGTCCTCGTCAACATGTTTGGCCGCGAAACGCCAGTCGAGCTCGACAGCCTCCAGGTCAAGAAGATCTAACCGTTCCCGATACTGGACTTCACAAACATCACCAAATCTGCTACTATACCGCAGATATTCGTTATAAGTGGGAGCCGCGAACCGGCGCTCGTACCACAAAGGAGTAACTCATGGCAGTCGCCAAACCAGTCAAAGCCAACGTCAAATTCCGCCTCCAGGGCGGCAAAGCCACCCCGGCCCCGCCGGTCGGTTCGATTTTGGGCGCCCAGGGCGTCAACATGATGGACTTCGTCAACACCTTTAACGACCAAACCAAGGACCTGGGCGACCAGCTACTCAACGTCCGCGTGCGCATCTTTGAAGACCGCACGTTCACCTTTACCTACACTGGCGAGACCATGGTCAGCCGCATTCGCAAGGCCTCGGGCCAAGACAAAGGCTCTGGCACTCCCAACAAGACCAAGGTCGGTAAGCTGACCAAGGCCCAGGTGCAAGAGCTAGCCGAAGCCAAAATGAAGGACATGAACGCTCACGAGCTCGCCGCCGCCATGAAGACCGTGGCCGGCACTGCCCGCTCCATGGGCATTGAGGTAGTTGATTAACTAACCGTGGGAGGCTCTGCCCAAGCGCAAGCCGCACGCACCACAGGAGATTATTTACATGGCAACCAAGAAAAAAGTTGAAGACACCGTCGAAGAGGTCGTTGAAACCCCCGAAGCGACCGAAGCGGTAGAGGTTCTGGACACACCCGTCGAGCTCGTCACCGAAGCGCCGTCGGCCGACACGAGCAGCGACACCGGCGAGACTAGCGCAGACGAAACTGACGCAGACGAGACCGAAGAGGCCAAGATCGCCAAGGCCGGCAAGCGTAGCGCCAAGGCTGTCCGCGAGGCCGAAGCCGAAGAGGCCCGCCAGGAGGCCAAGGAGCACCGCGCCGAGACCGAGGCAGCCACCGACGCCGCCCCCAAAGCAGCCAAGCGCTCCACGCCCAACCCACTTCACCAGCACGGCAAGAAGTACCGCGAGGCCGCCAAGCTTGTCGACCGCACCAAGCAGTACGAGCTAGCCGAGGCCCTGGAACTTGCCCAGAAGACGAGCACCACCAAGTTTGACAGCTCCGTCGAGCTGCACATCAGCCTCGGTGTTGACCCTCGCCAAGCCGACCAAATGGTGCGCGCCAGCGTCGTGCTACCGCACGGTACCGGCCGCAGCCTGCGCGTCGCCGTCTTCGCCGATGGCAAGGCCGCCGATGACGCCAAGACCGCCGGCGCCGATATCGTGGGTACCGACAAACTGCTAGCCGACATCGAGGCCGGCAAGCTAGACTTTGACGTCCTGATCGCCACTCCCGACAAGATGGCCGGTCTCGGCAAAGTCGCCAAGGTTCTCGGTCCGCGCGGCCTCATGCCTAACCCCAAGTCCGGCACCGTCACCCCCGACGTCGCCAAGGCCGTCACCGAAACCAAGACCGGCAAGGTTGAGTTCCGTATCGACAAGCAAGCCATTGTGCACATCGCCGTCGGCAAAGTCAGCTTCAAGGCCGCCGATCTGCTCGACAATGCCACCACCCTCATCAAGGCCGTCCTAAAGGCCAAGCCGGCCGCTGCCAAGGGCACCTACGTGAAAACCATTGCCGTCACCACCTCCATGGGTCCCGGCATCAAAATCGACGCTCCCACCACCACCAGCGCTCTGTCTACCAGCAAAAAGTAGCCATTTAGCGCGCCATCTCATACAATCTGGGAAAGGGGAATGAGATGGCAATTTCGAGTGGGATCTTTGGTGATGGCTCCAATTTTGAGCAACGCAACCTCGCCAACTATGAGGTCGTAGCCGAGAGCGTTCAGTTACTGAAGGCTCTCGGGCTCAAGATTGTCCTCACCGCCGGCTCGTTTGACCTCATTCACGAAGGCCACGCCCAGTATCTGGAGCGCGCCCGTCAGTTTGGCGACCTCCTCATCACTGGCGTCGACTCCGACGACAAGATCCGCCACCGCAAAGGCCCAGACCGGCCCATCGTGCCGCAGGCCGAGCGTTTGCGCATGTTGACGCATCTGCGCCACGTCGACTTAGTCGTGCTCAAGCCACTCGAGGCCGAGAAATGGGCGCTCATCAAAGCCGTCCGCCCCGACGTGCTAGTGGCCACCGAGGAGACCTACACCCAAGACCAGATCACCGAGCTCGAGCGGCTCTATTGTGGCCGCGTCGAAGTCCTTCCGCGCATGGCCACCACGACCACCTCGGCCAGGCTGCGCCTTCTCCAGCTCAATCTCGCCGATCGCATGACCAGCCGCCTCGCCAATCAGCTGCCCGACATTGTCCGCCAAGTCATCCGCGACCAAATCGAAGGCCGCTAGCCCATGTCCAAGCAGCTGCTTGTCTACATTCCGGTTGTGCACGCCGGCTATATCACCCTGTTCGACCGCCACCTCGATGCCGACGAAGTATTATTAATTGGCCCTGACTTTACTCGCGATTGGCCTATACTAGCCAAGGAAATTCGTGCCCTCGAGCCCAAACTTGCCCTCAGTAGTCTCCAGGCCATCTACCCGAGACTGCGGCTGCGCATCATCGGACCGGCCGATCTGCCCAGTGCCGTCACCGCCACCACCCTGATCGCGCCAGCGGAGGACCTATTGCGGCATCTCATCAGTCATTATCACCTCGACCAGGGCCGGGATGTCCAATATGACCCAACCTTCCTACGCTGGGATCGCGACTCCAGCCGTGACGCACGTCCCGTCCAGCTCACCCCAGCCACGCCGCTGTCCGAACTCGACCAGTCCATGCTCGGTCTGGCCACGGATGCCGCGCGCCGCAGCTCCGACTGGTGGCGCCAAGTCGGCGCCGTCGCCGCCACGCCCACTGGCCCTCTCGTCGCCCACAATCACCACCTGCCCACGCCGTACGCACCCTACATCAGCGGCGATCCGCGCAACAACTTCCGCCGCGGCGAGTATCTGCAGCTATCGACGGCCATTCATGCCGAGGCCGCCATCATCGCCCAGGCCGCCCGCCGGGGCATCAGCCTCCAGCGCACTACCATGTTCGTGACCACCTTTCCGTGCCCAGCGTGTGCCCGGCTCATCGCCGAGACCGGCATTGCCAAGCTGTATGTAGCCGACGCCTACAGCCTGCTCGACGGCGCCGATATCCTCGCCACCGCCGGTGTCGAAATCATTTGGGTCAAGACGTAGAAAGCCCCTTGTTCTCTGATCGCAAGAACAAGGGGCTTCGGCTCAAGCGGCCGGTCGCCCGGTTAGCTTGACCTTGATCGGCTCGTGAGCGGGATCATTGGTGTCGCCCACGACCACATGAGCGTGGACGTGGAAGATGGTGCCGGCAGTGTGGGCCGGGTGACCATTGCGAACGAAGAAGCCGTAGTGCTCAAACTCAAATCTGAGCCTCAGCACCCTCAGCAGCCACCCCAGCTCCATCCAAGCCTCGGGGCTCAGATCGGCCACATCGGTGATGTGTTGCTTGGGTAGTAGCAAGAAGTGCAGTCTGGAGCCAGCATAAGGAAATTGGTTGAACGTCACCGCCCAATAATCCGCCTCCTCAATGATTGGCCCCTCCTGCTCGGCGGCGAGATGCTCCGGGCAAAACATGCAAATACCCGATTCCTCCAGCCGCACCATCTTGGCCCGCTGCTCGTCAGTGCGCGCATTGGGCAGATAGTAGAGTGGCCTATTCATCCTGCCACGTCCTCGCTCGGTACGACATTCGTTCCCAGTACCGAACTCCGGTCGGAAACTGGTCTCGCTCGTCGTACTGCTTGCACGACTCGATGCGCACCAGCCGGAAGCTGCCAAGCCAATCGAGTGGCATAAACGCATCCGCGCCGGCCACCCTTGTCTCAACCACCGTCTGGTAGATCCGGTCTGTCCGGCCCAGACATTGGCTATAGACCGCCGCGCCGCCGATGACAAATACCTCGTCATCGCCGTTTTCCTGGGCCAGACACTCTGCCCGGTCCAGAGCCGCTCCAACACTCCCTGCCCACTCGACGCCCTCCAGGGGCGGCCGGTCGGGCTGATGTGTCGCCACCACGCAGGTGCGGCCAGGCAATGATTTGCCCAACCGCGCCACGATCGAGGCGTGAGTCCGCGAGCCAACCACCAGCACGTGGCCGGTGGTCAGCTCGCGAAACCGCTTGAGGTCGCTGGGGATGTGCCAGGGCAAATCATTGCCCCGGCCAATCGCTCCAGCGCGGTCCGTTGCTACCACCATCGAGATGGTCATGGTAGCACCGGCATGCGCAGACCCGGATGCGGGTCGTAGTCGAACAGCTCAAAGTGCTCGGCCCGGAAGTCATGGATGTCCGTGATCTTCTGGCCGGCCACCGTCAGAGCCACCGTCGGCAATCGCCGCGGCTCGCGATACAGCATGGTACGAACGTACTGCAGCTGGCCGGAGTAGATGTGTGCATCCGAGATGGTGTGATAGTACACGCCCGCCGGAATCCCGGTGAGCTGCTCCAGCATCAGCAGGAGCGCCGCGTACTGCACCATGTTGGACGGCACGCCGCCCGGCACATCGCCACTGCGCTGGAACATGTGCAAATGCAGCCGCCCGTTTAGGACGCGCACGTGCACCCAGCCGTGACAGGGCGCGATGGTGGTTTTGGGCGTCTTACCCTTGCCACGCACCTGGTACTGCGGGATCCACGGACTCACGAAGTGCGTCCGGTCGTCCGGCAGCTCGCGGATCTGCTCCACCAGGTGCTGGTACTGGTCGAAGGGCGGACCCTCAGCAGTGGGAAAGTATCGAAACGCCCCACCGTAGAATCCAGGACCCATCGTGCCCGGCGGCAGGCCACGCTTGGCGGTCTTCTCGGGCGTCGCCCAAGGATCCCACCAGTCGCAGCCAAATGCCTCCATCTCGTCCAGGCTAGTCGCGCCGTTGATAAACGCGCACAGTTCGCCGATTGGCTTACGCCAGAAGCCGTTGAGGCTCCGATCGGTGATCATCGGGAAACCATTGGCCAGCTCGAACTTCATTACCTGCTGCATCAGCGTCAATGCCACTTCACCCTGACGGGTGGGCACCTCTTCGCCAGCGGTCACAATATTGTGCAACAGCTGGCGGTATTGGCTGTCCGGCTCGCGCCTTTCGTATGCAAGGTACTTCACTGGACCCCCCTTTCTATCGGTATAAGGGCCAGCCGCCACACTGTACCATAGCACCCACAGATCTGCTATACTCCTTGGCAGTCTGCCGCAAGGGCAGCCAGTTCCTAGAAGGGAAGTCCCATGACAAAGGGGCCAACGCCCCGGGCTGTTGGCGCGCTGGTCATAAGCCGCGATCTGATCCTGCTCATGCGGCGCGGCCGGGCCGTGCTCTGGTCCGCACCGTGCGGCGAGCTCTCCGGAGCAGACCAGGCTGCAGCTGCCACTGAATTGGCCAAGAAACAGGCCTATGCCATCGTGCAGCCGCAGCGGTTAGTCGGCATCACCACCGATTTTGGTGACGTTCTCGGCCCAATCGCCTGGTGGAGCTGCACTCTGCTGCAGCCACTGCCGGGTAGCGATGATCCCAGCTATCAATTGCTGGGAGCCGACTACCGGCACCTGGAGTGGGTCAAACTCCAGGACGTCAGCCACTACCCGCTAGTCCCGGCGTTGCACCAACTCTTCGCCGGGCACTACGCCAACCTGGAGCTGTTCTTCAGCTAGACTAAGCCGGGGGGTCGCCACATTTGGCACCTCCGGCTTCTCCATATTCAGACTATAATGACAATTATGAATCAACTTGTCCGCCTCACTCGCCACGAAGCCGCTCGCCAACGAGACACCCTCAATCTCATCGCCTCCGAGAATTATCCCTCGCCAAGCACGCTGGCACTCCTTGGTAGTGTCTGGTCAAACAAATACGCCGAGGGGCAGCCCGGCAAGCGCTATTATGCCGGCAATGTCTATGCCGACGAGCTGGAGAGTTTCGTCCAAGCCAAAGCCCTAGCCATCTTCGACTCCACCGGCGAGTATGGCGCAAATGTCCAGGTATTGTCCGGCTCGCCCGCCAATGCCACCGTATTCCTCGCTGCCCTCGCCGCCGGCGACACCGTCATGAGCCTCAATCTCGCCAATGGCGGCCACCTCAGCCACCTGCACGCCACCTCCAACTACCTCAAGTTCTTCCGGCTCATCAATTATGACGTCGTGGCCACCGCCCACGGCTACGAGATCGACCAGGCCGACTACCAAGCCAAATTGACCGAGCACCAGCCCAAGCTCGTCATCATCGGCTTCTCGGCCTACCCTCGCGCCTACCAGTTTGAGCCTCTCATCAAGCTTGCCCACCGGCATGGCGCGCTGGTGCTGGCCGATATCGCTCACATTGCCGGCCTAGTGGCCGCTGGTCTGCACGACAGCCCATTCAAACCGGGCGCAGCCGGCGCCGATTACGTTTCCATGACCACCCACAAAACCCTACGGGGGCCCCGCGGCGCCCTACTCTTTGCCAAGCACCAGCACCTCGCCGAACTCAACCGCACCGTCTTCCCGGGCACCTCGGGCGGTCCGCACCTGCACCAAATCGCCGCCACCGGCCAGGCCTTGCTCGAGGTGCTCGGCGAGGACCAATACCCCGACCGCCGGCCGTTCCCAGAGTATGCCAAGGCCATTATCAGCACCTGCCGCGCCCTTGAAGCCGGGCTAAACGATGGGGGACTCGCCGCCATTTCGCCCACCCAGACCCACCTCACTCTCACCCAGCTCCCACCCGAGCTCGATAGTCTCGACGTCCAGCGGCGCCTCGAGTCGCTCGGCCTCATCCTCAATCGCAATCTCATTCCCTTTGACGCCAAGACCGCCTGGCGCCCCAGTGGTTTGCGCCTCGGCACCGCCGCGCTGGCCAGCCGTGGCCTCACACCAGAGTCAGCCCGCACTCTAGGCCAGCTCATTGCCGATATCGTCCTGCGCCGCCTACCGGACGCAGCGGCTCAGCGGCGCGTCAAAGACCTGGTCGCCCAGCTCGCCTGGTGGTATTAACTTTAAAACCGGCTGCCGAGTAATCCTCGGGCAGCCGGTCAGTGGGGTAGCGTTCATATGCTAACCCGCAGCCTGACAGGAGCATTTACCACTTCCGCGTATAGTTCCGTCATAGCTTCTGCCGTGTGGTTCCAGCCGTAGCGGGCATGCACCCGCCGCGCCGCCGCCTTGCCGTACTTGCGACGCAGCGCCGCATCACCAAGCAGCTCGCTGATAGCGCTAGTCAGCCCAGCGCGATCGCCCGGCATAACCTGCCGGCCGGTACTGCCATCTACCACACTGTCAATCAGACCTCCCACAGCATAGGTTACCACCGGCACACCACAGGCCATCGCCTCTAGCGGCGTCAAGCCAAACGGTTCATACCAGGGTGTGCACGTCACGAGGTCGGCCGAGCGGTACCAGCTCGCCATCTCCGATGCCGGAACCGCACCCACCAACTGCACCTGATCGGTCACACCGAGCGCGTCAGCCAGCTGGTACAGTCGCCTAAACTCCGGGTCACGATCAGCCCCATGTTCGGGCCCGCCCACCACCACCAGCTCGACGCCGGGCAGGTTAGGCAGGATCCGAATCACCTCCTCGAACCCCTTGCGCGGAACGGGTCGGCCAACTGCCAGTAGCCGGGGCCCGGTCTTATTGACCGTCGGCCCGCGCGGCTGAAACTGGTTCAGATCAATGCCGGAAGGAATGAGCCGGATTTGGGTAGCGGGGACGCCAAGAGCCATTAGTTCGGCCACCTCATCGCTACATTGAGCCACGACTCGCTGCACCACCAGGGCCAGCTGCCGTTCAATCGACATCCGCCCCGCCGGACTAGTATCGTCCTGGCGCTGGAAACGTCGCTTGACGTTGCCGTGAGCATGATAGGTCAGCACAACCGGAATCTGCCGCGGCATCGCCCCCCGCAACGCCGCGATTCCGCTCATCCAGAAGTGGGCATGAACCACATCCGGCCGCCTCTTCGACTCCGCAAACCGACTGCTCAGCCAGCTGCCAAATGGCACCATATAGGGCATGAGCTCGTCCTTGGGCACGCCTTCGGGAGGACCCACGGGCACATGCACCACCTCATACCCCCCTGGAGCGCTGATGCGCCCGGCCCTGACCATGCTGTCGCGCCGGGTGTAGACCGTCACTTCGTGACCCACCGCCACCAGCGCCGCAGCCAGACCGGCCACGTGTCGATTTTGCCCACCGGCGTCAATTCCGCTAATCGTTGCCAGCGGGCTGGCATGCTCTGACACAAGTGCAATCCTCATGCCGCACCCCCCGTTGGGTTGCAACATCGGGGATCAAGGTACTTCACCGGACACTCCCTTCTATTTGTGAGAATTAGCGCCAGCCGGGGCACTCTACCACAACCTTTGCCAACACGCACCGTTAGTACTTACAAAAGCTTGACGCTCACGCTCAAATCCGCTAATATTACTCTCGTTCACCGTAGACAGTGGCCGTGCTGGTAACCACCAGTGCTTAATCCGCCACCGAGGTAATCCACAACCGGATAACTTCAAACTGTCTCTTTGGTGTTCGCCCAAGAGATTTTTTAAATGCTTAAAGCAAAAGGGAAGTGACATGGCCATTTCTCGTGAGGCCAAGGAGTCGGCGGTAGCTCAGCTAACGCAGGACCTCAGCCACATCAAATTGGCCGTCATGACCGACTACCGCGGTCTCACCGTCGGTGAAGTAGAGGAGTTGCGCAATCTGCTCCGTGCTCAGGGTATGACCTACCGGGTCACCAAGAACACGCTGCTGCGCATCGCCACCAAAGCCAATGCGGCCCTGGCCGACATTGACCCACAGAGCTTCACCGGCCCCATGGCCCTGGCGATGGGCTTTGATGATGAAGTGGCTCCGGCCCGCGTCATCTTCCAGTACGCCAAGGCGCATGACGCGCTTGAGGTGGTAGGCGCCATCACCGGCGACGGACAGCTATTATCTGCCGCCGACGTGAAGGCCCTGGCCACGCTACCCACTCGCGAGCAACTCATTGCTCAGGTGGTCGGCACCATCGCGGCACCCCTCACCGGGTTTGTCGGTGTCATGGCGGGCAACGTCCGCTCCATCATTAATGTTCTAAACGCTCTGAGCGAAGCTCGGGCCTAAGCAATAGCAAAGGAACCTATCAATGGCAGAAGACAAGGTCGAAACGACCGAAACCACCGAGACCGAAACGGTTGAGATCCCCAAGAAGTTTAAGGAGCTAGTCGAGGCTATCGACAAGCTCAGCGTGCTGGAGCTCAGCGAGCTCGTCAAGGTGCTCGAGAAGCACTACGGCGTGTCCGCTGCCGCCCCCATGGCTGTAGCCGCTGCTCCGGCCGCTGCTGGTGACGGCGAAGGTGCCGCTGCCGCCGAGGAGAAGACCACCTTCACCGTGGTACTAGCCGACGCTGGTGCCAACAAGATCAATGTCATCAAGGCCGTTCGTGAGATCACCGGCCTGGGCCTGGCCGAGTCCAAGGCTCTGGTCGACGGCGCCCCCAAGCCGGTCAAGGAAAATGTCTCCAAGACCGACGCCGAAGACGCCAAGGCCAAGCTGACCGAGGCCGGCGCCACCGTCGAGCTCCAGTAAGCCAGTCCTGTCCATACCAAAAATGAGCCCACCCGGGCTCTTTTTTGATATGATCGGCGTATGACACCCGAGAATGGACCCAACCAAGCCCACGAGTTTACCGCCAAGGACCAAGCCGAGCTGCTATCCCTGCTCGGCCACCACGATGCCGAATCGAGCACCGAAGGCGTCGAGCACCTCGAGCCAGCCACCGGCAGCGACATGTTCCGCGACTTCCAAGCCACCTTCATGCTCGGCAATGGCGGCGCCACTGGCCAAGAGGCCGCCATGCGGCTGATGGCCGGCGCCTACCGTCGCAACACTACCGGACCAGAGCTCCAAGCCGCCACCGCCGAAGCCAACCAGCGTATCGCCGACCTACGCATACCCAATAAGCACGCGCCCATACCGGTTGCCCAGTACGGCGCTTATGCCATCAACTCAGCCGACAATCTTCTCAAGGGCAGCTCCTTTGTCGATCGCTGGGCCGTTTTTCAGGGCCTCATTCTTGGTCAGCTGACACCACCCAGAGCGGCCACCCAGCAACAGCTCAGACAAGACATCATTACCAGCGCACTCCAAATGGATGTCCGCTACATTACTGAAGGCCGGAAAGGACGCGAGAAGAGTGGCGACCCTCACGAGAGCATCTATCGCGAATATATCCTCGGCGACAGTCTGCGTGGCAGTGATTACGTCATCGCACTCCGGGATGCTCTGCGCGAAACCGCCCTCGAAATGGTCCAGTCCGGCCACATGCCGCCCCAGCTAGCCGAAGTTGTGCAGCTATGGGAGGCCCATCATCCCGGCCAGCGTTTCTTTGATCTGCCCGCTCCGCGCCAGCGCCCTAAATCAAATTGAAGCCCCCCGACCATGCGTCAGGGGGCAAAAGGGCAGGCTCATTCCGCCAGCAGGATCCGCACTGACGGACAATCCGCCAGGCTGCTCAGCAGCACGTCGACACCCAGTCGCTCGTCTTCGATCCGGGCCTGTCCCAAGTCCATATGACTGGGCAAATCCTTGATCTTGTCCGTGCACCTAGGGTCGATAACCAAATGTGGCTCCACCTGAAATGACAGAATTGCCGGCCCGAGCACCAGCCATTTAGCTGGCTGCAGGTCGCCAATGTCAACCAGGCAGTCGATCACACTGAGTTCGCCGGGGTTGAGCGGGTGGCTGTCTGCGTCGATCGCAAACCGGACCCACATATACTCAAGACCTCCTCGGGTCTAAGACGCGCCTCAGGTTTGTTATATACTAAGTCTGACATTGGAGGCAATATTATGGACCACACCACGTTAAACCCGTACCTCAACTTTGGTGGCAACGCCCGCGAAGCCATGGAATTCTACCACGGCATCTTTGGTGGCAAGCTCGACATCCAGACCTTTGGCCAGACCCCCGGCATGGACGTGCCAGCCGGCTACGAGGACAAGGTGCTGCATGCCCATCTGAAATTTGGCCAGGTCATCATCATGGCCTCCGAAACCCAGCCCGGCACCCAGCCCGTAGTTGGCAACAACGTCCACCTCAGTCTCAACGGCCAGGACAAAGAGGTAATCACCCAGTGGTTCAATGCCCTAGCCGAGGGCGGCAAAGTCGACATGCCTCTAGCCGAGCAATTCTGGGGCGACACATTTGGTATGCTCACGGACAAGTTTGGTATCCATTGGATGGCCAATATCGAAAAGTAGTTTTGACTTTGTTCGTGGGCTGTAGTATTAATAAGGCCAGTTGGAGTTATACCTAAAACAAAGGGATGGTGGAGTGGCCGAATTTACCGACAAGCAGTTAAAGACTCTCAAAAAATTAATCGAAACCGCCGAGACCAATCTGGCGGGGGCCAAGGAATTATTAACGAGTCTAGTCGGCTCAGACGATACTGTCGCGCCGGCCTCTGCCGTGAACGCCGCCAAAGCCGGCGATATGAGCAGTGGCAAAGTCATCGAGGGTGCCTTCGACGGCCAACACATGATCGGCCCCGACGGCAAGAATTATCCTGTGCCCGCCAACTACGCATCCAAGAGCAAGCTGGTCCAGGGCGACCTGCTCAAGCTAATCATTGGCGATGACGGTAGTTTCATCTACAAGCAAATCGGCCCAGTCGAGCGCAAAAAGCTCATCGGCACGCTCAACCTCAAGGACGGTGCCTACTTCGTGGAGGCCCGCGGCAAGGAATATCACGTTCTATTCGCCAGCGTCACCTATTTCAAGGCTCAGCCAGGCGACCAAGTCACCATGGTGATCCCCGACGAGGGCGACGCCGACTGGGCAGCCATTGAAGCCGTCATCGGCTAATGTTATAACACGTAGACACCAGCCAGCTCTTTGACCGCACGAATCGAGGTGAGCTATGACTGGCACCGCCGAGCAGACATTGCTCGTCACGGACGGCCCCAAGCAAGGCGCCCTGCTGCGGCTAGGCCTGTTCTGGATCGTCTCCAGTTCTGGGCCTCCCCGCGCTCTGCTGCTGCGGGCGTGGCTGGATGGGCGCAATACCCACCAGCTCTTCACGCTCATGGCAGAGCATTGGCAGGAAAATACACCCGGACAATGGGTACTGCACGGCCAGGTGTTCGACACCCTGCCCGGAGGAGATCCCAGCGAGTCGCTGGGCCTCTACGTAGTGCGCTACAACGCCTGGTCGGGCCAAGGCTTCGGCCGTCCAACCTCACCGGCGCCCCATCTCGTGTGATGGGGCGCCGCCCCTTTTCGGCGCTAGCCGATAACCTCATGATATACACAGCTCAGTCTACCAATATTGGGATATACTAGAACCAGATGCGATTTCGTATTTAAGCAAATTCGCAAAAGAAGTGGAGAGTGGAAGGGGTGGCTGATCTGGCACTGTACCGGAAGTACCGGAGTGCGCACTTTGACGACGTCATTGGACAAGACCACGTCGTTAAAACCATCACAACTGCCATCAAAAATGGCCGGTTGTCTCATGCGTACCTGTTTACCGGCCCAAGAGGGGTGGGGAAGACGAGTGTCGCTAGGCTATTAGCCCGCGCTCTCAACTGCACGGATCAGCAGTCTAGACCATGCAATGAGTGTGCCAATTGCAAGGCCAGCCTAAACGCCTCTCTCGACATCATTGAAATCGACGCCGCCAGCAACCGGTCGATTGACTCAGTGCGAGAGCTTCGCGACAAGATCAATCTGGCGCCGGCCATCGGCAGCTACAAAGTCTACATCATCGACGAGGTCCATATGCTAACCAGTGAGGCTTTTAATGCGCTGCTGAAAACGCTTGAGGAGCCACCCGCCCATGCTGTATTCATCCTGGCGACTACCGAAGCCCACAAGGTGCCCGAAACGATCATCTCCAGAACCCAGAGATTCAACTTTAAGCCCATCACCCCGGCCGACATCATCAAACACCTAGAAATGATCGCCAAGAGCGAAAAAATCGCCATCGAGCCCGCCGGCCTCGAAGTCATCGCTGGCGTAGCGCGCGGCAGCTTCCGTGATGCCATCAGCATTCTCGACCAAATGAGCTCCAGTGGCGAGCAGCCCATTACCGCCAGCGGCGTGCGGCTGCTCCTAGGACTTAGCGATAGCGAAGCCGTCGCCACCGTCAGCCGCGCCATGGCAGCCGGCGACGCCAAGGCCGCTGTCGAAGCGCTCACCACCGTGCTAGCAGGCGGCGCGCAGCCCGGCCAGATCGCCGCTCAGCTGGCCAGCCAATGGCGCGAAGCGCTGCTGGTCACCGTCGGCGCCGCCACGGCCACCGACGACACGACCCGCGACCTTGCCGCCCAGCTCTCACCCTCAGCCATCGGCACCATCATCGAGGAATTGCTGGCTGTCACTCGGTCACACTGGCCACGCGAGAGCCTTGAAGTAGCCGTGATTCGCCTGGCCGCGCCAGCCGCCGAGCCACCGCGCCCGGCCGCCCCGGCGCGCGCTCAGGCCACCACCGCCGCGGGCGCCACCACTGCTCCTGCAGCCACCGCGCCCACTCCAGCCGCTCCGACTAGTGAGCCGTCAGCCGACGTCGAGCTCTGGCCCAAGGTCCTCGTCATGCTCAAGACCAAGAATAACTCGCTCTGCGCTCTGCTCCAGATGTACCCTGTCGAGTTCAAAGACGGCAAAATCGTCATCAAGTCCCGCTTCAATTTCCACCGGGACCTGTTCCTGAAGGTCCAAAACCGCTCCGTCATTGAGGATGCCGTCCAGAAGGTCTACGGCCGCCCCATCCCAGTCACCGCCATCACCGACGAGGCCGCCGCTGGCCGCCCCGCCAAAAAACTCGCCGACCCCAGTGCCGAGCTCATTTCCTCGGCCCTGGAGATCCTGGGTGGGGAAGTAGTGGAGGAATAGTATGGCAGACCGTCGCGACCAGAGCCGCCAAAGTCAGTTTGAACGCCTCGGCCAAGGCCTCGAGGTGGAGCTGGCGGCCGGCGTGGCCGGCAAGGTCCCGCCCCAAAACACCGAGGCCGAGACAAGCCTGCTCGGCAGCCTGCTTATCGACAAGGACGCCATCATCAAGATTGCCGACATTGTCACCCCAGAGGACTTCTACGACAACCGCCACGCCATCATCTTCAGCGCGATGCTCGACCTCTACGAAAAGCGCCAACCCATCGACCTACTCACCCTCGCCAACAAGCTCCGCGAAGCCGGTGAGCTCGACCGCGTCGGCGGCTCCGCCCAGCTAGCCGAGCTCACGTCCATGGTGCCCACTGCCGCTCACGTCGCCGAGTACGCCAGCATCGTGGCCCACAAGGCCACCCTCCGCCGCCTCATCTCGGCCGCCGGTCATATCACCAATCTGGGCTACGACGAAAACACCGCCCTCGACCAGCTCCTCGACAAGGCCGAGCAAACCATCTTCGAAGTCAGTCAGAAAAACCTCAAACAAAACTTCATCCCCGTCCGCACCGTCCTCGACGAGTCGTTTGAGCGCCTCAACGAGCTCCACTCCAACGCCGGCAAGCTCCGGGGTATCCCCACCGGTTTCCGCGACCTCGATTCCACTCTAGCTGGCCTCCAGAACTCCGATCTGCTCATCCTGGCCGCGCGTCCGTCCATGGGCAAGACCACCTTCGTCATGAACCTGGCCCATCACGTGGCCGCCAAAGAAGGCATCCCCGTCGGCTTCTTCAGCCTGGAGGTGTCCAAGGAGCAACTCATCGACCAGCTGCTAGCCATCGAGTCCGGCGTCGACTCCTGGAAGCTGCGCACCGGCGCCCTCGACGACGACGATTTCCCGCGCATCGCCGACGCCATGGCCCAGCTCTCGGAAGCCCCGCTCTACATCGACGACTCCGCCACCACCAACGTCATGGAAATGCGCACCAAAGCCCGCCGTCTGCAAGCCGAGCACGGGCTGGGCCTAGTTATCGTCGACTATCTGCAGCTTATCTCCGGCGGCGCTCGCAGCCAGGAAGGCCGCACCCAGGAAGTGAGCGAAATCTCCCGCCAGCTCAAGGGTCTAGCTCGTGAGCTCGGAGTGCCAGTGGTTGCCCTGTCGCAGCTGTCCCGCGCGGTCGAGTCGCGCAACCCACCCATTCCACAGCTGTCCGACCTGCGCGACTCCGGCTCCATCGAGCAAGATGCCGACGTCGTGATGTTCCTCTACCGTCCGTGGTACTACGACAAGGAGGCCGACGAAAACCTCACCGAAGTCCTTGTCCGCAAGCACCGCAACGGCCCCATTCGCGACATCGAGCTGGAGTTCCACCCCGAGCAGCGCAGCTTCCTCGACCGCGCCGAGCGCTTCCACGGCTAGCGGCATTGCCCCCGTCCGAGCTATCACCTATACTCAAGACAGTTATGCTTACTCAAGACATCGAGGCGGTTATACCCCGGCACCGGCGCCTGACCAAAGCCAACTTTAAACAGGCCGGTAAGTTTGGGTTGGTCGGCATCATCAATACCGCCGTTGATTTCCTCATCTACAACCTGCTCCATTTCGGCGCCGGGCTGGCCCTCGTACCGGCCAACGTCGTCTCCACGACCATCGCCATGACCTTTAGCTTTATCGCCAATAAGCGTCTGGTCTTCCGCCACGAATCGGCCACCCAGGCTCGCCACATCGCGCTGTTCCTGCTGGTCACGGCGTTCGGACTCTATGTCCTTCAAAATGGTGCTATCGTATTGCTGACCGAAATCTGGACGCAGCCCCTGCACCTCCTCATCCAGGCCTGTCATACCGCCGGCCTCAACCGCTTCATGACTGATACCTTTATCTTTAATAACGGCGCCAAGGCCGCCGCTACCGCTGTCAGCTTGACATGGAACTATATTCTTTATAGAAAGGTAGTATTTAGGTAATGAAGCAATCAACCCCACCTTTTGCCTGGCTCGGCCGCTACTTTGAATGGGTAGTGCTGGCGGGTTTGCTCGGCCTGGCCGCCTTCTTCCGCTTCATCGACCTAACCAGCCTGCCACCCGGCCTCTACACTGGTGAGGCCCGCATCGGCCTCCAGGCCCTCGATCTGCTACACCACGGCACACTTCCCGGACTCGATTCCTACAATCAATACGCCCCCCTCTGGGTCTGGTTGCAGGCGCTGGCCGTGGCCGTGTTTGGGCACAATGACTGGAGCCTCCGCGTCTGGCCGGCCGTCCTCGGCGTGCTAGCCACTGGCGCCACCTGGCTCTGGGCCAAGCAGTGGTTTACCGGCCGCATCGCCTGGATAGCCGCGCTCCTCGTAGCTGTCACACCGTGGTCGGTCACGCTCAGCCGCAGCGCCATGCCCACCGAGCTCATCATCCTGCTCGTGCCGCTAACGCTCTGGACGGTCACCGAAATCTACCGCCGCGGCACGCTCGGCCTCTGGCTAGCCGGCGCCGGCCTCCTCACTCTCAGCCTGCTCTCTGGGCCGCTCGGTTGGCTGCTGGTCGCCAGCGTCACCGTCCTGGGCGTCTTCCAACTAGTCCGCCGCCACGAGCTGCTACGGGGAGGCAAAGCCCGCTGGGCCGGCCTGGTGGCCGCTGCCCTAGGTTTCGGACTGTTTGGCTACTTGGCGGGCACCTCGGCCGCCAGCCTGTCCGCGCTACCAGTCGCCCTGGGCCTGACCGCTCCGCCGGCCATCATTCTCGAAAATATCGCCCGCACCCTGTTGATGTTTAACCTCCGCGGCGACGAAAACTTCCGCCACAACTTCGCCGCCGAACCCATGCTCAATGCGTTCGTCGGGCTGATGTTCATCTTTGGCATCCTGGTCTCGATCTCCCGCCTGCACCTACGCCGCTACCGCATCCTGCTCCTGCTGTTCGTCATCCTGCTCGCCCCAGCTGCTCTCAGCAATACCGGCGTGCCCAATGCCGCTCACGCCGCTGCCGCCCTGCCCATTGTCGCCGTCTTGGCCGCCGTTGGTATCAGCTATATGCTCGAGCTCTGGTACTCCACCTTCCCAATCAATTCGGCCGCCCGTAGCGTCGGCCAGTCCGTCATTGTCCTGCTTCTGGCCCTCACCATCTTCCAGGGCTACACCCAATACTTCCGCGCCTGGGCTGCGTCCGGCGAAACCTACAGCACCGCCAATGAAGCCGCCACCAACGCCGCCCGGTTCCTCAAGACCACCAGTTTCAGCGGCACGCGGCTAGTTGTTGCCACACCCGACGAGCTCGCCACCGTCCACTTCCTGGCCTACAACCAGCCAGCTCACCAAGAGCTCGACCCAGCCGGTCTGGTGGGTCTGCCCGTCACCCCCGGCGCCCGGCAGTTCATCATCACCGCCGCCGCCCGCGATGCCGCCGCCAAGAACCTGGCTCTCAAGTTCCCCGGCAGCAAACTACGTGCTCATCTGTCACCCTTTAGCTACAATGAGATCTATTACGTCTATGAGGTAACCCAATGAACCAAATCGACCTCAGCATCATCCTGCCCTCATACATGGAAGCCAAGAATATTGGCTCGTCCCTGGACCAGCTCTCAGAGTGGCTAAGGACTCATGACTACGGCCATGTTGAAGTAATTGTGGTAGTCGCCGACAGCCCAGACGGCACAGCGGCCATCGCCGAGAGCAAGGCCGGACAGTTTGACAGCCTCATCGTCACCCATGCCGGCCCCCGGGCAGGGAAGGGCCGCGACGTCCGGCTGGGTATGTTCGAGGCCACCGGCCGCTACCGTATGTTCATGGACGCCGACCTAGCCACACCGCTCTCGCACCTCGACGACGTGAAAGCCCTGATGGACCACGGCGGCAAAGTCGGCATCGCCGTGCGTGACCTCGTCAAAATCCACAAAGGCCTCATCCGCAAAACCATCACCGGCTTCGGCAACTTACTGGCCCAGATTATCCTGCTACCCGGGCTCAAGGACACTCAGTGTGGCTTCAAAGTCTTCGAGGCTGAAGCCGCCGAAGCCGTCTTCAGCCGCCTGACCATCCTGGGCTGGGGCTTCGACCTCGAGATCCTGGCCGTCGCCCGCAAGCTCGGCTACCACATCGAGACCTTCGAGGCTCCCGACTGGAAAGACCCCAAGGCCGAGGGCGCCGGACTAGTAGGGGATTCGCCGCTCAAAGCCTCCATCCAGGTTTTCCGCGACCTGCTAACCGTCCGCTGGAACCTCATCCGCGGCCTCTACCGCCAGCCCAGCTACCACCACACTCCCGGCGCCATCGACTAGCATCGCAGCATGAATAGGCTCCTCATCATCGTTGGCAGTCAGTCCGACATCCCACTGCTCAAAGACCTCGAGCAGCAGCTGACCAAGGCCAAGATCACCTACGATATCGAAATTGCCTCCTGTCACCGCGACCTCGACACGCTCTACCAACTGCTCACCACCATCAAGGACGGCCGCTACCGGGCCGTAGTTGCGGTAGCCAATGCCGTCTCCAACATGCCGGCCATCGTGGCCAGCTATCTCAAAGATACCGCCACAGTGGTAGTCGGCGTCGGCCTCAGCGACAAGGGCATGAATGGCATCGACTCGCTTCTAGCCATCAATACCATCCCCAAGGGCGTGCCCCTTGTCACCACCGGGCTCGGCGCCACCGGCCTGCACAACGCCGGCCTGTTCGTCGCTAAGCTGTTCTAGTACAGCTTGTACAGGTAGATAGAGTAGCCAATCTTAGCCACCGGCTGCATTGCCCGCAGGTAGCGGTAGCCCGGCAAGCCGTCGCGGTTGGAATAGTAGCGGTCATTCTCCAGGAATGTCTCCGACACCGCTATATACTGACCCGTGTACGGCCCATACTCACTATGCCAATCCTCATAGACCGCCGCACTGCAGTCATATCCCCCAGCCGTCGCCACTAGCCGGCCCTGCTTGTCGTATTGGCGCTTGCAGAAGTAATATTTGGGATCACCGCCGCCAAAGTAGTCTAGTGCCAAATGATCAATCTCCGGGTGCTCCGCCAGATAGGTCTTTAGCCGCTTCAGGTCCTGTCCCCAGTCCACGCTCGAGTCGCTAAAGTACTCGCCAGAATACGCCGCCCCGCCAATCAGTTCATTAAAGTACGCCGTAAACGCCGGGTACACCAGCACCGTGCTTGCTGTGTACCAGCCAAGCAGCAATGTCAGCAGCACAGCCGAGTGCGTCTGCCAGGGCGTCTTGGCCATCCGCCGGGCAATTTGCACCACTCCAATCGCCACCAGCACAAAGATCGGCACATAGATCGGCAAAATGTGCCGGATACCGAGATTGAGATTACCGGCCACCGAAATACCAAAGTAAAACACCGCGAACCCACCAAGCACCCACTCAGTAGTATGCTTGCGCGTCGACTCAAGCACCGGCTTCAGTAGCCGGAATGGCCGGCGACTCAGATACACCGCCAAGCCCGCACCCACCACCAATATCAGCAAAATCAGCAGCGCCACTTGCGTCTTCACCAGGAATAATTCCGGGAAATAGCCATGGAAGCTTTGATTGGTGACTTGGCCATTAAAGTACGTCGTGTTGCCGCCGCTCACCCGGCCAAACACCATCGTCAGACCCAGCAGATATTGCGCCAGCGACTTCATCAGCGGCAGGCCGTTAATCGCGGTCAGGATATGCGCCATAGTCTGGCCCACCGAGCTGCCCATGAGCGAAGTGTTGATGAGCTTGTCCTGCACGCTTTCTGGCATATTCCAGGTGTGCGGGATGTAAAACAACCAAATCCAACCCAGACTAGCAACACTGGCCGCAATAAAGCCACCCACCCAATGCTTAAGCCTCGTCACCCAGCTAGCTGGATCGCGCCACAGCACCACCATGCCAATCGTTAGCACACCTAGGAACGGGTAGAGCAGGAAGCCGCTAAACTTAGCCAGGTTGGCTCCGGCTAGCGCCAGCGATAGCCACAACACATTGCGGCCCGTCGGGCGCTTCACAAACTTCGCAAACGTCACGAGCGCCACAAAGGCGAATACACTCTCACCCAGGTCGGTCGTCACATAATGCGCGTGGGCAATGATATTGGGGCTCATCGTGTAAAACAGCAGCGTCAGCAGCGCCACTCCCAGGCCCCACTCCTTGCGCACATACCAGAACAACCACGCACCAAACCCGATCGCCAGCAGCAGGATCGGCAGTCTGGCCCAGAACAAGATGGCGTCAGCGTTGTTGCCGATGTGATAAATAAAGTTCCACCCCGACTCCCATTGGCCATTGGCATCTGTCGTCCAGGCCGGCTCATAGTCAGGGAACCTCAGGTGCATAAACTGCAATGGTAGCCCGGCCAGATCCTTGATCAGCGGCGGGTGCTCAGGGTTGAGCCGGTAGTCGCCGTAGTGCAGATACGAATAGCCAGCCGGAATATGGGCAATCTCATCCACGATCGCCGAATCACCCATCATCGCGCCCAGACCCAGGCCAAACATCGCGGCTAGCATCGCCGCCGCTAGCCACCACGCCCACCGGCGGCTCCACTCAGAAACGGGCGTTATGATACGATGGTACAAAGACTTCACGCTAAGAGATTCCCTTTGAAGTTGCCCCTATTTTAGCATAAGGAGAATGACATGTTTGAGAAAGCCAAAATGATGATGGAACTCAAGAAGATCCAGAGCGCTCTGGCCAAGGAGATTGTCGAGACCGAAGCCGGCAACGGCGCCGTCAAGGTGCGGATCAATGGCGAGCAAAAGATTCAGAAAATCACCCTCGATCCCGATCTCGTCGCCGACGCCGACCTGCCCAAGCTCGAGAAGTGGATCGAGTCGGCTGTAACCCAGGCCATCACCCGCAGCCAGCAAGCCGCCGCCGAGAAGATGAAGAGTGTTGCTGGCGGACTGGGTTTGCCCGGGCTGTAACTCACAACCCCTATGCGCATCGTCCCCACGGCCGTCGAACGGCTCATCGAAGAATTGGGCAAGCTGCCCGGTGTCGGCCCTCGCACCGCCGAACGCCTAGCCTTTCATTTGCTCAAAGCCGACGCCCACAAGGCCCAGAGTCTCGGCCTGGCGCTCGATAGCCTGCATGCTGCCGTCCGCTCCTGCCGCGTCTGCCACAACTTCGCTGAGGCCGATATCTGCGCCGTCTGCGACGACAGCGGCCGCGACCGCCGCACCATCGCGGTCGTGGAGGAGCCCTTCGACGTGGTCGCGATCGAGAAAACCGGCCTCTACCAAGGCCTCTACCACGTGCTCGGCGGCGTCATCTCACCCATGGACGGCGTCAGCCCAGCCGCCCTCGAGATTGCCAGCCTTATCCACCGGATCGAAAACGGCGAGATCGACGAAGTCATCCTGGCCACCAATCCATCCCTCGAGGGCGAGTCCACCGCCATGTACATCCGGGCCCAGCTCGAGCCACACGGCACCAAGCTCACCCGGCTGGCCCGCGGCCTACCGGTCGGTGGCGACCTCGAATACGCCGACCAAGTCACGCTTGGCCGCGCCCTCCAAGGTAGACAAGCCTTCTAAACCGCTGATATTATAGGGCCTCATCCCATTCCTGCAAGCAAAGGATGAGCACCAAATGTCAGACACCACCCGCACTGTTGTCCGCCAGAGTCAGGGCACAGTGTATCAGGAGATCCAAGACGCCCTGGACGCCGTCTATCAAATGCGCACCCGGATTGACCTGCAAGGTCTCCACAGCACACTTGAGCAAACCGGCCGCCCCATCGAACAACTACTCGGTACCCATCCCTACAACATCGGTTCCGAGTACCGCCGGCGGCGCAACCGGCTGGCGAACTTGCTAGCCCAGCGCATGGCCCAGGGCTACATCGGCATCGCCAGCGAAGCCAACGGCGGCGCCTACAGCTACTTCAACCGCGGCCCCGCCCAAGAGCCCCGGCACCTCCTGGTGTACTTCAATCCCATCAGCGACGTCGCCTTCTGGCACCTGGGCGGACTCCTGCCCCAGCGGCCCCGGCTCAGCCCCGGCAATATCGGCCGCTTCGCCGAGGAACGGGATTGGGAGCGGTTGTTTCGGCAGCTGCCCAACATCCGCTTCCTGCCTCACTAGCCGCCGCAGACCCACATTGGCCCATCGCCAATGTGGGTCTCTTTCGTTCGCCGTCCAAAGCCGCTATCATACCGGCATGACCAACTCCGATACCAAAGCCATCGATCAACTCGGCAAACTCCTAGCCGATGCCAAAACCGTCCTTATTCTCCAGCCCGAGAAACCAGACACCGACTCACTCTGCAGTGCCCTGGCCCTCGAGCATCTCCTCGGTGACCTGGGCAAAACCGTGCACATGTACTGCCAGGACGAGATGCCACCGTACATCAACTACTTCGAGGGCATCGATCGTATCACTGACGAGCTACCCAAGCAGTTTGACCTGACCATCCTGGTCGACACCGGCGGCGTTCAGCAGATCCAGCGCACCCTCGAAAAGCACCAGGGCCGCCTAGCCTCCAAGCCGTTTGTGATCATCGACCACCACGCCGAGCGCACACCACTACCCTTTGCCACAGTCGACGTTATTGATTCCAAGGCAGCTGCCACCGGCGAGCTGCTCGTCAAACTAGCCAAGCAGCTAGGCTGGTCCATCAACGCCGAAGCCGCTGGCCTGATCGTCGCCGCTATCATGTCCGACACGCTTGGTCTCACCACTCCCAGCACCCAAGCCGCCACCGTCCACACGGTCGCCGACATGGTTGATGCCGGCGCCAATCTCTATGCCATCAACACCGCCCGCCTCGAAGCCGGAGCGCTCGAGCAAGACGTCTTCGCGCTCAAAGGCCGCCTACTCCAGCAAGTTGAGTTCCTGCTCGACGGCCGGCTGGCCCTGCTCACGGTCGACCCCGCCACGCTCAAAGAGTTTGCCAAGCGCTATGATCCATCAGCCCTCGTCGTCTACGACATGCAGCATGTGCGCGGTGTTGAGCTAGCCGTCGTCATCCGCGACTACCACCCCAAGATCAAGCTGTCATTGCGCGCCAATTCGCCGATCGCCGCCCCCGTCGCCGCCATCTTCGGCGGTGGTGGCCACCCCCAGGCCTCGGGCGCCACCATCGAGTCTGGTGACGCCGCCGACGTCCGCGCCAAGCTCATCGAAGCTACCAAAGCCCAGCTTGACGCCAAGGCCGCCGGTCAATAAACTCGTAGCCATGACCACTCGCACTCCCCACACCCTCTGCTGCCGCACCTGTACCTAGGTGAGGCTGGTTTTTGCATTCCAAATCTGGCCTCACCGGCCAGTTTTTTGTTTGCACCAACCAACCCACAAGGACCCTCACCATGAACATCGCTTTCTTCACCGCCCATCCCGACGACCACGAGATGATGCTGGCCTACCAAACCCTGGAGCTCCAGTCCCGGCCCGACACCACCCTCTACGCCTACATCGCGACCAATGGCGAAGCCAGCACCCTAGGCCACCCCGCCTTCGTGCGTTCCGGCCAGCGCCGCCACGAATCAGCCGCCGGCCTAGCTGCCCTTGGCATTAGATCAGGCCACATCCACCACGCCGGCCTGCCAGACGGTCGTTTGACCGACGAAGCCACCTTTACCCAGCTCGGCGGCAGCATCAGGCATTTCATCGAACACCACCAAATCACTCAGGCCGTCACACTCGGAGCCAATGGGGGAGATTACCACCCAGACCATATCGCGGTCCACCAAGCCGTCGCCGGCCAAAAGCTCCCCATTCTGGCCCTCAACGCCGCTCATACTGGCCAGCTTGCGATTACCCCGACTATCAGCCAGCGCCTAGCCAAGCTCACCGCCCTGTCGCATCACCGCAGCCAATTCCCCGAGCCGTCTCGCATTGGCCCGCCGTGGGAACGCTTTTTAGCTGCCGAAACCTACGACCATATTCTAAATGCGCTATAGTTAGTCACATGAAGCCGTCGCGCCGCCAGATTGTGATAGCCATTTGCGCTTCTCTAGTATTGCTAGTGTGCGGGTCGGTGGCCGCTTGGTACTGGCACGAGCAAAGCCTCGGCCCCGACACCTCCTTTTCTGGCCAAGGCTGCCAGTCCAAGCTCGTGCCCAGCGTCATTGTCGTCACCTACAAACCAGGCACCAGCGCCGCCCAGATAGAACCCATCCTCAAATCCGTCGGTACCATTACCGACAACCTGTCCGACATCCACACCTACGTCATCAAAGTCAAAACCGGCCAGGAAGACACCGCCATCGCCACGCTCAAGACCCATCCCGAAATTTCCACCGCTACTCGTGACCAAACCGCCTGCCCTTTAAGCAAATAACCCGGATATACCTGCACCATGCGTCTCCATAACACCCTCACCCGTCAAACCGAAGAGCTCAAACCCATTAAACCAGGAGAGGTTAGCCTCTACACCTGTGGCTTTACCGTCTACGACTATGCCCATATTGGCAATGCCTTTGCCTATCTAGCCTGGGACAACTTGCGCCGTGCGCTGGAGCTAAGTGGCTACAAGGTTCGCCATGTCATGAACATTACCGACGTCGGCCACCTGGTATCTGATGCCGACGAGGGCGAGGACAAACTCGAAAAAGGCGCCAAGCGGGCCGGCAAAACCGTTTGGGACATCGCCGAGCATTACACCGAAGCCTTCAAACAAGACATGCTGGCACTCAACATCTTGCCGCCCAACGCCTACACCGACCCCAAACGCCACGATCACTACGCCCGTGCCACCGACTTCATCCCCCAGCAAATCGAGCTCGTCCAGCGCCTATTTGACCATGGCTTTGTCTACCAAACTGAGCAAGCCATCTACTTTGACGTCACCAAGCTGCCCAGTTACGGCGAGCTGAGTGGCCAAAAATTGACCGACAAAGAAGTGGCGGTCCGCGACGAAGTAGTGTCCGACCCCAGCAAGCACCACCCGTACGACTTTGCCGTCTGGTTCTTCACCGTTGGCCACTACGCCGACCACACCATGCACTGGCCGTCGCCTTGGGGCGAAGGCTTCCCAGGCTGGCATCTGGAGTGCTCAGCCATTATCCATGCCACTCTAAACGACCCCATCGACATCCACACCGGCGGCATTGACCATATTGGCACCCACCACACCAATGAAATGGCCCAAACCGAAGCCGCTTTTGGCCACCGGCTGGCCAATAACTGGCTGCACAACAACTTCATGCTAGTCGACGGCGGCAAAATGAGTAAATCCAAGCAAAACTTTTACACGCTACGAGACCTCACCGACAAGGGCTTCAGCCCCTTGGCTTACCGGTTGCTACTCCTGCAATCGCACTACCGCACACCGCTCAACTTTACCTGGGAATCGCTCGAAGCCGCGCAAAACACCCTGCTCAATCTGCATGCCTGGGCCGACCAAACTCACCAAGGCGAGTCCGGCGGCCTCCCGGCCGGATGGGACCAGCCAGTCATTACCGCCCTGGCCAACGATCTTGACACCGCCACCGGACTAGCCCATGTGTTCGAGCTAAGTAGCCAGCACACGCCTACCCAAGCCGACCTCAAGCAGCTCGATAATATCTTTGGTCTCAGCCTAGCCAACCGGTCCGATATCACCGCCGCCCAAAAGCGGCTGATCGCCGACCGTGAGGCCGCCCGGGTCGCCAAAGATTGGGCCAAATCCGACGCCCTCCGTGACACCCTCCGCCAGGAGCATCAGCTCGACATCGACGACACCCCGGCCGGCCCGCGCTGGCGCCGCACCGCCATCTAGCCGGACAGAAAGAGCCCTCAGCGCGACCATCACATGGTCACACTGAGGGCTTTTGCATCAACGGCTCGAGGAGCCGCTTCAGGTCGCGGACAGTCCGCAGCGGCCGATGACGGTACCAGGTAGACAACCACTGCACATAGTCCACGATGTCGCCAGTGGCGCCGCAGCCTAGGCACAGGTAGCGCCCGTCCGGCCACAGCCGGCACGACGGCGTTAGCTCATCGTGGACGGGGCACATGACGTACTTGCCATGCCGGGATTGCACGCCCAGCGCCGCCAGCACATCCGCCCAAGCCACCGTCTGGCGAACTCGCGCGCAATATCGCTTGTTAACCTTTAGCACGTTTCACCTCGCTTTGGTGAATCGTTGGCTGGTCCCGGTGCGGTCTTGCTGCCCGCGCCCGCACCGGATCGACTCAAGGCCTGCCTCGCGGATCGGTATTGACCTCGGTCCCACTGCAAGGCTCCAGTCACCGCCGTAGCGGCTCAGCGTCGCCTTGCCGAGCATTATGGCACACATTCAGATACAAATTCACCCCCGGACGCGAATACGCATCCGGGGGCAGGGAATTAGCCGACCAGCAACTGGTCCCACCGCAGGTATTCACCCGGCGGGATCGAAGCCTGCAGCAGCTCCGGGTTCAGCTCCATCAGCTGGTGCAAGAACTCCGTCGCCACCGCGGTGCTCAGGTCTTGGCCCGGACACCGCCGGCTGCCACGACCAAACGTGAACCACGGCTTGCCGGGCAATGGCCGGCGGCCGGGCCGGAACACGTCGGGGTCCTGGCCGATCCAGAGCGGATCGCGATTGGCACTGGTCCAGCAGGCGTACACGAACATGTACGGCAGCAGGGGCCGGCCGGCTAGCCACATCGGCCAGCGCACCCGGTGCGGTCTGCCCAGGCCCGATCCGTAGAACCGGCCGGACTCAGAGTAGATCGCAAAGCCCTCACGAAACCAGTTGGGGCCCAGCAGTTTGACACGCCAGGCGTCGTACTCAGCCGGATCCAAATGGGTCCGCATCAGCGCATACGCCATCGCAATAGCAAACGACGATGTCTGCGTACCGGACAGGAACAGGAAGAACAACATTCCGAGCTTCTGGATATCCACCAGACGCTCCGACCGCAGCAAGCGGTCGACCGGCATGTCCAGTGCCACACTCAACCGAGTCTCGATGTAGTCCCAGAAGAACTGGTTCATGTCGAACTGCGGCTTGAGCAGGAGCGGCGGAGTCAGACTAAATTCGTCCAGCCACCGGAAGAACATGCGCATGTGCTCATCGCTCAGGAGGTATGGATCCTCAATGCCAAGCAACGTGCACATCACGAGGTATGTCACCTTGTCGGTTACCCGCGCCAGGTTGAACACACCTGATTGCTCAGCCAAGCACTGCCGCACAATGTCGGCGATCTTTGGCTTGAGCCCCGTCGTGTTGATGGCCTCCGGAGAGACCATCTCGACCGCCAGGCCGCGCAGGAGATCCAGCTCCTCGCCCGGCCCCTTGGCCGACGGTCCGCGCATTACCAGGTGATCCTTGTCGATATTCGGCTTCTTGAAGCCGGGGATCGCCTCGCGCGTGACAGGCCGCAGCACTCGGTGCTCCGACCAGTCCATTACCCAGGCCACCTTCTTGGCGCTGTAGACGCACTCCATGGCCGTGGGACCCATCTTGACGTAATGTGACTTACGTCTCGGATCGAGCTTGCCTTCGTACGGCGCTGCCAGCGCCGCCCGCAGCTCATCCAGTGATGCAGCTTGGATCATTACCGATCCCTTCAGCGGTTCGATGGGGTATTGCTTCCTACCGCACCAGATGGTGCCGCAAGACGCCTGCACTATACCAGACGTCTTAGTAATTAGCTAGCGCACACTGGGCACTGGCTCGGCGCATACGACAACATCGGCTCCTCCACCAAAAAATGTGGCGTCACCCCGGAGGCATACTCGGGCCGTAGCTCACCCCGCCGCCAAATCGCCAGGGCGTGGATGTCCTGCCGCTCCGGCTCAAGCAATCGCACCACCCCGGCTACCGAGCTCAGAGTAGTCACAATGTCTTCATAAATCCGCGGGCTCTTGGCGTCCAGCGCCAGCTCGCGGTCGGCCTCGCTCGCAAACCGGAAATCTTGCTTCGCCCCGCCCGGCACCCGCTCCAGTTGCACCACCGGCAGTCCCAGCCATTCCGGGCCGCCCAGCCGGTCGGCCAGATATTGGCCGCCGCGGGGCACTCCCAGTAGCACATCAGCCGGCGGCAAACCGTCCGCCCGGGCCAACCCCGCCAACACTACCGCCAATGGCTCCGGATGCTCCCATAGGTAGTCGGCGTCAAGCTTGCGCACCGCATGGTCGCCAGCCGCAAACACAAAGTGCCCCTCCCGCAGCATCCCGCTCGCCAATACCGCCTGTCGTATTGCTTGGCTCATCACAGCCTATGCTACACTAGTCTGCGTATGAATGACATTCTCAAGATTATTCGCTACTCCTGGAGCCTCAAGCGCTACTACATCATCACGATCATCTTCGTGGTGGTCGTCTCGCTGCTCAACCAAGCCACGCCCTTCTTCCTGAAGTTCATCGTGGACGCGCTGGTGCGGCTAAGCCACGGCCAGTCGGTTGCCATGAGCTATATCTGGTGGCTACTCATTGGCATTCTGCTCGTCAATGTCGCCCTGACCATCATTTCCAATATCCAAGGCTTCTACGGCGATATCCTCGGCGCCAAGCTCAACACCCTGCTCAGTCAGCGCTACTACAATCACATCCTGCGCCTGCCCCTCGAGTACTACGACAATCAAGTCGCCGGCCGCATCAGCAGCCGCCTCGAGCGCAGCATCGTCACCATTAGCCAGCTCATGAACAACTTCGCCAACAACTTCGTAGGCTTCTTCCTCACGAGCGCGGTCACACTCGTGATCCTAGCGTTTTATGCCTGGCCAGTCGCCCTACTGCTCGGCTTCCTCTTCCCGTTCTATATCTGGCTCACCACACTCTCCAGTGCCTCGTGGCAGAAGCGCCAGCAGCCCATCAATCAGGATACCGACGTCAACCAAGGCCGTTTCGTCGAAAGCGTCAGCCAGATCCGGGTAGTCAAAAGCTTCGTCCAGGAGGCCACCGAACGGGCCTTCTTCGCCGGCAAGCGCCGCGACATCGAAGCCGGCACCCGGGCCCAGTCATCAGAGTGGCATTGGTTTGACATCGCCCGCCGGCTAGGTCTCAACTTGGTGTTCTTCGGCATCTACGCCTACATCGTCATCGAGACCTTCCATGGCCGCTACGGCCTGGGCGACCTCACGTTGCTGCTCCAACTCGTCACGCAGGCCCAGTTCCCGCTATTTGCCAGCTCATTTATCGTCGACGCCATCCAGCGCGCCCGGTCTGGCAGCCGTGATTTCTTTGAGGTCATGGAGACCGAGCCCAGCATCGCCGATGCCGATGCCGCGACGCCGCTTCGGATCACCGAAGGCCGTGTCGAGTTCCGGGACATCCAGTTTGCCTACGGCGACGGCAAGGAAGTGCTGCGCGGCGTCAGCTTCACCGTCGAACCCGGCACCAAGCTCGCGCTGGTAGGGGAGAGTGGCGAGGGCAAAACCACCATCTCCAACTTGCTCTTGCGTTTCTACACCCTCACTGGCGGCCAAATCCTCATCGACGGCCAGGACGTCACCCATGTCACCCAGGACTCATTGCGCCAAAACATCGGTGTCGTTTTCCAGGAGCCGGCTCTCTTTAGCGGTACCGTTCGCGACAACATCGCCTACAGCCTGCCTGGAGCCTCCCTCGCCAAGATCAAGGCTGCCGCCACGGCCGCCAATGCCATTGGTTTCATCGATAAGCTACCTCAGGGCTTCGATACCGAGATCGGCGAGCGTGGCGTCAAGCTCAGCGGCGGCCAGAAGCAACGCCTAGCTATCGCCCGCGCCATTCTCAAGGACGCTCCCATCCTCATCCTCGACGAAGCCACTTCCAGCCTCGACTCCAAAGCCGAGCACGAGGTCCAGGCCGCCCTCCAGGAGCTCATGCACGGCCGCACCACCCTCATCATCGCTCACCGCCTGTCCACCATCGCCTCAGTAGACATCATCGTCGGCCTTCGTGGCGGCCAGGTCATCGAGCAGGGACCGCCGGCCAAACTAGCCACCGGTCACGGCATCTACGCCGAGCTGCTGGAACTCCAGCGACCCACCGCCGCCAATAAAGCCAAGCTCAAGCGCTACGACCTCGCAAGCTAATCTGACCACAGCCACAAGTGCGAAAATCATTCGCCAAGTTGTGCTAAAAGTTGTAAGAAGTATCCAAGTTTCTATAACTTCTCACAATATAAACTGCTAAGCACGCGGTAGCACACCAAGCAACAATGCGCACAGTTGGAGGGCCGGTTGAGCGAGTTAAAGCGAACCAAACCAGGCAGGCAGCCCAGCCAGTTCATCCCAGACCGGCGCTTGCACCGTGCGCTATTCGAGCTAGCCAACACCAGGTCCCGGCTCGAAGAAAACCATATCCGCACCGAAGCCATGATGAACAGCCTCGGCGAAGGCCTGATCGTGATCAACGAACGCGGCCTCATCGGTCGGGTCAATCCGTATGCGCTCAAAGCCCTGGGCTATCAGGAAGCCGAGCTGATCGGCCAATGGTTCCCCAAGGCCATCATCGCCGTCGACCAGAACTCCCAGCCGCTCAACCAACTCGACCGGCCCATCACCCGTGCCCTGACCAGTGGTGAAACCGTCTCCGATTACCTCTACTATGTGCACAAGCATGGTCATGCTGTGCCAGTCTACGTGACCGTCTCGCCCATCCTCATCCGCGACCGGCCGGTCGGCGTCATCGAGGTGTTCCGCGATCTCACCCAGGAACGACAGCTCGACGTCGCCAAAGATGAGTTCGTCTCGCTCGCCTCGCACCAGCTGCGCACCCCGGCCACTGGTGTCATGAGCATCCTCTCGATGCTAGCCAGCGGCGATTTCGGCCCGCTCAACGAGCGCCAAAAGTACTACCTCGATAAAGCCCTCCAGACCAATGGCCGGCAGCTCCAAATCATTGAGGGATTGCTCAACGCGGCTCGCGTCGATGCCGGCAAAATGCAGCTCGACCTCGAGTACGTCGACCTCGTGCCGCTCGTCCGTGACACCGTCTCCGACCACGCCAGCCTACTCGCAGCTCACGACCAAACCGTCGAACTTCAGCTACCCGACCATTGTCTCCTAGTAGCCGACCCTCACAAGTTGCGCATGGTCATGGACAATCTCATCAACAACGCCGGCAAGTATTCCAGGTCCGGCACAACCATTCATGTAGCCGTTCGCCATGAGCACAGCCAAGCCTTTATCGCCGTCCAGGACGAAGGCGTCGGCATCGCCGAAGACGACCTGCCCAAGCTATTTACCAAATTTACCCGCCTCCCCAACGAGCTATCCAGCACCACAGCCGGCACCGGGCTCGGACTGTTCCTGGCCCGCAGCATCGTTGAGCTACACCATGGCCGGCTCACCACCCGCTCAAAGCTCGGGCAGGGCACTACCTTTACGATCGAGCTGCCAGTCCGGCGCGGAGGCGTCACGGCATGAAACCGCGCTGGCCATACATCCTGGTACTCATCAGCTGGGTAGTGTATGCGGCCCTCGGTCTGCTAGGCCCTCAGACCGCCAGCGCCTCCTACCACCTTAGCCATGCCGTCACCAGCCTTATCCAGCTCAGCATATTCGTACCCGTACTGATTATCTGGCTCGTCGCCATCCAGGGCGCCACTACCTTCCGGGACTATGCCAAGATGCTCAAGGGCAGCACCGAGAGCCGCGCCATCACCCTCATCTCCCAGGGGCTGATATGGACCCTGGCCTACCTCGTCATTTCATCATTGCTCGGCGCGCTGGTGCCGTATTTGTCCGGCAGTCCTTGGCTCGATGTCATGATTGTCATCCGCAACCACCTGCCAGCCTGGGTCACCCTGGCGGCTTTTTGGCTCATCTACCAAGGCTCGTCTCAGCTATCCACCGTCACCCCCTTCCGCACCTGGACGCCGGCCACCATCGCGCTACTCGCAGGTTACGGCCTGTTCGCGGCGATGCTATCGAACGCCCTACTAACCGCCACCATCCCAGCATCCGGGCAGGGCACCCCAATCTACAATCTGCCCCGCGAATTGTTGCTCTTTACCATGCTGCTGCCGTATTTGCTCGGCTGGTTTCTCGGCCTACTGGGTGCCATCAATATTAGCCGCTATGCCCGCCAGGTTCGCGGCACGCTCTACCGCCAGGCTCTGGGCTACCTTGTAGTCGGCATTATGGGAGTTATCGGGTTTGCCGTCACCGTCCAAATCCTCACGCTGGCCACCCGTTTTCTACTTGGCTTTAGCCTGCCTCGGCTACTCTTCACGATCTACATCCTGCTAGTGCTTTATGGCCTCGGCTTCTGGCTGGTCCGGCTTGGCGCGCGCAAACTCACCCGCATTGAGGTGGTGCAATGACCAACCCACTCTACCACCAGGTTGTCAGCATCACCGAAGAGTACCTCGGCCCGGCCGCCAATCGCTTTGTCACGCGCCAAATCAGCTATCACTTCGACAAAGCGCCTCAGGAACTCACAGCCGATGACCTACCCAAGCTGATCGAATGGAGCAAGATTACCTTTGGCCTCCTCACCGAAGACCGGGCCATGGTTGATGAATTTGAGCGCAAACTCGCCGCCCTCGTCGATGGCTAGCTAGTCGCTAGTCTGACTTGAGATGGCGGGTAGCGTAGTCTCGCGCCAGGATCTGCAAGCTGGCAAAGAGGGGAATAGCCACCAGAGCGCCGAGGATACCACCCACCGAAATCCCAATCAGCACCGCCATTAGCACCAGTAGCGGCGAGATCTCCACCGATCGGCCCACCACCAGCGGCTGGATAATGTGGTTCTCAACCTGCTGGTAGATCAGGAAGTAGATCAGCATGACCAGAGCCGCCAGCGGCGACGTAAACAGCGCCACAACCACTACCACGGTAGCCGCCAACGTCGCCCCAATCAGCGGTAGCAAACCCAGCAGTCCCACGAATATACCCAGCGGAATCGCGTAGGGCACACCCAGAATCGTCATCACAATCGCCGAGCTGGTCGCCGATATCGACGCCGTCAGCAATATCCCGCGTGAGTACCCGGTCACAGCATGGTACATGGCATCCACCAGCTGCCGCCAGTGCTTGCGCCGGTCCGCCGGCACTACGCCCCAAAACACCTCGAGCCAGTGCGGCCCTTCGAGTAGCATGAAAAACGTCAGGCCAAACACCGTGATGCCGGCCACAAACCCGCTAAACAACCGGCTCAGCAGCGTCAGAAACTGCGATCCAGCCGTCGACACATACGCCACAATCTGTGACTGGCTCTGCTGCAGCCGCTCCACAATCCCGTACCGCCGCACTTCATCAGACACGAACCCGTGCCCATGCACCAGGTCATTGGTATACCTGGGCAGGTTATCAACGAGCTGCTGGCTCTGCATCACCAGCGGCGGCACAAAACTCACCACCAGGAACGTCAGTACCACCAGCGCGAGCACAAACACTGACGCGATAGCCAGCGCCCGGTTGCGGAGGTACTTGCTAAGCCGCTCCACAAACGGGTTGAGCGCTACCGCCAGGAAAAATGCCAGCCCCATCCAGGCCAGTTGGCGCCGCGACATGTACAACACCAGCAGCACCAGCGCGAAACCGATCATAATGCTCAAGATTTTGACAACCACCCGGGTTGGGACGTTCATATAATTGCTATCCTTTGCCACATCATACCAAGGCTTGGCTTAGGTCCGCAATTCTTATATAATCACACCTGTCGTGCAGACATATTGGGTCGTCGCCAAGTGGTAAGGCAACGGGTTTTGGTCCCGTCATTCGCAGGTTCGAATCCTGCCGACCCAGCCAGGAATTATTCGTTCGATCATTTCAAAGCGTGACTATTTTCACAAGATGTGTTACTATTATTGGTAGTTGCGCCCGGGGCGTCCACACACAGCTCTCGGCGTTTTAAATTGAGCCATATGGATTCCACTATCACCACCACCAATCTCATCCGCAACGTCGCCATCATCGCGCACGTTGACCACGGCAAGACCACCCTCGTCGATGGTCTCTTGAAGCAGTCCAACACCTTCCGCGACAATCAGGCCGAGATGCAGCAGACCACCATCCTCGACACTGGCGAGCTCGAGCGCGAACGGGGCATCACCATCTCGGCCAAAACCACCGCTGTCACCTATGGCGGCTACAAAATTAATATTATTGACACCCCCGGCCACGCCGACTTTTCCGGCGAAGTCGAGCGCACTCTCGGCATGGCTGACGGCTGCCTGCTCATCGTCGACGCCCAGGAAGGCCCCATGCCACAGACCAAGTTTGTGCTCACCAAAGCCCTCACGCTGGGTCTCAAGCCGGTCGTCGTCATCAACAAAGTCGACAAGCGTGACGCCAACCCCGAGAAGGTTGTCAGCGACCTCGAGCATCTGTTCCTGGACCTAGCCGTATCCGACGACCAGCTCGAGTTCCCGGTCTACTACGCCATCGGTCGCGACGGCAAAGCCTGGGACCACCTGCCCACCGCCGCCGAAATCGACGCCCCAGCCGGACTGGAACCCATCTTCGAAGCCATCATCAATGACATCCCGTCACCGCGCGTCCAGCCCGACGGCCCCTTCCAGATGCTCGTCACGTCACTAGCCTGGGACTCATATCTAGGCAAATACGCGATCGGTCGCATCCAGCGGGGCAGCATCCGGGCCGGCCAAGCCGTGGCCTACCTTGACCGCGATGGCCGGCAATCGTCCGCCCAAGTCGAGAAAGTCTTCGTGGCTCAGGGTCTGCAGCGCACCGAAGTGCCCGAAGCCTTCGCCGGAGACATCGCCTGGATCACCGGCGTCGCCAACGCCAGCATCGGCGGCACCGTCGCTGATGCCCTAGCGCCCGAGGCGCTGCCGGTCATGGAGATTGAGTCACCCACCCTCCAGATCCAAATCGGACCCAACACCAGCCCCTTCGCCGGCAAGGAAGGCAAGTTCACCACCAGCCGCCAAATTGGCGGCCGCCTGGCCCGTGAACTCGAGACCAATGTCGGCCTGCGCGTGGAGGACCACGGCACCGGCTTCCTGGTGTCTGGCCGCGGCGAACTGCACCTGTCTGTCCTCATCGAAACTCT
>CAZDGK010000002.1:0-56822 GCA_964505035.1 uncultured Candidatus Saccharimonadales bacterium
CCGGCGATCTCCTCCGTGACAGGGAGGCATGTTAGGCCTCTACACCACGAGCCCGGGTGTGAGTAACCGCCATATGGTAGCAGGTTAAGCCAGCCCACGCAAGGCTTGAGTGGGGAATGTGCACGTCCGATGAGTGCCGAAATGACCGAGTACAGAAAGTGTTCGAGGGTCGTTTTGAGGCCTAGGGCAGGGATTATTTGAATATGGGAAATCGGGTTTGGCTTTTGAGCATAAGCTGTTTGAGGGTGTGCTATGATGTGGGGAGATAATATGGGTGGAAGGTTGTGGAGCAAGAGCAGAAACCAGCGCGACGCATGAGCGACATCGGTCCGCGGCGACCGATGGACATGGTGCGGCGTCCGGCAGCCCAGCCGGCTCAACCAGTCCGGCCTCAGTCAATGGATCGGCCCCGGATGGAGCCTCGTCCCCAGCCCGTGCCGGCACCTGAGCCGGTGATACGCTCCGAGCCGTTGCCGCAACCAGTACATCAGCCGGCTCCTCAGCCAGCCCCACCGCAGCCGGCGCCTGAGCCGAGGGTGGCCGCGCCGGAACCGGCTCGGGGTCGCCGCAGGGGATGGTGGATTGTGCTGCAGTTTGTGATTGGCTTGGCGATTATTGCGGGAGTGGCGGCGGCAATCGTGGTGCTTTATATCCGTTACTATCAGTAGGAGCAGGGTGGAGCGCGCGGTTTACACAATAGTCGGCTTGTTGGTGATCGTACTGGTGGCGGCCGGTTTGACGGGAGCTACGTACGTGATGGCTGGTGGCCGGGTGGCAGTACTTGATGGCTTGGTGGGGACGGCTGGGCCAACACCGACGGCGACCGTGAAGTCGACTGCTACGCCCGTGCCCACGCCGACAGCTACACCGACACCGACACCGACGGCTACGGCTACGCCCGAGGTGACGCCGGCAGCCCGGACGGCTCGGGCGGTGTCATATGTGCGGCTGCGGCAGGGGCCGTCGACCAATACGGCCGTACTGACGCAGCTATATGGTGGCGAAATCGTGACGCTAGGGGGCTATAGCGACGCTCAATGGCAAGAGGTCTACTACAATGGCTTTCACGGTTATATCTACAAAACCTATCTGCAGTACCTGTAGAGACTAGTAATATACCGAACAGATAGCGAACAGACCCGCTGGAAAAAACAATAGCGCTATCCTCCAAAAGTGACAAAACTAACGCTTTAAGCTTTGGAATAACCGCTGATGTGCCAACCCTGTTACGGGCCGCATACTGCTGCCATAAGGATAACGAGGGTATACCCATGGGTAGATCAAGAACGCAAAAGATCAAGAGGTCGCATAGTCCGCAGCCGCAGGTTGACGTGCAAGACATTTTCTACATGAGTCTCGAAGAGGCCAAGGCTGCACTAACCGACAAATACGAATTCCTGGCTGACCGCTATGAGCAGAAATTTCCGAAGCACAAAGGCCTGAGCTAGCATAACAATTTGGCACCCGAACAACGGTCTGGTAAAGGCCGTTGTTTTTTGGTAACCTAACGGGGTTGATAAGCCGATGTAGCTCAGTTGGTAGAGCAGCACTTTCGTAAAGTGAAGGTCATGGGTTCGAGTCCCCTCATCGGCTCCAGGAATTATTCGGTAATAAGGCGAAACCCCCGGCGAATGGACCGGGGGTTTTGGGTGGGGGAGCGGCTAGAGGCCAGTCCCCATGGCCGCCAGAACGGCGGTGACCAGCGCCTCATTGCCACCAGCGGCCGCGAGAACAGCCTTGGCTTTGGCGAGGTACTCGTCGCGGGGGTCCAGCGGACGGTCCCAGCTGCCGTAGTGCCAGCCACAGCTGTCCGTGTGGTTCCACCGGCAGAGCTGGCGGTGGAGCAGTTCGGCGACACGCTGCTCGGGCGTGAGGGCGGCCTGCCGGGCCTCCTCAGCATCGAGGACGGCGGCTTGAGCGTTGAGCTCAGCCCGTTTCCGGGCGATTTCGTCCCGGTCCATGGTGCTCCTTCCAGAGTCGGAATTGCGGGATAGCCTATGATATAATTTTTGAAGTAAAACTTCAAGCTTTGGACTTCTGAGCGAGTTTGTATACAATCTGGAATGTTATGCGGGTATAGTACATCGGTAGTATGTGACCTTCCCAAGGTTGAGAGGTGGGTTCGATTCCCGCTACCCGCACCAAGGATTTATTTGGCATTGTATTTGACGGCTACTGTGGGTATGGTACGCACGGGCGATTTCGCACACGGACGGAGGTGTGATGATGCGAGATGCACGCACCCAGAGTGGCCAGTGGGTTAAGGATGCTCAGGTTCGGGTAGAAGGCGATCTTAGCGCATTGGCCGACCGGTCGACCTGGAAGATCATGGCGGTGCTAGAGGTTCATCCTCGAGACGTGCCGTTCCTGATCGGCTGGCGGACAGAGCAATTTGGGCTGGCTGAGTTTTATACTGAGCCGGCGCAGACCGACAATGCGCGTCTGGCTATGGAAGTAGGCGACCAGCCGGTCTGGTTTGTGGCTCGGTCGTTGGATGGCGCTACTCAGCTTGTAATAGAGCTGGTGGAGCTAACTGTTCAGAGTGATCCGCGGTATAGCGATACACCGCGGTATTGAGCCCTGGGCAGTTCGAGGCCCTCTCGGCGATCTGAGAGGGCCTTTAAGTCAGATAACGCAATGCGGGCGGTGGACGACCTAGAGCGTGATATAATCTCTCCTATGAACGCCCTGCTATCGCTTGGCTCTGTGCGCCAAAAATTTGGAAGCAAACTAGCGGAGGTGCGCCAGTCGCGCTTTTTTCATGACCGCATTAGCGCGGGCTTGTTGGTGCTGGCGCTGGTGATCAATGGTGCTAATCTGGTGTGGTTGATACTGCATGTACCGGCGGTGCCGGCGGATATTCCGGTGTGGTACTCGAGCTTACACGGGTTTGACGGCCTGGGGCCGTGGTACAGCCCGTTTTTTATTGCGCTGTTTGGGCTGGCAGTGACTGGTGTAAACGGGACTTTGAGCTATCAGGCGTTTGGGCGCAGCCGGCTGGCGTCGTTTTATCTGTTGGCCGGATCGGTGGTAGTGGGCGTGCTGTGCTTGGTGATATCTAACGCTTTTGCGACGGTGGGGCTGTGAACGGGATACTGGCGCAGACCCGGGCGATGAGCTGGGTGAACCGGCGATGGTTTGAGCGGCTGCTGGAAATAATCCCGGGTGTGGTGAGCTGGTCTATCCTGATTGCGCCGATCCCTCTGAGTATGGTGGACCCGCTGGCGGTGGCATACTTCATCATCGCGTTTGACCTGTATTGGATGCTTAAGTCGTTCCGGCTGAGCTACTACCTGGTACGGGGCTACCACCGGCTGCATGTGTCGCAGCGGATTGACTGGCAGGCACGTCTGGAATGGCTGAAGGAGCCAGCTAAGCATTTGGTGGTGACCAATCAGGCGCTGACGGAGCTGAAGGCGCGCTACCCGTTGGCCTGGTGGGGGCCGACGAAGGTGCGCCGGCGATACCGCCAGCTGCGCGAGGACCAGCATCTGCTGGCGGCGTTGTGTGCGCATGACAGCCTGGTGATGAGGCCGGAGGAGATTTATAACGCGGTGATCATGGCGGTGTCAGTGGAGCCGCAGGAGATTGTCGAACCATCGGTGAAGGCGCTGACACATGCTGAGTATCCGGGCAAGCAGATGATGCTGGTGATTGCGTATGAGGAGCGGTGTGGCGAGGAGGCGGAGCGGATCTCGAAGCTGATGATTGAGCGGTATGGCGAGCATTTCGCGCTGGCGATCGCGGTGAAGCACCCAGACGGTGTGCCGGGCGAGGTTCGCGGCAAGGGACCGAATATTAGCCACGCCGGCCAGGTGCTGACTGAGGAAGTGCGCAAGCGCGGGCTGCACCCTGAGCAGGTGGTAGTGACGACGTTTGACGCGGATCACCGGGCGTCGGGCAACTATTTTGCCTGCCTGGCGTTTACGTACGCGAGCGACCCGAACCGAGTGCGCAAGAGCTTCCAGCCTATCCCCATGTTCTACAACAATATTTGGGACGCGCCGGCGCCGATGCGGGTGATCGCGGCTGGTAACTCGTTTTGGCTCCTCATGGAGACGATGCGGCCGCGGCGGCTGCGCAACTTCGCGGCGCATGCCCAGAGCCTGGCAGCCCTGATAGCGACCGACTATTGGAGCCGGACGTCGATCGTGGAGGATGGCCATCAGTTCTGGCGGACGTACTTTACCTATGACGGCGACCACAGTGTGGTGCCGCTGTATGCTTGTGTGTACCAGGATGCAGTGCTGAGCGACACATACATCAAGACGATCAAGGCGCAGTACAAGCAACTGCGCCGGTGGGCATGGGGTGCGAGCGATTTCTCGTACGCGGTGCGCAACGCGATCCTGAACCGGCAGATCCCGTGGAGCAACAAACTGGTGCAGATTGGCCGGCTGTTTGAGAGCCATGTGTCGTGGGCGACCGCCCCGCTACTGCTGACGTTTGTGGGCTATCTGCCACTGGTGCTGAGCCCCCGTAACAGCATTGATACGCTGCCGCATTTGCTGCCGATTATTACCTCGCGGATCATGCAGATAGCCTCGGTGGGAATTGTGGTGACGATTTTCATCAGCATGATCTCGCTGCCGCCGCGGCCGGAGCGCTACCGCCGGACCAAGAATGTGTTTATGGTGCTGCAGTGGCTGCTACTGCCGGTGACGTCGATCGCGTTCTCGTCGTTTGCGGCGATCGAGTCGCAGACGCGGCTTATCTTCAATCGCCGGCTGGAGAGCTTTGACATTACCGACAAGGCGGTGAAGAAACCGTGAACTATCTGCTGGGATTTGGCCTGGCATTTGCGGTGACGGCAGCGGTGACACCTCTGGTGCGCCAGATAGCATTGCGTTACGGCATCGTAGACCGGCCTTCTGAGGCTCGCAAGATTCATCGCTGGCCGATTGCCTACCTTGGCGGATCGGCTATCTTCGTGGGCTTCCTGGCGGCCGCAGCAGGCCTCCTGCCGCTGAGTCGGCAGTTGGTGGCGCTGATTCTGGGCTGCGTGATTTTGGTGGTGGTGGGCGTGCTAGACGATGTGCGCGGGCTGTCGCCGTGGACCAAGCTGGCGGCGCAGTTTGTGGCGGCTGGGGTGGCGCTGGCTGGCGGCATTGGGATTACGGCGGTGACCAGCCCGTGGGGCGGAGTGATTGACCTGAGCTGGGGTCGTATCGGGGTGGATGTGGCTGGACTGCATTTTCATATCATGCCGATTGCTAATGCGATTAGCTTGCTGTGGATGGTGGGCCTGGCCAATACGGTGAACTTCTTGGACGGTCTGGACGGACTATCGAGCGGAGTGTGTGGGATTGCGGCGCTGATAATCTTTGGCCTGGCAGTGGGTCCACATGTGAACCAGCCGGTGGTGGCGATGCTGGCGATTATCCTGGCGGGGGCGGCATTGGGATTCTTGCCATATCACTTCTATCCGGCGCGGATTTTCATGGGAGACTCGGGGGCATACTTCCTGGGACTATGCTTGGCGATGCTATCTATCTACTCTGGTGCCAAGCTGGCGACGGCGGTGCTGGTGCTAGGGTTTCCAATCCTGGACGCGGTGTGGGCGGTGGTGCGGCGGCTAGCACGCGGGGTCTCGCCGTTTAAGGCTGACCGGGGGCACTTTCACCATTTGCTACTGGATGCCGGTTTGTCCCAGCGACAGGCGGTGCTGGTGATGTATGTGGTGTCGGCAGCCTTGGGTTTGTCGGCTCTGGTGTTGGGAACGGTGGCCAAGCTGGTGGTGTTTGGCCTGCTGGTGGTGCTGATGGGGGTAACGATTGCTACATTGCTGCGGATTGGTGCTCAGCGCCGGAGTGTCCACCGGACGTAGCCCCGGTATTTGACCAAGAGTTGGTGGCGGGGCGCTTCCAATGCTAGAATGAAGGTGTAACGGGGAGGTGCCATGCAGCCACGATACCTACAAGAGTTAATCAAAAACTTGCAGGAGTTCTATAAGTGCCCCTCGTGCGAGACCAATTATCACTTTGATGATATCCGGTTCCTGGGGGAGATTGATCTGTACTGCTTTGTGCAGCTATCGTGCCATAATTGTTCACTACCGGTTCTAGCGACGGTGAGTGTAAATGGCAAGGGCGGGGCAAAGCGCAAGAGCGATCTCAAGCAGAGTGAGGAGGCCAAGTTTGCCTCCAAGGGGGCGATCAGCGCCTCGGAGATCGCGGAATTCCACCGGTGGATCGCTAAGTCAAAGTCGCTAGTGAGGCGGGCTAAATAGAGTAATCGGAACAAGGGGAGAACGGATAGTATGGATAAGATTATGATCGAGGCCCGCAAGCGAAAGGCTGGCGGCAAACAGGCAGCTAAGCTAAGGGCGGCTGGTAAGGTGCCGGGCGTAATGTATGGTCACGGCGTCCAACCGGAATCATTGGAACTGGATTCTCGTGAGCTGGAGCGGGTCTATGACCGGGCTGGCGGGAATAAGATTGTTGGCTTGAAGGTGGGTGACGGTGCCGTGACCAACGTACTGATCTATGACGTTCAGCGCGAGCCAATGCGCGGCCGCCTGACACACGCTGACTTCTATCTGGTGCGCATGGACGAAGAGCTGAGGGCGGAAGTGCCGATCCACTACGTGGGTGAGTCGACGGCTGTGTATCAGGATGAGGGTACGCTGGTGAAGAATCTAGAAGCCATTGAAGTGGAGTGCTTGCCTGATAGATTGCCAGAGAACTTCGAGGTAGATATCTCAGTGCTGGATGACTTTGAGAAGACCATTACGGTGGGTGACCTGAAGGTGCCCGAGGGTGTGAAGCTGATGATCGAGGATTTGGACACGCTGGTGGCGAAGGTAGACCCGCCGCGCAGTGACGAGGAATTGGCTGAGCTCGAGGAGGCTGTAGCCGAGGCGCTGCCAGAGGGCGTCGAGGAAGGGGAAGCGGCGGCTGGCGAGGCGGCTGAAGAGGACAAAAAGTAGTCGACTGCCAATTGACCATGACAAAAAGAGGCTCTGCGGAGCCTCTTTTTGATGAGCGCTAGTATTTGCCGAGCTCTTTTTTGAGCTGGGCATCGCTGGCGAGGTCTGTCTGGTAGGCCAGGTAGCGGACGAAGGCGGCGGTGTTGAAATGCTTGAGCGTGGTGAGGGTAAGGCGGGCAATCTCCGAGGAGGCGAGCTCGCGCTGCCTGGTATCCAGAAGCTTGGCCTCGATGGTGTCGGTGACGGCGTCGACGGTAGTTTCCTTGGCGGGGATGGAGAGGAAGGCGCCATAAATGCCGGAATAGAGCTTGGCGCGGGAGTAGCGCTGCTTTTTGCCGGACTTCTTGATGACCTTGAGAAAGCCAAGATCGGGGGCTTCGTAGGTGGTAAATGACTCGTGACAGTGGCTGCAGCGGCGACGGCGCCAAATCTGGGTGCCAAATTTGGTGGTGCGAGAATTATAAACCTCGGTGGTGTCTTCGCGACAAAACGGACATTTCATGACTAGATATTGTCATATGACTGTAGATTTGGCCAGTGGAAAACCTGTGGGCAAATCGAGAAGGCTGGTGGGTGGCATGGCGATATATGGGGCTATGATTTAGTTTTTGGCTTGGTAGAGTGCAAATATCCCTGTTATTGAAAGGATCATGCAATGACCAACTGGGAGACGGTAGATCGCCCCGGGTACTTTGGAAGGCACCGGGACGAGCGAAGGGCAGCCTACGACGCACAATACGGGCGGGGCCAATGGCGCATCGTGTGGGAGGCGGACGGCCGGCTGTTTGGCTTTGAGCAGATGGTGCTTCTGTACGAGGATGCCTATGTGGCCTATCTGGGGAGCAGTCAGGGATTGCCCTGGCTGGCTCAGCTGGTTGAATCGGCCTCGGATGTGTATGACGATGCACCGAGCAATGTGGCCAGTGGGCTCGACTATCTGAAGCAGGAGACCAGCCGGACGCATGTGCAGGACGTGGCCATCCGGCGAGCGGTGGTGCGGCTGCGGGAGACTTTCCGCGGTCAGCAGCTGATTCAGATTCGGGATTCGCAGGGGTCGCACGTGCTAAGCATGGTGCTGTCGCCAGGCCAGGTGCCATTCCACCGGCCGGAGTTGATCCTGAAGCCCTTCCTGGAAGGCTGGTGGGAGCCGGGCAGTGTGGAGTGCTTCTACCAATCAAATAAGCTGCTGCAGGTGCAGCGGTGAGTGCGGGCCGGCCAGTTCTGATAGGACTAGCCGGCCCGAGTGCGTCTGGTAAGAGTACTCTGGCGCGGTGGGCTCAGGCAGAGTTGAATTATCTGGAGGTGGTGAAGTTGGATGCGTTTTTCCGGGAAGCGGTGGAGTTCCCGATGGTGGGCGGGTGGCGCAACTGGGAATTGCCGGAGAACATCCGGTGTGACGAGCTATGCCAGTGCTTGAGCGAGCTGCGAGCAGGCCGGGAGGCGGAGGTGCCGATTTACTCAAAGCCGGAGGGGCGGCGGACAGGCAGCCGGGTCGCGCAGCCGGCGCCGATTGTGCTGGTAGAGGGGTTTTTGCTGTATGCCGAGCCGAGGGTGAGAGACCTACTTGATTGTCGGGTGTATCTGGAGACGAGCGTGGTGGCGCAGCGGCGGCGGCGCGAGGAGAGGGATCCGGCGGGGTTTGACGGCGAATACTTTGACCAGGTGGTGGCGCCAGGATGGCGGAGGTATGGAGCGGCTGGTCGGGACTACGCTCAGGTGGTACTGGATGGAGATCGTGAGCTGGAAGCGGTGGGCCGGGACTTTCGGGTAGTGCTTGAGCAGGCCTATAATGGGGTATGGATTCGGTTGGACGAGTAATTGCTATTGCTGGGCCACCCAACTCGGGCAAGAGCTCTCAGGGTGAGCGACTGGCTGAGCGGCTGGGGGCGGTGTATCTATCGACCGGCCAGCTGCTGCGCGACGAAGCCAACCCGCAACTAATGGCAACGATGGGCCGGGGCGACTTGGTGCCGGCAGCACAGTTGGAGCGGCTGCTGGGCGCGGCGATCGCGGCGGTGCCTGCTGCGCAGATGATTGTGATGGATGGCCCAAAGAAGCCGCAGGAGGCAGACTGGCTGATGGCTAAGCTGCCAGAGCTAGGCCGCCGGCTTGAGCGGGTGGTTTTGCTGCAGATTAGCGAGGCAGTGGCACGGCGGCGAAGCCTGAAGCGCGGCCGGTACGATGAAGCGGGTGAGGTGCTCAACGAGCGGTGGCGGCGCTACCGGGAAGAGACGATGCTTGGCATTGAGCGCTACCGGTCGGCCGGCTTGGTGACTGAAGTGGATGCATATGGATCGCCTGGTGAGGTGGCTCGGCGGATTGCTTTGGCGTTGGGTTTGAATGAGGTCTAACCAGCTCGATTAGCGGGGGTCCTGGGTGAGCAGGTAGCGGGTGCTGCCGAAGGCAATTTTATCGGCTACATAGCCCTCGGTGCCGATAAGACGGGCCGGGATGAGGGTGAGGTCGCCATAGCGGTCGTTGACGACTTGCAGCGCCTGGTCGACACGCTCGTCACGCTGGGCGAGGGTTTCGTAGAGGTGAAGCTGTTCGTGGTGGCGTGGTTCGAGCAGGTAGGTGGACAGGCTGAAGCTGAGGACGGTTTGGCCCGCCGGACTTTGATTGAATAGCCAGATGGTGCGTTCGAATAGGTCGTGTAGGTTGGCGGCTGGCGCGCCAAAGACATGGCGGCGAAACCAGCGGTTGGACCAGCGCCTGGACCAACCATCGGTGAAGCGGCCGGTGCCGGCACTGGGTGGCGAGACGTAGTTGATGTTGAGGTGGACACCTCGGGCGGCTAGGTCAAACTTGCGCAGGCGCCGGCTGATGTAGTAGCAGAGCTTGTAGAGGACCTGGCCGAGCTCCTCTGGGTCGGCTGTGCGGTGGTGTAGGACATATTGCTTGCCGACCTGGCGCATACCGAAGGTGATGTCGTCGACTTCGTAGCCGCGTAGGCGGTAATACCAGTGGCGGCCATGGATGCTGCCAAAGACCTGCTTGCTAAGGACTCGCTCGGGGGTGTGCAGGAATTCGTAGGGGGTAGCGATACCATTGGCCATGAGCCTGGCTCGCAGGCGGTGGTTGATGCCGTTGAGATCCATGAGCTTGGTGTAGTGATAGACGCCTTCTAGGTTGTGCTGAGTGATGACGTCGAGGCCATCTGGCTTGTTGAGGCCGGCGGCGAGCTTGGCCAGGAACCAATTAGAGGCTAGACCGACATTGATAGTCATCCAGCTCCCGAGAGCTTCCTTGACGCGGTCTTTGATCTCGTACCCAATGTCCTCGAGCGACCGGCCTCGTCGAAGCGTAGTGGTGCCGCGGAAGTCTAGAACGCCTTCGTCGATGGACTTCATCGTGACACGGGGCGCATAGTCCTCGAAGATGCCCTTGATGACGCCATGGACGTAGCGGTATTTGGGTGGGTCGGTTTCGACGATGGCGATGCCAGGGGCGAGCTGCCTGGCTTCATGCACGCTGGTGCCGCAGCGGACGCCAAGCCGCTTGGCCTCGTAGGATGGAGCGATGATGGTGCCCCACTCACTGCCGGCGCGGTTGGTGACGCCGACTGGCCGGCCTCGAAGCAGGGGATTGGCTTGCTGTTCAGTCATGGCAAAGCAGGCGTTGAGATCAATGTGCATGATCTCGCTGGGCGCGGGGTTGATGGGTAACTCCATGGGTTTGTAAGAGCCTCCGTTAGGCTTCGGTGCTGAGTCGCAGCAGCTGCCAGGTGAGGGCTTCGGCGTCAAACTCTAGCTCAAAACAGGAGCCGTTGTGACTGAAGGTAAACCGGTGTAGCATCCGCCGGCCTTTGCTCGTGGGCCAGCGCAGGCCCGTGTCGGTGATACGGTAGCGGCGACCACGCCACTCCATGACTTCGGGTTTGGCAAGGCTACCGCCCCGGCTGGCGTGCCGGAAGGAGGCTAGGACGTGGACTGGCTCGTTAACCTCTTCGGTATTCAGGTCGGTGCTCATGAGGCCTCCTGAGGGGCTTAGATGGCGGCTGAGGCCATTTCTTCTTTGGCAGTGATCTCGGTTTTTTCTTGGCGCTCGGCTAGCTTGGTTTTGAGCCACTTGCTGAGACCCCAGGATTGTTTGATAACACCGGTATACTCGTTGAGTAGCTCGGTAGTGGCGCCGAAGGCACGAGCAGTCTCTAGATGCTTTTGGGTAACCTCGGCTTCGCGGCGGGCAGCAGCTAGGGAGTCGAGCTTGAGCCGGTAGCTGAAGAGACGGTGGGTTTCCATGATATGGTGGGAGACGGCGGCGCTGGAGCGGCGGAGATCGTTGCCCAGGCCATAGAACTGCTCGGCCGGAAGGTTTTTAACCAGCTCGTAGACTTGGTCTTCGAGTCCGCGGGCGGTTCGGTAAATGCGTAACTGTTCGATTGATTCAGACATGTGTAATCCTCCTTGATTATCACCCTCCGTAGGTAGGATACCGAATATAAACCGAACAGTCAAGCCTTGAGAAAACCCGCTGATAGGGCGGGTTCCTCAGGGATTTAGACGGAATGAGCGGGCTTAGCGGGGAACAGAGTCTGTTCCTGAGGCCGCTGGTGAGGGTAGCGCGGGCTGTGGCCGAGGGAGTCCTCGGTGATGCGGGCGACTTGGTCCTCGTTGAGGCCGGGTTGCCTTGAGTAGGGGGCTTCCAAGGCTTCCTGAGCCTCGGGGTCCATGCTACTTAGCGGATCGTTTGTGGTGTGAGTTTCCAGATAGGAAAGCTCATATTCGTCCCATTTTTCTTCTTGCATATATACCTCACTTACATTGCCTCACCACAGGCTGTCGGTGTTCCGCGGCAGCCTGAATGACGTTATTTAAAATAGCGTCATTCAGGGCTAACAGGTAGCGTCATTTTACCAAAATTGACAAGGTTGAATAACGCTTTGCTTGTGATATAACACCAATGCTAGACGGTTTCGGGGGTGTCTTGATAGAACATGAGACCCAACTTGATCTGCAGAGCGTCGTCGAAATGGCGTGGGTCCAGACCGATGAGCTTCTTGGTCTTGTCGAGACGGTAAATGAGAGTATTGCGGTGGATGTGGAGCTTGTCGGCGGCTTCGGTGAGGTTGAGGCCGCTAGCTAAGAAGGCCTGGACGGTTTTGAAGAGCTGCTCGTCGCGCAGGAGGGGCGAGAGAATTTGATGGGCCAGCTCGGCCTTGCGGTCCTGGCTGGTGTTGGCCAGGGTGATGAACATGCCGACGCGCTTGATGTGATAGGTGCGGCCGAGCCCCCAGACTTTGCTGCCGACTTCCAGGGCGAGTTTGGCATCCTGGTAACTTTTGCGCAGGCCGCGCAGATCTGGATAGAACTGACCGATGCCGATGGTGACGGAGTACTTTAGTTGTAATTTTTGCAACAATTCAAACAGGTAGTCGCTTTTTTCGGTAAGGTAGCGGATGGTGTTGAGGGTGGTTAGATTGTCGCCGGTGATGCCTTTGAGGAGGGCAAACTGATCTGAGCCGACGTAGGCCACGAGGTTTTCGGGGAGGTTCTGCAGGCCTTCACGAATGCGCTGGCTGAGACTCTCGGTGACCTGGTCGAGCTGGAGCTGTTGCTCTTCGGAAGAGAGATGGGAGTGGTCCTTGCGGACGCGGTTCTCGAGCCCGTCGAGATGGATAATGACGGCGGCTTGCGGGGTGCGGAGGTTGAGCTGCAGGATGTCGGCCTGCCGGTAGATGTCGTCGACATCGACGGAATTCTCGGTGAGAGCATGGTGAATGAAGTCGGCTCGGACGCGCTCGGCAGACTGGATCTTATCGAGCAGGAAATGCTGGTAGACGATGACCTCGGCTAGCCCTTGCAGCAGAGTGGTGGCCTCCTGGGTGATGGGGCCGGTATCAAGTGGCAGACCAAACACGGCAATGGTTTGGTCTTCGTAAACGAATGGCCACCACTTGGTCTGGCGCTCCTCGAAATCGCCGGTCAGGGCGTGGCCGGTTTGGGCGACATTGAGGGCTTCGGGGACGAAGACGCGCTTCTGGCCGTTGTTGCTGGCAATGAGCTGGCCGGCGAGGTCGCACAGAATAATGTCACGCTTGAGGATAGAGTGAGCTTTGTCGACGATTTGCTTGGCGAGGGCGCTATTGAGTAACACGGCCGGGCTCCACAAAACGGTTATAGAGGATAGCTAGCTTGATCTGGATGGCGTCATCGAAGACTCGGGGGTCGAGGCCGAGGGTTTCGGTAATACGGTCGAGGCGGTACACGAGCGTGTTGCGGTGGATGCCGAGCGTCTCGGCGGTACGGGTGAGGGACATATCGAAGGCGAAGAAGGCTTCGAGCGTCTGGATGATTTCTTGGTTTTCGCCCAGGCGCTCGAGAAGCTCACGGGAGAAGTAGATGTTGGACTCGTCCACGCCGGAGAGCAGTGGCGCGACGACGCCGAAATCGTCGATATGGTAGATGCGGTCTTGGTCCCAGGTCTGGGCGCCGAGCTCGATGGCCGAGATGGCTTCATGGTAGCTCTGGCGCAGGCCTTCGAGGCCGGGGTGATAGTTGCCGACGCCGACGGTGGCGGGGAGCTTGAGTTCACTCTTGAGGATGCCGTAGATGGCGCTGAGAGACTTCTTGAAGGCTTCGAGATGCGTGGCTAACTCGCCGCCCTCTTCGGGTAGCAGATCTTTGAGAATGCAGAAGCTGGTGCCGCCCAGGTAGCTGACAACGTTTTCGCGACTGGAGGTGTAGAACGAATTGAGTGCGCGGGTGATGCCGAATTTGTAGCGGGTGAGGCGGACTTCGCGGTCGCCGGCGGGGTCGCGCAGGCGACTGGTGAGCTGCGGATCGTCGATCTGGATGACGATGGCAATGCGCGGCCGCTCGAGCTGGATGTCGAACAGGCGGGCTTCGGCGGCCAGCAGTGGCCAGTCGGGCTGTGGTTGGTTGAGCAGGTCGTAGATGAACTTGTCGAGCCGCTCGTCGGCGCGGGGGATTTGCTCGAGCACGAGGGACTGGTGCATGACAAGCTCGGCGATGGAGCGGATGAGTGGGGCGATCTCGGCATGGTTGGACATCTCGGCCTCGAGAATGATGTAGCCGACGACATTGCCGCCGTAGGAGAAGGGGATGGCCCAGGGGAAGTCAGCTAGCTTGACGGCTTCGGAGCTGAGGGCGGGAGTGGCGGCGAGGGTTTGGCCAGTGGCGTCGACGATACGCAGCTCCTGGCTGACCAGGGCGCTGACTTTGGCGCGTATCTTGTCGGCGATTTGCTGACTCAGCATGCTTCCAAACCTCTTACGCTGGCACTTCACACAATACAATTACTAGCCTAACGCGGCTGACGTTTGGCCCGCAAGCATTAGCGGAATGTATTTTTGTGGCCCTGGTAAGAGGAAAGCACAAACCCCGCAGGCGCGGGGTTGGCTGGGGAATAATATCTGGTGGGCAATAGAGGGCTCGAACCTCTGACCTCACGGATGTGAACCGTGCGCTCTAACCAACTGAGCTAATTGCCCACGACTTTGAGATGATAGCGTATTTTGGGCCGCGAAGAAAGAGGAAGGCCTGCTGGCAATGTGCAGCAGGCCCGGTGTGCTTGGGTTGTGGTGTCAGGCGGACGGCTGGTCGGCGCTGAGCTCCTCGTAGGCCTGCCGCACTGCTGTGCGACGGTTTTCGAGGTCCTGGCGCCAGTCGGCGCTGGACTTGACGGCTGCCGAGGCCCGGAAGTTGCCCGGCTGCTCGCGCATCTCCTTGAGGATCTTGAGCACAATCGCGTACTCGGTGACGACCTCGTCAGTGCGGGGCTTGACGCGCCGCAGCTTGACCAGCCGCCAGACGGCCTCGTTGATGTCGCTGGACAGCGGGTTCCGGCGGTCGGCGTAGTAGAGCTGCAGGTTCTTGGCCACGATGAAGGCCAAGAGCGGCACGGACACGAGGGGGAGTGCGATCATGATGATGCAGCCCACGGTCGTGTAGCGCTTCTTCGACAACTCCAGGTGGAAACGGTTCGTCGGGATGATGAGATCCAGGACGAGCGCGCCTGCGCCGGCAGCGAACCAATAGAGCCAAAACACAGTTGCCTCCCGAGGGATAGGCGGGTAGTGGACTTGGTAATTGTATAATAAATTGATCTATAGGTCAATAGATTGGACGAATAATTCCTGGTGGATCCTAGAGGATTCGAACCTCTGACCCCTTCAACGTCAATGAAGTGCTCTAGCCAGCTGAGCTAAGGATCCGGGTACTACAAGGGAGAACTATAGCGTAAAATGATGATCAATTCAATATTTTAGGGGAGGCTATGGCGGAGCAAGATCTGAAGTCGAATGTGGAACCGGAAGCGGGATGGGAACAGGCCAAGCTGAGCAGCGCGCTTGGTGCTGAGCCTGAGACTACCGAGCGGGCTGCCTATACTCCTACTCCGGCGGCGCGGCTGATTATCGAAAGCTTTCGTTTTAGCCAGGGTGGATTGGCAGTCCAGGTGGGGTGGCTGAGCTACCTGCGGACGGCTCATCCGGAATGCATGACGCTCGAAAAGGTATTGGCAGCCAAGGAGACGGTGATCAAGCTAGCTGAGGAGTATACCAGGCCAGATAGTCACATGAAGTTCACGGCTGTTGAACATCATGAAGCGGTAGCGGGGATGGTAAACACCGTTTATGGTCAACTAGAGTCTTTATTGAATAGGCGGCCCCAAGAGTCGACGCCGGAAAATCTGAGGAATATGAGGCTCAGTCTGATGATGTCGATGATTGGTGGTGACTACGACTATTTGCGTGCGAATGCGACGGGTAGAAAGCGGTCGGTTGACGACAGTGGAGGTGAGCCAACAACAAACAGTCGCTACCTCAGCCAGTTTGCCTTTTATGGGCTGGAGGGCCATCCGACTCCAGTTGAGTACCGGGAAGTGTTTGAACAGTTTCCGCAGTTGCTCGGGGAGTGTTGGGATGAGGAAATCAGACTACGCGAGGGTGGTTATGATATGCGAACGACAACTGTCGGGCTAGCGGCTCAGGCGGTGGTGGGGCGATACTGGCAGGTTTACCCGTCGGCCAGAGAGAATACGCCGGCCGAGCTGAGGGAGCTGATCGAACACGGACCCGTCGCGTAGAGCGTTTTGACTTGAGCGTGAGCGTGGCGTATACTCGGGCTAGTCCAAGAGAGTGTTGACCGGGCCTTACCACCCCGCGAGCTCCGCTGCCGGTGGCGCACATCGGCGAAGAAAGTGCCGTCTCTATGACGGAAGTCTGGTGGAACCGCCCGATACGATGGGCCCAGACGCGCGGAAGACCGGCGCGTCTTTTGCGTATTAAGGGAGAGAGTTCGATGAGTAAGGACAATTCAGCAGAGCAACTGTATGCGATGCGCCATTCGCTGGCGCATATCATGGCGACGGCGATTCAGGAGTTGCACCCGAAGACCAAGTTTGGGATTGGGCCGGTGGTGGAGCATGGTTTCTACTACGATGTGGATGCCGAGCCGAAGCTGACTGACGAGGATTTGGCTACTATAGAGGCAAAAATGGCCGAAATCGTAGCGGCTGATTACCCGTTTGAGCACTCACATATGAAGCTGGATGAGGCCATTGAGTACTTTGGCAAGCGGAGGCAGACCTACAAGCTTGAGCTGCTGAAGGACCTCAAAGAGCACGGCACGACGGTGGCGAAAGAAATTGATCGGAGCCAGCTAGGCCTGGATGAGGGGTCGAAAGTGGATGAGGTGAGCATTTACACGGACGGGCCGTTTACTGACCTGTGCCGCGGGCCGCATGTGGCGAGCACCGGCAAGGTAGGTGCTTTCAAATTGATGCGCATATCTGGTGCGTACTGGCGCGGTAATGAAAAGAACGCTCAGTTGCAGCGGGTCTATGGTGTAGGATTTACAACAAAGGCCGAGCTGGATGAGCATTTGCATATGCTGGAAGAGGCCGAAAAGCGCGACCACCGCAAGCTGGGCAAGGAGCTGGATTTGTTTGTGTTTAGCGACCTGGTGGGGCCGGGGCTGCCGCTGTTTACTCCGAGAGGAACCATCATTCGCGAGCAGTTGAACAACTATGTGCAGGAGCTGCGGCAGACGATTGGCGGCGGGTATGACGCTGTGACGGTGCCGCACATTACCAAGAAGGACCTGTACGAGAAGAGTGGTCACTGGAAGAAATTCTCGGAGGAGTTGTTTAAGATCAACACCCGCGAAGGGCATTTGTTTGCGATGAAGCCGATGCAATGTCCGCACCACACTCAGATCTATACTAGCCAGGTGCGGAGCTACCGCGACCTGCCGATCCGCTACCGCGAGACTACTATGGCCTACCGTGATGAGCAGAGCGGCGAGCTGAGTGGACTGAGCCGGGTGCGGGCGATTACTCAGGACGATGCGCACGTGTTTTGCCGGCCAGCCCAGGTAGAGGGCGAGGTCAGTCGGATTTGGGATATCATCACCACGTTTAACCGGACGTTTGGTTTTGAGCTGCAGGTGCGGCTCTCGCGGCACGATCCCAACCAGATGGACAAGTACCTTGGGACGCCGGAGATGTGGAAGAAGGCCGAGGCACAGCTCCAGAGCGTAGTGGAGGCCAAAGGCGTTGAGTATGTCGACGGGCTGGGCGAGTCGGCGTTTTATGGGCCAAAGCTGGACTTTGTGGGCCGCGACGTGCTGGGCCGGGAGTTTCAGGCCGGCACGGTGCAGATCGACTTTGGCCAGCCGGAAGGCTTTGACCTGACATGCGTGAATGAGGCCGGCGAGAATGAGCGGATTGTGATGGTGCACGCGGCCATTATGGGCTCGATTGAGCGGTTTATGGTGCTGGTGATCGAGTCGACGGCCGGGGCCTTCCCGCTGTGGCTGGCGCCCGAGCAGGTGCGGCTGGCGCCGGTGAACGACACCAAGGAGCTGGCTAAATATACCGAGAAGGTGCGGGCTGAACTGGCCGGCGCCGGATTGCGCGTGGGCGTGGATGCTAGCGCGGAGAGCGTTGGCAAGAAGATCCGGGCGGCGGGTGTGGCCAAGGTGCCCTACACGCTAGTGATTGGCGAGAAGGAGCGGGAGAGCGGCCGGGTGAGTCCGCGGCTGCGTCAGGGTCACGGTGAGTTTGAGGGTGAGATGACGGTCGGTGAATTGGCCGAGGCGCTACAGCTTGAGGTGAAGGAGCGCTCACTGCGGAGTATGCTGAAAGCATAATGGCTGACTTTGACGAGCAACGCTGGGCCGAGGTTCTGCGCCAACCGGACTGGTATGTACAGATGGCAGACGAGTTGCAGGCATTGCGGCAGCGGTCTGAGGAGGTTGGGGGCGAAGAGGGGCGGCTCATGCGAAGGACGTTTCGTGACTTCGTAGCTGAGCGACTGGAGGTTGGCGAGGTGGCGCTGGCTGATCATGGCGACAACCTGGACGAGCAGCGGCTGCCGGTAGACACGGTGGTGATTCATCACACTAGCGCTGAGCCGGGCTACTCGTTGAGCTATATGAACGCGGTCCATTTGCTGAACGTGTATGTGCCGTACTACCTGAAGCCGAGCGTGCCGGGTGAGGAGCATTTGCAAGGCCAGCCGATCTGGAGCAACCACTTCGATCAGCAGGGTCGGCAAACCTTCCATGCTTATCATTGGTTTGTGCGGATGGACGGCTCGTCGGAGCGACTGCTGGCGGATGATCAGATCGGCTGGCAGGCGGGTAACTGGGAAGTGAACCGGCGGAGTGTGGCCATTTGCTTGGACAACGACTATGAGCAGCGAGACCCGGAGCGGGTGGTGCTGGAGGTGGTGGCCGGGCTGATCAAAGAGCATTACCCGCAGGTGCTGGCCGAGCGGGTAATTGGTCACTGTGAGGCTAATCCGAAGACGGTTTGTCCGGGCGGGGGTTTCCTGGGTGGCTGGAAGGAGCAATTGTTGGAGATGCTGGGATGAATCTGAAACCGATTATTGAGCGATACCAATTGGATGTGAATGGCGTGCGGTTTTGGACGCCGTACTGGCGCAACCGAGACAATCATCTGTACTGGCTAGACGCACCGTACCGGGGTAAGGGGACGCCAGCGCAGCTGGAGCGGGTGCTGCGCCGACGATTGGGTGTGGTGCCGCAGGCGGAGTGGCCGCAGACTGAGCAGGGGATGCGTGAGCAGATGCGTAAGTATGGTCTAGGCGTAGACTGCTCTGGGTTTGTTTACTATGTGCTCGATCAATGGTTGCAGCAGCGTGGCCAGCGACTGGCGCAATACCTGGTGTTTTATCGGAGTGAAGTGATCGAGACGCTCAAGTATGTGCCGGCTCGGAAGACGCTGACGCCGGACTTGGGACGATTGCCGGAGGCGGTAGCGCTGAGCGAGGTCTGCCGGTGGTGGCGACGGGATCCGGTGAACCATGTGAATGTGCGACGGTTGACGGACCCTATCGTGGCGGACCGAGTGATGAGTCTAGACCAGGTGCGGGCAGGGGACATGATCAAGACTACCGGGGTGGAGGGAGATCACGTGGTGCTGGTAGTGGAGGCTTTGCCCGACCGGATCGTGTATGCGGAGTCGGGCAACTTTACCAGTGGGCTGGGTGGGGTGAAGTATGGCACAATTGCGATCCTGGACCCGCAGGGCACGCTAGCGGAGCAAGATTGGGAGCGGCGGACGGATGTGAGCCCAGATCTTGAGACGCGTGACGGGGTGTGGCGGCTAAAGGCTGTGGCGGAGGGTTAGGTGGAGCGACCGGAGGCTGAGTTTGCCGAGCGGGTGTACGCGTACGTGGCCCAGATCCCGGCGGGCCGGGTGATGACGTACGGCCAGCTGGCGGCGCTCAGTGGCAGTCCGCGGGCAGCTCGGATTGTCGGCGGTGTGGCCCACTACGGCCCGGAGTCATTGCCGTGGCACCGAGTAGTGAATAAGCAGGGTGGCTTGGCGTCTGGGTACTATGGCGGGCGGAGCGAACAGGCGCGCCGGCTGGCTGAGGAGGGAGTGGAGATTGATGAGCAGGGTAATGTCGATGTTGAGCGGTTGCTATGGTGGCCTCCTGGTGAAGAGCCATCGCAAATGGGACTAGGTTTGTAGACTTATTTACAACAATGATCGATCCAAATGTAAAACTTATTGCCATTGTTGGGCCGACTGCTTCGGGTAAGACTGATTTGGCTTTGGCTTTGGCAGAGCGATTTAATGGCGAGATTGTGTGTGCGGATTCGCGGACGGTGTACCGCGGCATGGATATTGGTACCGCCAAGCCGACGGCAGCCGAGCAGGCGAAGGTGCCCCACCATCTGCTGGATGTAGTGGACCCGGGCGAGGTGCTGAGCGCAGCGGCATTTAAAGATTTGGCGGAGGCGGCGATACACGATATCTGGAGTCGGGGACGGGTGCCTTTCCTGGTGGGAGGGAGCGGTTTGTATATTGATGCGGTGCTATTTGATTACGAGTTTCCGGCGGCAGCCGATGCCGAGAGGCGCGCTCAGCTTGAGGCGCTGACGGACGATGAGCTGCGGGAGTTGTTGGCGGCTGAGGACCCGGAGGCGGCGGGGACGGTTGATATGGCCAATCGCCGGCGGGTGATTCGAGCGCTGGAAACGGCCGGCCAAGGGCGAGGCCGGCGGACTGATGTGCGACCAGGCATTTTGTGCCTGGGTATGAGTCTGAACAAAGAAGTTATTCAAAATCGCATTGAGCAGCGCGTCGAAAAAATGCTTGCCAGAGGGTTTATTGATGAGGTGCGACATATTGGTGAAACCTACGGCTGGGAGTCAGAGGCCATGAGCGGTATCGGCTACCGAGCCTTCAAGGACGTCGTCTTGGGTACCGAAACGGTGGAGCAAGGCGCCGCGGATTTCGTGCGGGGAGACCAGCTGCTGGTGAAGAAGCAGCTGACATGGTTTCGGCGCAACCCGGCTATTCGCTGGCTTGACCGGCCAGAAGAGGCCGAGCGATTGGTAGGTGCGTTCTTGAGGAATGAATTGATATAATGCAGGTATGCGTACCGCCGCGACATTGCTGATTGCCAAGACCACTCAGAAACTGAGTCAGGTCCTGGCGCGTGGTGGTGGTGCAGCGCTGCCGGGGCTGGTGGCAGAGCGAATTGATCCAGGTCTTGGCCGCCGGCTGGTGCGGCAATTGCCCAAGGGTGTGATCCTGGTGACTGGGACCAATGGCAAGACTACGACCACGAAGCTGCTCGTGGCGATGCTAGAGGCGGCTGGTGAGCGAGTGCTGACCAACCGTACTGGTTCGAACCTGAAGCGCGGGGTATTGTCGGCGCTGATCGCGAGCGTCAATCTGAGGGGCCATACCCGCGCGACCATGGCGGTGTTTGAGGTGGACGAGGCTAGCTTGCGGCGGGTGGCTCCCGAGCTGCAGCCACGGCAGATAGTCGTGACGAACCTGTTTCGCGACCAGCTAGACCGCTATGGCGAGCTGGATACGACGGCTGCACTGATAGGCCAAGGCATCGCGGCGACGTCGGCGCATCTGTACCTCAACGCTGATGACCCGCTGGTGGCTAGCTTGGCCAAGTACGCAGTGCCCGAGCGGGTGACGTACTTTGGCATTGAGGGCCTGCCGTCGGCTAGTGCGTCGGCACTGATGACGGCGACTGACTCGGACCGGTGTCCGCAGTGCGGTGAGCGACTGACGTTTAGCCGGACGTTTTATGGTCATATTGGGCATTATCATTGTGCTCATTGCGGGCTGAGTCGGCCACAGCCTAAGGTGGCGGTGACGAGTGTGCGGGAAGCTGGCTTGGATGGCACGCGGTTTACGGTGTCGGTGGAAGGACACCGGCACGATCTGGAGTGGCCACTGCCGGGTACCTACAATCTGTACAATGCACTAGCCGCAATAGCGGTGGCGGCGGGTTCGGGGCTGGAAGTGGCGGTGATGGCCAAGACGTTGGCTCAGACTGGCGCGGCGTTTGGGCGGGTGGAGAAGGTGATGGTGAAAGGACGCACACTGTATCTGCTGCTCATTAAGAATCCGGCCGGGTTTACGCAGGTGCTTGAAACGTTTCTGATGGGGCAGAAGGCGCCGGTAGCGCTGATGGTGGTGAATGATAAGTTTGCCGATGGCCGGGATGTGTCGTGGCTATGGGATGTGCCGCTGGAGGCCTTGGCTCGCCTGCAGCCGCGGGTGTGGACGGCTGGTATCCGGGGAGCTGACATGGCTCTGAGGCTGCATTATGCCGGGGTGGATGCTAAGGCCGCGCCGAGTCTGGACCAGGCGCTGGAGGCGGTGGTGGCGGCTACCCCCGAGGGCGGGCGGGTGTTTATATTGCCGACCTATACGGCGATGCTGGAGGTGCGGCAGCGGCTAGGCCGCTTGGTGGAGCTAGAGGTGGTGCGAGCATGAGAGGGCACCGGCTGGTGATCGCGCATTTGTATCCGCGCGAAATGAACATTTATGGTGACCTGGGCAATATTTTGACTTTGCGCAAGCGGTTGGAGTGGCGCGGCTATGAGGCGGAGGTGGTGGCTGTGGAGCCAGGAGCTGCGGTGGACTGGGCTCGCGTAGACCTGGTATTTGGCGGTGGTGGCCAGGATTCGGGCCAGCTGGTAATTGCGCAGGACTTGCTGCGGCATGGTGAGGATTTGAGGCAGATGGCAGCCGAGGGTGTGCCGATGCTGACGATTTGCGGAACGTACCAACTGTTTGGCCGTGGCTTTACTACCATGGAAGGCAGCGAGCTGCCGGGCATTAATATTTTCCGCGCCAGCACGGTGGGAGGCCGCGTGCGGATGATTGGAAATGTTGTAATAGATACTGCATTTGGCCGATTGGTGGGATTTGAGAACCATTCTGGGCAGACGATGCTGGAGCCTGGGCAGGAGCCGCTCGGTAAGATACGGAAGGGTTACGGCAATAACCCATGGAGCAAGCGCGAGGGAGCGGTGGCCAACCAAGCGATTGGCACCTACCTGCATGGTCCGGTGCTGCCAAAGAACCCGCGCCTGGCTGACCACTTGTTGCTGGAGGCCTTGCGACGGCGGTACAGTGTAGATGAACTGGAGACACTGGATGACGCGCGCGAGCATGAAGCGGCCAAGGTAGCGATGGGGAGGCCGCAATGAGTTTGAGTATTCATTCGCAGCTACTGGCGAGCACCGGACAGCTGGTTGAGGGGATCTCTACGGCGCAGGCTGGCAATATGTCGCCGCTGTATGGGCCGACTGATGAGGTAGCGAAGGCGCGACGAGTGTTCTTGCGTGACCTTGGGACAAGTATGGACCACGGGATTTATTTCCGGCCCTATAACCGCGATGTGATCATGGATGTGGATGCCGGCTTCGCTGGTATCGGGATGGAGAGCGGGCTGCCGGTGATGGCGGACGCGCTGGTGACGCGGACGCCGGGTGTGGGCTTGTTTGTGCTGTTGGCTGATTGCCAGTCGATCTCGCTGTTTGATCCGCGCGCCATGGTGATTGCTCTGATCCATGCTGGGCGGTTTGGCCTGCAGGAGCAGCTCGTGACCAAGGTGATTGAGCACCTGCATCATCATTACGGCTCGTTGCCAGAAAACCTAATGGCCTATCTGGGTCCGCGCCTGTCGGCTGAGCATCATGTGTTTGAGCCGTGGATTACGCAGGAGGTGAGTGGCTGGGGCAAGCACATGAAGATCACGGCCAATGGGCGCTATACGCTGGATATCCGCGGCTACGCACTGGAACAGCTACGGGTGGCCGGTGTGCGGATCAAGAATATCGAGGAGACGCCGATTGATACATATTCGTCGCCGGTGTTTTACTCGCATGTGAGGTCGGCTCGTGAAGGCCTGACTGAAGCCCGGTTCGGGGCGTACCTGGAGATGAAACGGCAGGGCTAGCGAGATGGCACTGATGGCCTATGAGGCAATTACCGAGAGTGAGCTAGCGGCGACCGAAGCGCCGCCTGGCTCATTGCGGCGCTCGGAGCAGAAAGGGTTTGGCCGGTTTTGGCGAATCCTGGGGCCGGGAGTGATTACGGGTGCGGCGGACGACGACCCGTCGGGGATCGCGACGTATTCGCAAGCCGGCGCCCAGTTTGGCTGGTCGACGCCGTGGATGATGCTGTTTACGCTGCCATTGATGATCGCGGTACAGGAGGCCTGTATGCGAGTGGGGGCGGTGACGGGTAAGGGCTTGGCGGCGGTGATTAGCCGGCATTATGCGCGCTGGGTGCTGTATGCCATGGTGATGCTGGTGGTGGTCGCCAACACTCTGAATATCGGTGCTGATATCGGTGCGATGGCGGCTTCGATGCAATTACTCGTGCCGCTGCCGCTACCCGTGCTGGCGGTCGGGTTTGCGGTGCTGATGCTGGTGCTCCAGGTGTTTATCGCCTACAAAGCTTACGTGAAGCTGCTGAAGTGGCTGGCGCTCGTGCTGTTTGCGTACTTTGCGACGGCTTTTATGGTGGGGGTGCCATGGTTGGAGGCGCTCAAGGCGACACTCGTGCCGCACATTCAGCTGACGCCGGAATATGTGTATCTGTTTGTGGCGATACTGGGCACGACTATTTCGCCGTACCTGTTTTTCTGGCAGGCGAGCGAGGTGGTGGAGGACGAGATCGCTTCGCACCGACTAGCGCAGCGGGGTGGCGTGCCGCGATTGAGCCGGCCGTATCTGCGCAATCTGCGGCTGGACAATGCTGTGGGCATGGTGTTTTCGAATGTGACAGCCTGGTTCATCATTGTGGTGGGCGCGGTGGTGCTAAACCGTGGCGGCGTGACCAATATCGCCTCGGCGGCGGACGCGGCACATGCCTTGGAGCCATTGGTGCGGGGCTTCCCCGACGCTGGGCTGTGGGCCAAGGCGATATTTGCGCTGGGAGTCGTAGGTATTGGCTTATTGAGTGTGCCGGTACTAGCTGGGTCCTCAAGCTACGCGATTGCGGAGACGTTTGGCTGGAAGGAGGGCCTGTACCGTAAGTTTGCGAATGCCCGGGCGTTTTACTTGGTCATCATTGCCTCGACGCTGGTTGGGCTGGTGATGAACTTCCTGGGGCTTGACCCGATCCACGCGCTGATCTTTGCGGCGGTGTGTAACGGTGTGGCAGCGGTGCCGCTGATTTTCCTCGTGGCCTTGATCAGTAGCCGGCGGGATATCATGGGTGAGTACCGGAGCGGAACATGGAGCCGGATCGGCCTGTGGCTGGCGTGGCTGGTGATGCTGGCGGCCGCTCTTGGCCTAGGTGTGAGTTACCTGATATAATATGGCTACATTCGTTATAAGAGTGGTGAGAGAGCAATATGGTCGAGCAACTGTTTGGTTCGAAGACACGGGTCAAGCTCCTGAGCCTGTTTTTTAATAATCCAGGCCGGCCATTTTATGTGCGCGAGATTACGCGCAAGATTGATGAACAGATCAACTCGGTGCGGCGCGAGCTGGCCAATTTGCTGAGCATCGGCATTATTGGCTCGGAGGGATCGAACAACCGCTTGTACTACGAGGTAAATGCTAAGTACGAGTATTACGAGCAATTGCGGGGGATCTTCACGGCGATGCCGGCCAAGAGTGCGGATCCGGTTATCAAGGAGACCCGCGAAGAGGATCAGATTACCAAGAAGATTCGTTCGACGGGAAGCGTGCAACTGGCGTTTTTGACTGGCAGCTTTTCGAACGAGCGGGGGGTAAATATCGATATCTTTGTGGTGGGTGACATCAACAAAGCGCGGCTAGCTCGGGTGGTGGCGGAGCTGGAGCAGGATATGGGTCGTGAGCTCAATTACTCGGCGCTTACGCCAGAGGAATATGACTACCGGGTGAGTTTGAATGACCGGTTTGTGACCAGCATTCTGGCGGCCAAGAAAATTGTGGTAGTAGATGGTCAGCAAGAGCAGTCACTAGCGCATAGCAACATCAACGAATAAAACGGAGAAACGCTTTGGACATTACGTATTTGGGCGCGGGAAGTGTAAAGCTGTCAGGTAAGAACATCACGGTCGTGTGTGATCCTTATACTGAAGAGGCCGGCCTGGGTAAGCTGAATGTGAAGGCTGATGTTGTAACTTTATCAACAATGGAAGGCTTGGCGTCATCTGCGGCGGCTATGGTGATTGACGGGCCGGGTGAATACGAGGTGAAGGGCGCGATGATCACGGGCGTGCCGGCGCAATTGCACATTGATGAGGATGGTACTCGCGCAACGGTGTATGGCATCATGATCGATGGAATTAACGTGGTGGTGACTGGCAACATCGCCGGCAAGCTTGGCAATGAGCAGACGGAGGCGCTGGGTAACGTGGATGTGCTGGTCGTACCAGTGGGTGGTACGGGTCTGACGCTGGACGCAGCGGGTGCCGCTGCGGTGGTCACGCAGTTGGAGCCGAGCTACGTGGTGCCGGTGCACTATGGTGACGGCAAGACGAAATATGCGATGCCACAAGACGGCGTGGAACTTTTTCTCAAGGAGATGGGCGCCAGCCCTGAGCCCGAGCCGAAGTTGAAGTTGAGCGGCCGGGAAGAAACCGGCGAGACGCAGGTAGTGGTGCTGAAACGCTCTGGCGAATAGGCGATTTTGGATATGAAATGGGCGCCGTACCTCTAATGTGAGGCCGGCGCCCTTGGGGTTTGCCACCCGGAGCGGCCAGACTAGCCGAACTTGACCTTGACGATATGGTCATACGGCGGGGCCTTCAGAAGGTCCGGGATGAGTCCCTCGACCAGCGCGGTTAGATCGTCCGACCGGGTCGAGACATGGACACTGTGCCCGGACTGCTGCAGTACGATGCGCTCGCCATCGTCGGCAAGAAACACCACGGTGCTGGGCACTGCCGGGTCGAGTTGGGCGCAGCGGAGCCGGGCGACTTGCTGGTCGAGCAGCCGAGTGAACAGCTCGTTGTAGCCGTAGCGCGCCTTGCTGAACTCATCGTGGCGCTGCGCCTCCTGCCGCTGGTTGACGCGGCTGGCGAAGATGCAGAAGGCGATGATCAGAGCGATGGCACCGCCACTAATGACCACGGCTCCAGCGGTGCTGAGATCTGGCTTGCCGACGGTGATGTAGATGGCGCCGAGCAGCCAGAGCGCGAGCAGGCTGCAGCCAATGATTCTGGCTGTGAGCAGCAGGCGGCTGGTCCGCTTGCGATAGGCCGCGTCGATGACCCGTTCCTCGGTGGGTGGCAGGGGAATAGCGATACTCATCTGACCTCGCTTTCGGTTGAGTGGACAGATGTAATTATTACTATATACTTTTGTATGATTATAGTCAAGATATGAAATGGGCGCCGTACCTCTAATGTGAGGCCGGCGCCCTTTGGGTTTGCCACCCGATTATGTGTCTGGGTCCATCTCGTACTTCAGGATGTTGTCGTACGGGGCTGCCCTGAGGATCTGGGGCTCGAAGTACGCCACGAGACTCTGCAGGGCCTCGGACTTGGTCCAGGCCGTGATGTGCGTGTCGCCGAGCTGGACGATGACCTGTCGGCCGTCCGGCGTGACGAAGACTGTGGTGTCCAGCACCGCCGGAGCGAGCTGGATGCGGCGCACGGGGATCTCCTGCTGCTCGGCCACCTTGGAGCAGATCTCGTCATAGCCGTAGCGCGCCTGGCTGCACATGTCCATGTACTCCGCCTGCTTGCGCTTGCGGAGGCGGTTGTCCATGATCAAGAAAATGATCATGACGACCAGGCTCACTCCGATGAAGGTGTAGGCGGCCTGGTCGCTGACATGGACATGCTTGGGAGCATAAACGAAGGTGAATGCACCGAGCAGCGTGGCGCCCAGCATTGTGAAGCAGATGATCTTGCAGGCCAGGAACAGCTGGGCAGTCCGCTTGCGGTAGGTCGCATCGACCACGGGTCCCTTGGTGGGTGGCAGTTCGGTAGTGGTGCTCATCTGACCTCACTTTCGGTAGGGTAGGCAGATGTCGGGTATATTCTGAACGATTTTGACTATTTAGTCAATATTTTGGGGTATCAAAAAAGGCCCGGGCGGGCCTGTTTCTGACGAGTCAGCTGGCTTAGACGGTGGCTTCGACTGGCTGCTCGGCGATAGCGGCCTTGGCGGCGTCCTGGCGCTGGTACTTGGCCAGGGTGCGGATGCAGCTGGTGCAGAGCTTAACCTGAATACGGGTACCGCCCAGGTTTAGGCGCTGCCGTTGGAGATTGGGCTTCCAGACCTTTTGGGTCTTCTTTTGCGAGAACGGCACGTGGTTGCCGTACTGCTTGCCCTTATTGCAGATGTCGCAGGCGTAGGCCATGGCGGTTTCCTAAAATAACTTCGTAAGTGTAGCTCAAGGCGACAGATTAGTCAACGGGTTGCGGGGCATAAAAAGTTTACGGCCGCAAAAATCCTTTGCGGCCGTCAGGGCGGGGCTTGGTCAGGCACATTCCTGAATTGAAGCCAATGTGTCGGTAGTAACCCAGCCGCTGGACGTGATGTTCAGCTTGAGCCAATCGGGAGTGCAGCCCCCGAAGGCGCGCTGGATGGCGCCGTGGACTTGCAGGCCAATGAGATCTCCACTGAGGTCGGCGGTTACGGTGCCATACCTGAGCGTGATGGTCACGCTGGGGCGGGTAGGTGAGCCGACATGATATGGAAGGTCCAGGACCGCTCCGCGCTGGATGCCGTCTTGCTGTGGCAGCCAGCTGGTGAGTTCGAAGTCGCCCTGCTTGAGTTGACGCAATGCCAGGTTGAACCGGGCTTGTGGCCGGGTCAACGCGGGCAAACGGTACCGGTGACTTGGTAAGTGCCAATTCATGGGAAGCTCTTTTCGGGGGAGGGATCCCAGGTATCGGACATATTTTACGCTGCCTGATACAATAGAGCAATGGGACTTGATATTACGACTGTTGTGGCTTTGCTGCTGGCGCTCGTGCTGGCATTGACCTTGCACGAGTTTGCGCACGCGCTGGTGGGGCATTATTTGGGTGATGTAACGGCGGCGCGACAGGGGCGCCTGACGCTCAATCCGCTGGCACACGTTGATCCTTTTATGACGCTCCTGCTGCCGACGATGTTGATATTGCTTGGCTCCCCGGTGGTGTTTGGCGCGGCCAAGCCGGTGCCGTTTAATCCGTGGGCGCTGCGGGGTGGCCGGTGGGGTGCGGCCCTGGTGGCGGCGGCTGGGCCGTTGACCAACCTGCTGCTGGCGGTGTTTTTCGGGGCTTGGCTGGTGTTTGGGCCGAGCACGGTGTTGTCTACGCAGATACTGGGGGCGATCGTGACGGTCAATGTGGGATTCTTTGTCTTTAATATGATCCCGTTCCCGCCGCTAGATGGGTCACGACTGCTGTATGCGGTGGCACCTCCGGCGCTGCGGGAGGCCATGGACAAGCTAGAACGGTCAGGGATGGTGGTGCTGTTTTTGGTGCTGTTTCTCGGGTACCCGATCATCTCGCCGGTGATCGCGGCGGTGACGAGGACGATTATCAACCTGATTGTTCCGGCTGGACCGCTGCCGTAGAATAGAAGTAACTCTGCGCCACGCGACGCGGCTGATCATTTTTCTCTGTAAGACTACCAACGGGAGCCCTAGAGCGCCCTGGTCCGTGGACCGAGTGGCTGCGGGCACCCACCTGCTTATAGCAGGGAAAAGTTGGTAAGCCTGACGGTGGCGCGGAGCTGGAATTATTTGGATACGCATGCTATGAATTGGTAGCTTGTCCGTTCGAGAGAAGGGAGGACAAGTGGACCGTTTGGTTGGGCAGGTGGCGGAGATGTTTCGCTACCCACTCAAGTCGACCCTGGGGGAACGTCTCGACCAGGTGGAGGTGAGCTGGCATGGCCTGATGGGCGACCGGGTGGCAGCGGTGCGGTGGAATGACACTGGACTGGTGGTGACCGGAAAGCTGACCGAAGGCCTGCCGCTGCTCCAGCTCAACTCGACCTACGAGTACGAGCAGGAGAGCTTCAGCGTCTGGACGCCCGAAGGCGAGAGCTACTACGCTGGCTCGATTGAGCTGCCGAAGATGCTGGGAGCGCGACTGGGTCGTCCGGTAAATGTGGTGTGGGCTCGCCGTCATGGTGGCGCTCGCTCATATGAGACGACTAGCAAGTTCTCAATGCATCCGGGCGTGCTGGTGGACTCCAGCCCCGTGCATCTGCTGAGTACGGCATCGCTGGCTACCCTGGCTCGCTTGTCGGGCTCGGCTGACGCTGCTAACTACCGGCGTTTCCGTCCCAATTTCCTGATCCGCTCAGCGGAGGGAGATGAGGGTTTTGTGGAGGACGAGTGGGTAGGGGCTCGCTTGCGGATTGGCGAGAGCTTTCAGGGCCTGGTACGTGAGGCCACTAGCCGGTGTGCGCTGACGACTCGTCAGCAACGGTCGGTTGGCGCCAACCCTGGCGCTCTCCAGGCACTGAGGAAGTTCAACGGCAGCCATCTCGGCGTCTATCTGGCAGTGATCAACCCTGGCATCGTGCGGACGAATGATGCCGTTTGGCTCGAATACTGATACGGGCCTTGGGCCGCCTCTGATATTACGAGGCGGCCTTTCATCTTGCCTAAGTGTCAATTTTGGGGCATAATTCATGGGTCGTCGGGGTGTGGCGCAGTTGGTAGCGCGTACGGCTGGGGGCCGTGAGGCCGCAGGTTCGAGCCCTGTCACCCCGACCAGGAATTATTATGCTTGAGAAGCAATTAGATGAGCTGAGGCGTCAGGGATATTTGTTCCATGGCTCGGCTGCGCTGGTGCATGGTGCGCTGGAGCCGCGCCTGGCTAACGACTCGGCCAAAGATAGCGGCAACCGCCGGGCGATCTATCTGACAGAAGTGCCAGTGGAGGCGCTGTTTTTTGCTCTAGCCGGGGGCCGGGAAGTGGGCTTGTTGAAAGTCCATCTAAGCTACGAGATTGATGAGACAAATGATGACCTGCGGTACTCGTTGGTTGAGCTGGGGGTGGAGCACCCGGAGGCCTTGGCTGACCGGGGTTTTGTGTATGTGTTTGACCGGGAGCAGGCGGATGCATTGGTGGATGGGGAATGGCTGGCGTACCGGCCAATCATGCCAAAACAGGTTCTGAAGGTGCATGCGTCAGATTTAGGCTATCCTGTGGCTCGACTAGACCAGGTGTAACGCGTAAGCTTAGGGTAAGGAGTACGCTTCGTATGGCTGACCAACTTTTGCCGGGTTCATATGGATTGGATTACCCTGGCCTGGCTGATTTTTTGAGTAGAGAAACGGCAGCGGTGCTGGCTGTTCCGATTGATGAGGCGGGTACTGTGCATGCTGCGGGAATTTTGTACTACCACCAGGCTACGCCATTGCGATTTTACTTTGTAACGCCTCGGTCTAGCGATAAATGCACGTTGTTGAGGGCCGGGGGCAAGATTAAAGCTGCCTGTGTCGTGGGAACAATCAAGGGGGTTGATTTTACTCTGCAAATGCGAGGGACGTTGGAGATTTGCGATTATGCCCAGCTTCCGGCGGTGGTGGATGCGTACTATGAGAAGCGAGGCAACCGAGATATGGATGTGCTGGGCGAGGATGATTATGTGTTGCTGCAGTTTGTGCCTACCTGGGGTCGTTTTACTGATTACACAAGCGGGTATGATCACCGGATGTTAAGAATTGAGGACTCCTAATGGCTGAACAAATTAATGAACTGAAGTTCTTTACGGATGGTGGATCACGCGGGAATCCGGGCCCAGCAGCTAGTGGTGTTGTGATTCTTACAATGAACGATGAAGTGCTGGAGGCTTTTGGACTGTTTCTAGGCACCGATACTAATAATGTGGCCGAATGGACAGCCGTCCGCCTGGCACTGGAGGCGGTGGCGAAGTACCAGCCCAAGCGAGTGCATGGGTTTATGGATTCGGAGCTGGTATGCCGGCAGCTTAATGGCCAGTACCGGGTCAAACATCCTGGACTGAAGCCAATTTATGAAGCAGTGGTGGCGCTAGCCAAGCAATACGATGTGACATATCAACATGTGTACCGCGAGAAAAACAAGCTGGCGGATGCCGAGGTGAACAAGGCGATTGACGCCGCGTTGGCAAAGAATTAGCCGGCAGGTCCACGAGGGGCCTACCGGCTAGTCAGGGCGTGAACGGCGCTAGCCGGCGTCTTTGATGGGCCGGCCGATCCAGCTTCGGATGCTACGCCAGGCGGCGTAGAGCACCCAGGAGGGGGCGTAGAAGATCAGAAAGATCAGCCCTCCCCAAAGGCGCTGCCACCAGCGTAGGCCACTGGAGTCGTCGAAGGGGCTGACGCCGAAGAACCACGAGGTTGTGACACGGGTTCGGAGATTCGGCCGGTAGAAGGCGGCGGTGTCGCTCTGCGCACCGAGCTCGGTTTTGAGCCAGGCCCGCCATCCGTTCACGGTTGATGATATGGTCAACTCGATCAGCTCCAATCTGGTAAGTGGTCCGTCGAGTAGATGCAAGTATACCGTTTGATATTGTGATAAGCAAGCTTTGGTTGTATAATAGTGAGGTCAGACCACAAGATGATCGCGGCGGCTCAAAAGGCCGACGAGGAAAGTCCGGACAGCACAGAGCAGGACGGTTGCTAACGGCAACCGCGGGTGACCGTAGGGAAAGTGCCACAGAAACGAAACCGCCCGCAAGGGTAAGGGTGAAACGAGTGGGGTAAGAGCCCACAGCCAATCCGGGTGACCGGTGCGGAAGGTAAACCCCGTCTGCTGCAAGGCAGCTCCATCAAGCCCCGTAAGGGGTGGGTTGCTCGCCCGATGAAGCGTACGCGCCGCTGGAGACTGGTGGCAACACCAGCCCTAGAGAGATGATCATCCACCCAGCAATGGGGGACAGAATCCGGCTTACCAGTGGTCTGGCAAGGAATTATCAACTATGCTAGTCAATAGATATGCGTAAGCGTAGCGAGCTGGTCTTTAGCCTTATTTTGGTGCCGCTGGACTTCTTGGCGCTGCTGAGTGCGTTTGTGGCTGCCTTCATTATCAGAGTGAGGTTTGAGATGCGGCCAGTAGCGCACCCGACTCCGGGTCATGAGTTCCTGCAGGTGTTGCTGGTGGTGCTACCAGTATGGATTTTGATCTTTGCCCTGACTGGGCTGTACTCGCAGACGAGTTTGCGGGGACGACTGCAGGAGGCTGGCAAGGTGTTTGTGGCGGTGAGCGGTGGCGTGATGTTTACGATCTTATTGGACTTTTTCCAGCCGGTTACGATCTTCCCGTCGCGGGCGATTCCAATTATTGCCTACGGCCTGGGGCTGGTGTTTGTGTTGCTGGGGCGGACGGTAGTACGGGCGATCCAGCGGTGGCTGTTTAACTATGGTGTGGGGGTGCACCAAGCGCTACTAGTGGGTAGTGGTGAGGTAGCACAGCGGATCGCGCATGACTTGTCGAACGTGCGGTCGGGGTACCGGTTGCTGGGGACGATTGATACGGCTCAGGGGGCAAGCAAACGGCTACGTGGGGTGACGGTTTATAACTCATTGAACAAGGCATTGAGTCGGGTGGGAGCGCGGCAGATTGACGAGATCATCCAGGCTGATTCGGCACTGAGCCAGGAGGCAGTGCTGGAACTAGTGAATTACGCGACAAACCATCACATAACCTACCGGTTTGTGCCTAACCAGTTCGGGCTGTATGCCACAAACTCGGAAGTGAGCAGTTTGGCAGGTGTGCCGATGATAGAGATTAAACTCACGCCGCTGGATGGCTGGGGAAGGATAGCAAAGCGGGTTTTTGATGTAATTGGCGCAACATTTGGCCTGGTGATACTATCTCCGGTGTTTGCGCTGGTAGCTTTGGCACTGAGACTGACTGACCCAGGCCCGGTGTTTTACCGGCACCGGCGACTGAGCCGCACCAGCCACGAGCTGCGGGTGGTAAAATTTCGAACGATGATTTGGCGCTATTGTGATGGTCCTGATCGCCCATACAAAAATGCCTCTCAGACACTTAAGGCCATGGGGCGGGAAGACCTGATTCCGGAATTTGAGGAGCATCAGAAGCTGGAGGATGACCCGCGTGTCAGCCGGCTTGGGCGATGGCTGCGGCGAACCAGTATCGACGAGCTGCCGCAATTGCTGAACGTACTGAAGGGCGACATGAGCTTGGTGGGGCCGCGGCCAATTGTGCCGCATGAGCTGGAGCGCTATGGCGAGCAGAGCGCTAGCTTCCTGGCTTTGAAGCCTGGTATGACAGGGCTGTGGCAGATCTCGGGACGCAGCGACATTAGCTATGACGAAAGAGTGAAACTGGATATCTACTATATTGAAAATTGGAGCTTGCTGCTCGATGTAAAGATTTTGCTCAAGACGGCGGTGGCATTACTGTTTAGACAAGGGGCTTATTGATGGCTGAACCACGAATAGCATTAGTGCATCATTGGCTGGTCTCGAGGGGTGGAGCTGAAAAAGTGTTGTATGAATTACATCAAATGTATCCGAACGCACCGATTTATACCGCGGCGTACACTCCGGAGAAATTTCCGGACTTGAAGGATGCAGATGTGCGTCCGACCTGGCTCGACCGAGTACCTCTGGCCAAGAAGAAGCATCAGTTTTTCCCGTTGCTGCGCGGTTTGGCATTTCGAATGCTTGATTTGAGTGAGTACGATCTGGTGATATCGTCGTGTAGCGCCGAGGCTAAGTATGTCCGCACCGGACCGAATACGCTCCATATTTGCTACTGCCATACGCCGATTCGCTACTATTGGAGTGACTACGAATGGTACCTGGCCCATCCGCCGTTTGGCAGGCTTAATGGGCTGGTGAGGCTGCTGCTTCCGCTAATGATTGGTTGGTTGAAGCGGGCTGATTACCGAGCGGCACAGGGGGTGGACGTATATGTAGCAAACTCGCGGGCGGTGCAGGAGCGGATCAAAAAGTACTACCATCGGGATTCAGTGGTGGTGTATCCCTGTGTGGACACGGAGTCACTGACGAAGCTCGAGCGGGTGCAGGGTGATTATTATTTGATAGTGGGCCGCCAGGTGGCCTACAAGCGGCTGGATTTGGCGGTAGAGGTGTTTAATGAGCTGGGTCTGCCACTGAAGGTGGTGGGCGAGGGCGAGGAGATTGCTCGTCAGAAGCCCCTGGCCAAGCACAATATTGAGTTCCTGGGGTGGCAGGATGACGCGGAGCGTAACCGTCTGTTTGCCGGCGCCAAAGGCTTTGTTTGGCTACAGGAAGAAGACTTCGGGATCACGGCAGTGGAGGCGCTGGCGGCTGGTGTGCCGGTGCTCGGCTATGCCAAGGGCGGTACGCTGGAATACGTGACGGATGGTGAGACTGGGATTTTGGTTAAGGAGCAGACGAAGGCGAGTGTGCTCGATGGTATGAAGCGGATGGAGGCGACGAAGTTTGATGTGGCGAAGCTCCGGGCGAAGGCAGAAGAATATAGCACGGCTAAGTTTCATGAACATATGCGCGAGCTGGTGAATCAGGAATGGAGTCGATTTAGCGGCTCCAGGGATGAGACTAGGTAAACGACTATTGATGGGTACTAAAAAAGAGCCTGACGGCTCTTTTTTAGTAGTCCAGGAGGCTACTTGGCCGGTTTGGCGGCCTTGACGACGGCCTCGAAGGCCTGGGGCTGATTGACGGCGAGCTCAGCGAGGATCTTGCGGTCCAGAGTGATGCCGGAGGCCTTGAGGGCGCCCATCAGCACGCTGTAGCTGGTGCCGGCCAGTTTGGCGGCGGCGCTGATACGGCTGACCCAGAGAGCGCGGAAGTCGCGCTTCTTGTTGCGGCGGTCACGGTACTGGTACTGAAGAGCCTTTAGGATGGCCTGGCGGGCCATCTTGATGCTGGAGCGACGGACGAGCTGGTAGCCCTTGGTCTGCTCGCGCAGGGCTTTGTGCTTGGCGTGGGTAGTTACGCCTCTCTTAACGCGCATTGTGGGTTCCTAACATTTTCTTAACGTTGGGGAGGTCGCCACCGGCAATCTGGAACTCTTTCACGTATTCACGCTTGAGAGAGGCCTGCTTGTGGGCGAGAAGATGGCCGCGGTAGGCGCGACGGTGCAGTAGCTTACCGGTGCCGGTGAGCTTGACGCGCTTGGCGATTCCTTTGTGAGTCTTAAGCTTTGGCATCTTTCTTCATCCCTATAATCATATTAAGGTCGCGACCGGAGAGGATAGGGGCCTGCTCTTGCGTGGCGACATCGGACAGCTGTTCCATGACCTTGGTAAGGATATCATGTCCTAATTGCGGGCGCGAGATTTCGCGTCCACGGAAGAGGAGACTGATCTTGACCTTGTGGCCGTCTTCGAGGAACTTACGAGCTCTGTTGAGCTTGACCTGGAGATCGTGGTCACCGATCTTCAAGCCGAGCCGGACCTGCTTTACTTCAACCTGCTTCTGGTGTTTCTTGGCTTTCTGGAGCTGTTTGGTCTGTTCGTACTTGTACTTACCCCAGTCCAGAATTTTGGCCACCGGTGGTTGGGCGCTAGGAGCAATTTCCGCCAGATCCATATTCGCTTCCTCGGCGAGCTCGAGGGCTTCACGCAGACTTACTACGCCGATTTGTGAGCCGTCAGCACCCACCAAACGCAAGGTTTGGGCAGTAATCTCACGGTTCACACGAATTTTGTTTATCTGGCGGTCTCCTAATGAAAAGCTCCCCGGTACTATAGCAGTTTGAGGCTAGAGGGTCAATATCGGATTTTGACAGCTTGTTGGAATTCGCCCATGACCTTTTCGGTAATGAAGCGGACGTGCTGGCCAGTGAGGCGGATGGCTACTGGTGTGCGGCCGGTGACTTTGCCATCGACCATGATACTGGTGGAGGGATCGGTCTCGAGAACGACTCGCTCGGCGGTAAAGCGGGTGGTGGCGACATCCTCGGTGGCGGCGTCGTTGTGATGCCGGATAAGCTGCCAGAGGTATGCGCCAAGCTGTAGACGGCGGCCTGGGTGGCCGGCCAATGACACAACAAGACGGTTGTCTAGGGTGGGGTTGAGAAATTTTTGATTGGCTATCTGGCAAGAGAAGAGGTCGCACTCGATGGTGTATTGCTCGTCGACGGTCAACCGCGCACGCAGGCTGGTGTAGTCCTTGGCCTGGCTCCAGCCGGCCCAGAGCTGGGCCAGGCGGGCCTGCCAGCCACTGCGCGTGGTGTCGACTGACTTGTCTAACTCGGTTTCGAAACCCAGGGCTAGGTTGGAGAGGAAGAACTTCTGGCCGGCGGCGATCAGTGAATAGGGAGTGATCCGCCGAGCGGCTAGGACCTCACAGGCTTGTTGCCAGCCCCGGATGCCCAGCTGGGTGGCGATACGGTTGTTTTTGCCGAGCGGCAGGATGCCGATGGCGATCTGCTCATTGGAGGCTAGCCCGTTGATGACTTCATTGACGGTGTCATCACCACCTACGGCCACGATGGTAGTGTGGCCACTAGCGGCCGCCGCCGCGGCCATTTTGCCGGCCTCGCCTGGGCCGGTGGTCTTGGCCCATTCGCCGCGGATGCCGAGCTCGTCGAGCCGGGCGCGGATCTTCTCCTGGAGCCCACGTAGCTGGCTGTGGCCGGCGGCGGGGTTGACGATGTAGTAGTACATGGCCGGCTCCTCAGATGATGGTTTAGGTCTGGTCTGATGGCTCGGTGGGTTCGAGCACGTCAGTTTTGCGGATGGTATTGCGACCATTGAAGAGGCCGCCAGGGGTGATCGATAGGCTGGCGGCGGTAATGTTGCCCTGGACACGACCGGTTTCGCGGATGCTGACGTCACCTTCGGCGGTAATATTGCCACGGACTGAGCCAATGATAATGACATTTGAGCCTTTGAGGTCGGACGTGATTTCGCCATTGACGCCGATGGTGATGTCTCCGGTAGTCTTGATGTCGCCTGTGACGGTGCCGTCGATGACCATGTCGCCGTCACCGTGGAGCTGGCCCGACACCGCGACACCGGCGCCGATGAGGGTCTCGGCTCCAGTCACACCTAATATGTCGTCTTTTCTGGCCATGATTATTCCTTACTAGCCTTGTCTGAGGCGGAGAGTTCTTGAGGGACCCGGGCAATTGCTTGGCGCAGGGCCTGTTGCTCCTCGTCTGACAGGGTATATTTGCTCTTGGCGTAGTCGATAGGTTTGACGTAGACGCGCGTGCCTTCGCGGCCGTGGATGCTGGTGAGCACATAGCCGGAATCGTGAGCGTCTAGAACGGCCAAGGTGAAGCTCTGATCGCCTCCAGTATCGCCGAAGGGATTGAAGCGCACAATGGAAATCTTCTGTGAGGCTAGACTGGCAGCGACTGATAGGGCGTCGTAGCGCTGATCAAGCTCTGCTAGGCGATGGTCGACTGTCTCTACGCGCTTCATGTGGCCTGCTAGCACGGCTTCCAGGGCATCTGGGGCGGTGCCGCCGAGCACGGCGTTTAGCCGCTTCTGGAGCAAGGCCATCCTGAAGACGGCCGTTATGGCGATTGCTAGCGCAGTTAGCGCTAGAGCCAGGACCAGGTAGAGCAAGTGTAGACCTCCACTTAGCGAACGTTCTTAGTATAGGACCTGGTGGTGGCGCCAATCAATGCTCGCCATCTGGAATGTGATAGAATGCGGATTATGGCAAAGAAGTCTAAGGCAACCAAGAAGCATAAATTTAAGCATGTTGAGGCTACACGGACGATTGAGACGGTAGTCAGCCGGACCGAGGTTGAGGTAGCGGAGGCTAGTAGCGAGGCGGCGAGGCCAGCTGCCACGGTGCTAGTGGCTAATCCAGCCGTTGTGTATCTTACAACGGATCTGCGCCGTATTAGCTTATTGATCGTAATCTTAGTGGCGCTGCAGCTGCTGTTGTGGTTTGTGTTCAATACTACGACGCTGGATGATCAGATTTATCGCGCGCTAAAAATTTAGCTCAGTGGTGTGCGTGAGCGATACTGCAGAGCTTCGGAGAAGTGTGCCAGCGTAATAGATTGACTGCCAGCCAGGTCGGCGATGGTGCGCGAGACCTTGAGCAGGCGGTTGAAGGCCCTGGCCGATAGCTTGAGGTGGGCGGCTGCAGAGCGGGCGAGCTGGCGGGTTTGGTTGTCCAGGCCGCAATACTCACGAATTTGAGCGGTGGTTAGATGAGCGTTGAGTGTGGCTGAGCCATGACGACTGACCTGGATGAGTCTAGCAGCCGCGACGCGCGCCCGAATTGGTGCGGTAGGCTCACTGAGTTGGGCCTCGGTCAGTTCGTCGTGAGCCACTGGTGCTACGTCAATGACAAGGTCGATGCGGTCGAGTAAGGGGCCGGATAATCGGCGCTGATAGAGATTGACCTGGTGCCGGCTGCAGGTGCAGCGGTCGTCGCCGTTGTAGCCGCAGGGACAGGGGTTGCGGGTGGCTACAAGCATGAACCGAGCAGGGAAGGTGGCGACGGCTGAGGCCCGGGCGACAGTGACCTCGCCGTCTTCGAGGGGCTGGCGGAGGGCTTCGAGCACGTCATGGGAGAATTCTGGCATCTCGTCGAGGAAGAGGATGCCCTGGTGGCTCAGGCTGACTTCTCCCGGGCGGGGGATTGAGCCACCACCGATAATGGCGGTGGCTGAGGCACTGTGATGGGGCGAGCGGAGCGGTCTTGAGCGCATAATACCGGAATGGTTCAGGCCGACTACACTATAGAGCTTGGTGATTTGGATCATTTCCTCGTAGGTGGGAGCTGGTAGCAGGCTGATCAACGCACGCGACATCAGAGTTTTACCTGAACCGGGAGGCCCAGACAGGAGAATGTTGTGGCTACCAGCGGCGGCAATCTCGAGAGCTCGTTTGGCGTATTTCTGGCCGCTGATGAACTGGAAGTCGATATCTGAAGCAGCGACTTCGCCAGTTAATTTTGTGGTATTTTTCACAACGGCTAGCGGCTTGATGCCGCGCAGATGATTGAATAATTCTTGGAGTGAGCTGACGCCAATGACCTTGAGACCTTCGACCATGGCGGCTTCCTGGGTGTTGTCTGGCGGAAGGTAGATATGTGTGAAGCCACGCCGGAGGGCAAGCTCGGCGCCAAGCAGAGCGCCTTTGACCGGCCGGAGCTCGCCGTTGAGTGACAACTCGCCGAAGAATAGCGCACCGGTGGTCATTTCGGTGTCGAGCTGGCCGCTGGCAACGAGGACCGAGACGGCCATCGCGAGGTCGTAGCCGGTGCCGTCCTTGGGCAGATCGGCGGGTGCGAGGTTGAGAGTGATGCGGCGCTGAGGCAGGGCGAGGCCACTGTTTTTGATGGCACTGCGAATGCGCTCGCGGGCTTCGTCGACAGATTTGTGGGCTAGCCCGACTATGACGAAGCCGGGAAGGCCATTGGCAAGATCGCATTCGACTTGGACAAGCGCACCTTCGAGGTGGCAGAGGGCTGGCGTGTAGATTTGTGATAGCATGGCAGATCCTGTAAAGTGATGATGCGAACGTAAACCGAACATAATCTGCCTGTACAGTGTTGTCAATATGTATTGACGGCGCTGATTACCTATTCTACGATGAGGGCATGAATGAACAGCAGCTGATTTCTCATATCGAAGAGTTAGGTCTGAGTAATAAAGAGGCCAGAGTCTACGTGGGCTGCTTGAAGGTGGGTCCGTCACCCGTGCAGCGGATTGCTGACCAGGCCGGGATTAAGCGGGTGACTGCGTACGTAGTGCTGGAGTCGCTGGCTGGTCTAGGGCTGGTCTCTCAGAGTGTAAAGGGCAAGAAGACGTTCTTTGTAGCAGAGGACCCGAGTAACCTTGAGCGCTTGCTTGAGAGGCGTGAGGATGAACTGAAGGATCAGCGCAGCAACTTTGAGCAGGCTTTACCCGAGCTGACTAAACTGAAGGCGATCCCGAAAGAATTGCCAGAGGTGAAGTTCTTTGACGGCGCGGATGGCGTGAGGTCGCTGTTTGCGAGCTTCTTTGGCCTGTACAAAGGCGAGGAGAAGGACATTTACGTGCTGAGTAATGCCGACCAGCTGCACGCTTTCTTCCCAGAGCGGCGTACGGCCAAAGGTAACCCAGAGCGGATTCGGCACGGTATTCGCAGCCACTTGCTCTATACGAGTACACGCGGGGCAATTTATCAGGACAGCGATGAGTCGAGTATTCGGGAGTCGCGATATGTGCCGTCCGATAAATATCCCCTGAGCGGTGATATTAGCGTGATTGGCGACTATGTGATCATGATTTCGCTCGTGGGTCCGCGGCCAATGGCGGTAACACTTCGCAACGAGGATATGGCACGAGCTATGAGAGCCTTCTTTAGCATGGCCTGGGAAGCGGCTAGCCAATATAACAAGTAATACCGCTTGCCCCTAGGATGGACTTGGAGGTTTCCGAATTGACACTAAACTGGCGGTAGCAGGATAATTGTGTCGCCATCACGGAGGAGGAAGGGTCTGATGGATTAGGAGCAATTCAAAAAGACCGGTAATTTACCGGTCTTTTTTGATGACTTCGGGCGGGCTAGTCGGCTTCGCCCTTGTACCACAATGTGGCGTATTCTGGCGGCACAGGGTTAATGATAACACCAGTACCGAGCTCAGCGCCGGCCCAGCGGAAGGGGCGTGGTTCAACTTTGATGAGCATGTGGTGATCCTGGTGGGCGATGGCCTCTTGCAGGAAGTAATTGAAGCTAATATTGGACTGGTCGAGGCGGGCGGTAATGCGCTTGAGAATGACGGCCAGAGAATGTAGCTCGGTGCGGTTGAGACCGGTGAAGCTGCGCTCGTGGCGGCGCGGCATGAGCCAGACCGCGAAGCCTTGCGAGGGCGCGTATGGTGAGATGGCGACGAAGTGCTTGTCGCTAAAGATCACCCGAACCTTTTGAGCCTCCTCCCAGACAATAATGTCGCATAGGGCACAGCTATTATGCTCGTCTTGGTAGGTCTTCATGTGGTTGCTTTCGGACTCAATGTGCGGTGGGATAAGCGGGAGCGCAATAATCTGACTGTGGGCGTGTGGCACACTGGCGCCGGCTAGTGGGCCGTCATTTTTGAACACTAAAACGTAACGAATTCCCTCAATGTTGTTGAGGCTCGTGAGACGCGATTGGTAGGCGGTGAAGACTTCCTCGATGTGATCGAGGGGGAGTTCGGAGAACTCAACCTGGTGGTCTGGGGTCTCGATAATAACTTCCTGGGTGCCGAAGGCGTTGGGGTTATCCAGGCTGAGCGCAGGGAAGGCATTTGGTATGACTTTGACTCGCCAATGACGGCTGCCGGGTAGGCTCAAGATGGGGGTTTCAGTGTTGTTGCAAAAATGACAACTGGGATTGGCGAGCTTGTGAGCCTCGCCAGCATGCGAAAAGGAGTCCGGCCGGAGATTGCGGCCGGGCGCAATGATAACGTAGCGGTCCATATAGTAGTGCTTGCGGATCTCGCTAACGGGTTTCGTGGGGCTGGTTTTGAGCTTTGAACTGGCCATGATGATGGATGGTTTCTTCATATAAGCGTAACAACTTTGTGGTTTGGTGGCTAGTTGTGTAGTCGGCGGCGATGTCCTGACTGCGCTGACCCATCTGTTGCTGGAGTTTGGTGTTGCGCAGGATGGTGAGGATGGCGGAGGCAAATTTGGTGGCTTGTGGCTTCGTGATGTAGCCGTTCTGGCCATTTACGAGCACGTCGGTAATGCCCTGATCGACGATGACCAGAGGCTTAGCGGCCTGGGCCGCTTCGTTGAGCACTAAGCCCTGGGTGTCGGCGACCGACGGGAAGGCAAAAAGGCTGCAGATTTCGAAGGCGGCGCCAACTTTGGCGCGGTCGCTGATACGTCCGGCAAAGATGATGCGGTCTGCGTGGCCGGTGCGGTCGGCGGCTTCCCGGAACTGGTCAAGATCTTCACCGGTGCCAACGCAGAGTAGCTTGGCATTGGCATTCTGGCGAGCGATGATCTCGAAGGCACTGATGAGTAAGCCGAGATTTTTCTCGGTACCGATACGGCCCACGTAGAGGATGACTTCATCGGATTCAGATAGGTGGTATTCACGGCGGAAGGCGGCAATTGTTTGCGGAGTTGTTGTAATTTTATCAACACCAGTTGGTAGGATGGCGATCCGCGATTTGGTTTTCCAGCTGCGTAGCTGCTTGGCGATCTTTTCAGACGGGGAGATGACTAGGTCGCATTGATTATGAACCATGGTTACACCGCGCTCGACGATCTTTTGATTCCATTTGTCGACACTGTGCTCGGGTTTGATGGAGCTGAGACTGTCGCGGTACTCGGCCATACCACCGCCAGTGACGGCGGGGACGAGCATGGTTAGGGCGATCACGCCAGGCAGGACAGCCGGGTAGTGGCGGACATACTCGTAGAGGTCGGTGTGGTAGGTCGTGACCAATGGAATGTCGTGCTTGATGGCATAGTAGGCGCCGAACAGGCCGACTTGACCGGGGGTATGGAAATGCACCAGGTCCAACTTGAGCCGGTCAATCTTGCGCATTACCTGAGGCGGGAAGAAGAATGTTGTGAGATAGTCTTCAAAGAACAGTCCTTTGACCGCGGGGAAACGGATGATGTGCGGGCTGGGGTCGGTATAACGCAGGTTCGGCTTGGGGGCAAAGATGTAGACTTGATGACCACGCTTTTCGAGCTCTTGGCGGAAGCTTTCGATGGAGACGGCCACGCCGTCGGTCATGGGTAGGTAGCGGTCGCTAAAGAAACCAATACGCACTAGGATGCCTCCTGGATAGCACGCTTGTAGGCCTGCTCGTAGTTGTGGAACATGACCTGGGTAGTGTGGTGCTCTTGAATAATTCGTTTGCTCTCGGCGCCGAAGCGCTTCATGAGGGCTGGGTCGGCCAGGAGGCGCGTGAGCCGATCGGTGAGAGCTGGAACGTCGTTTTCGGGAAAGAGGAAGCCATTCTCACCGTCGTGGCAGAGCTCCTTGAGAGCTGCCACATCGACGGCCACAACGGGCAGGCCGGTAGCCATGGCCTCGAGCGTGACAATGCTCTGGAGCTCGGCTGGCGACGAGATGATAAACACATCACCGGTGTTGTAGACGGCTGGCTTGTCGGCCTCGTCGAGGTAGCCAGTAAACACTACGTCTGACTCGATACCGAGCTGGGCGGCCTGGGCTTTGAGCTGATCCATGCTTTTGCCGAAGCCACAGAGCACAAGCTGGGCGGGATGTTTGGCATGCACGGCAGCGAAGGCTGAGATGATTAGATCAATGCGCTTCTCGCCATCGAGGCGGCCAATGTAGAGCAGAACTGGTTTATCAGTAGCGATGTGGTACTTGGCCTTGACGTCGCTGGTGGGGATGCCGGAGTGGAAGATGGCAGTATCGATGCCATTGGAGATGGCTTCAGCGCGGGTCTTGAGGCCGTGGTCGACCAGTAGCTTGACGGCAGTGGGGGTGGGGGAGGTGACTAAATTAGCCCGGTTGTGGAACCATACCAGATAGCTCCAGATGAGGCGATGGAGCGGTCGGTAGAGGACCTCGGTGCCACGCAGGTTGAGCAGGGCGTTTTCGGGCATGAAGTGGTTGGTGGCGAGGACGGCGATGCGGTAGCGGCGAGCCCAGAACATGGCAGCCAGACCCATCCAATAGCAGTTGTGGATGTGGATGATGTCGGGGCGCTGAGCTCGAATGAGGGTGCGGGCGTGCCAGAAGGGCAGGAAGCTGACCTTGTATTTCTGATTGGCCCAGAAGGTGACGGCGCGCTCACGGTGGATCTCGTAGGGGCCGTCGGTTTCGGTGTAGCTGGCGAACTTGGTGGCTGGCGCCCAAACGCTGACTTCATGGCCGTCGGCGGCTAGCCCCAAGACTAAGCGGCGCTCAAATTGAGCCCCGCCGTCGGCATTGGGCCAGTAGCTTTCAGTGACCACAAGGATTTTCATCCAGCCCATTATACCAAAAGCAACCCATAAAGCAGAAGCCGCTTGGCAGGAGCGGCCTCTGAGAAGGGTAATGGTTGGGTGGCTAACTACGGTCTGATTCGTAGTCCTGCTCAGCCTCGCGCTGGAGGTCCTCGTCGTCAAACTGGTCTGATTCGTTGAGTGACTCACGGAAGTCAGTTTCGTTGACATCAGACTTGGTCTGGGTGGTTTCATGGTCCGCACCAGCCTCTTCCATGTCGTAGTCGTCTAGCTCGTCGGCCTCATCCATATCACCGGCATCGGTGCCGGCTGGGTCGATGCGCTCGCCAAAGTCCCGATAGTACGGCTCGTTTTCCCACAATTCTCTGTCCATGTGATCCATCGTCTAGTCTCCCTTTAACACCCTGCATGCTAGTCTTGCTGTACTGCTCCAGCTTCGGCGGGAGTACCAAAAACAAGCCAATAATAAGCAAACTTTTTCGCCAAAGTGTTGATTTCTCTACAACATGCTTATGCTTATTTATTGCTAGTTTGAGGCTGAACAGGTATAATACATGGGTACGGGGCTGATCAGCTTCGACGTTGGGATCTTTGATAGCTCAAGCACGCAGGTCGTAGGCACGCGTTAGCTTCCAACAAGTTAGCTTAACTGCCAACTTCATTTCGCGGGTGAAGGCTGCTTTTAGCATGCCGTCGTTCGCTCCCGCTTTCGCTTAATCGCGAAAGCCATCGGCGCCTGACACCAGATGGGGTTCCGCCGGTGCCATATTATCTGGCTGCTCCTAGCTGTAGGCCTCTGCAGTTAGGCTAAGACTAGAGGCTGCTCATCCGGCGGTTTTGTTCGTTCACATGCCGGGTGCTAAGACTGCCAGACGGACTAAGCCTGTAGTGTGCTAGCGTCAACCTAGCGGACCGGGGTGCGATTCCCCGCAGCTCCACCAAAAAAGCCTCAGCTTGTAGCTGGGGCTTTTTTGGTGGGCAGTGCTTGTGCTATAGTCAGCAGCACCCAATCCATTGCGCCCTCGAGGCGCACGATCCTTAAGGGGTACCAATGTTGCGAAACCGGCGCGGCCGGAGGGGGCGCCGGGAGTACCTGGCGCCTGGACACATTGGAGTCGACCACTATGTCGGCAACGAGAGGAACGTACGGCTGGTGCTGCTTCCGGGTCTGGGCGCGGAGGGCAAAGTCTTTGTCCCCGTAGCGCGCAGACTGCAGGAGCTGGGCCTGACCTGTACGATCCTGGAGCTACCGGGTTCTGGCTACCGGCATCCGGCAGATAGCCGGGTGAGTGTGACGAAAGCAGCCGAAACGCTGATTGAGTCACAGATCTTGCCGGATGGTCCCATCGTGTATGTGGGCCACTCGGCGGGTGGGATGCAGGCCATTGAGGCGGCTAAGCTGGATGACCGGGCGGTTGGTGTGGTGTTGCTCAATGCGGTCCTGGACCACGTGAGCGACGTCATTCACCAGCCCTGGCGTCACGCTTGGCGGCATCCCGTGAAGGCGGTTTCACTAGCGTCACTGCTGGTGTTTCTGAAAGCGCCAGGGCCTGAGTGGCTCGTGCGACGGTACGAGCGCCCGCGTCATCCGCTGACGTTGACGTTCTGGCCGATGATTGCCCGGCCGTGGAGGCTGTCGGCTGAGGATCTGCGCTGCCTGATGCGCCACGGACGCTGTCCGGGGGCCTGGAAGGCGCTGATCCACAACCGGCACTACGACCTGGCAAGCCATGCCAGCGAGGTGAAGGTACCGATGCTGGTGGTGTGTGGCAAGCGTGACCCATTGGGCACCAAGCCGCACCAGAGCCGCTTCCTAGCGGCTTGTGAGGCGCGTACGGACGTGCTGGAGATTGACTGCGGTCACTGCAGCACACTGGAAGCGCCCGAAGAGGTAGCACAGGCCTTGATGGCCTTCGTGACCTCCCTGGCGGCTTGAGAGTCGCTTGTCCCGCTGGAAGCATTCGTGAATAACGGGTGCTCCCAGCGGGACGTTTGTATGCTGGGGCTTGAGCGTATAATGGAGCTATGAAAGCACGCAACGAGCCTGACGTCGTGGTATACGAGGATGGCGCAGAGCATCAGATCCAGCCGGCACCGCCGCGGAAGAAAGCTGGCTGGGGCCGGCGAATCGGTCTGGGCTTGGTTTGGCTGCTGGCGTTGCTGGTGATTGGCGTGGTGATCTACGCGGCATTGCTTATCTATAACGTTGTAGGAATTTCAACAAAACCCCTAGATTTTAGTAGCTTGGCAGCTGACGCCAACGGCCGGACAAATATTCTGATACTGGGGGAGGGCGACCCCGGTCATGCCGGCGAGAATCTGACTGACACGATGCTGGTGGTGAGCTTTAATCGAGCGAGTAAGCAGTACGCGGAGATTAGCGTACCGCGGGATTTGCGAGTGGAAATTCCCGGCCATGGTGAGGGTAAGATTAATTCGGCCAACGCAGCCGGGGGTGTTGGGCTGGCTGAAGCTACCGTAAGCCAAACTCTGGGCATTCCGATCCACTATTATGTTCAGACTAACTTTTCGGGTTTGAAGGATATGGTCGACGCTGTAGGTGGTTTGGACGTGGACGTGAAGGCCGCACTGATTGACCCTGATTACCCTTGCGATGATAACCAGTACAAGGCCTGTGGCTTACATATCAATGCTGGATTGCAGCACATGGACGGGGCGACGGTGTTGCGCTACACCCGGTGCCGTAAGGGCACCTGCGGCAATGACTTTGGCCGGGCCGAGCGTCAGCAAGAGGTGATCGGCCTGCTGAAGGCCAAGGTGGTGAGGTGGGATCTGCTGTGGCATCCCAATCAACTGCTGAGCTTGGTCCACGCGGTCAACAATGCAGCCCAGACGGACATTGGGCCAATCCAGATGGGATACCTGGGATTGGCCTGGAAGCAGACGGAGGGTCATGACCCGATTAGGCTGGTGCTGAGTACGGGTAATGGTGGCTATCTGCGTAGTAGCGGTGACTCGAGTGATCTGGTGCCGGCGGCTGGAGACTTTAGTGCGATCCAAGACCGGGTGGAGAATATCTTCACTGAGCCAACACGCCCAGGCGATATACCAAAGAGCTGAGCTTCCGTATTTACATCGTAAGTGGCGAATCCTATGCTAGAGCATAAGGATTACACATGAACGCAGAACTTGAAACAGCGGTCCATGCGCCGCACTTTACCCCAGAGCGAATGGGGACAGCCCTAGGCTATATCGAGGCTTATTGGAAGGTTTTGGAGCGCTACCATCCCAGGGATGACGGTACGCTGGTTGGCCTGCCCAAACCGTACTTTGTACCGAGCGCCGGCCATGACACTCATCTGACGTTTGATGAGCTGTACTACTGGGACACATACTTTATGGCCCAAGGCTTTGTGGGGACGCAGCGCGAGCGACTGATTAAGGGCATGACGGAATCGCTGATGGCCATGATGGCTAGATTTAAGGTTATTCCTAATGCTGGCCGGACCTATATGACCTCGCGCAGTCAGCCGCCATTGCTGACCAGCTTGATTATGCAAGTGTACGGCTTCAACCGGGACAAGCGGTGGCTACGGGATAGCATGGATATTGCCAAGGAAGAATACCGCACGGTCTGGATGGGTACGATGCATCCGCACTGGCGGCAGGTGTTTAGTGGCCTGTCGCGGTGCTATGACGTGAACGTGCTCAATGATCTGGCTGAGTGTGAGAGTGGCTGGGATATGACGACCCGGTTTGAGCGAGAATGTCTGAACTACTTGCCGGTGGACCTGAATGCATTGCTGTACAAGTACGAGACTGATTTTAGCGAGGCAGCGACCATTCTGGGTGATCGTGACGAGGCGCTGGAGTGGCAGAAGCGAGCAGCCAAGCGCAAGCAGGCCATGCACCAATATATGTGGGCTGAAGGCCGCGGGTTTTACTTTGACTACAACTTTATAGCCGGACGACGAGGACGAGTGTGGTCATTGGCGGCGTTTTTCCCGATGTGGGTAGGTATGGAAGACGAGGACAAGGCGGCTCGAATCATGGAGCAGCTGCACCGGTTTGAGTTTGAGGGTGGCCTGACATGCACGGCAGAGCGGCCTCATGTAAGCTCGTCGGTTCCGACTCAGTGGGCGTATCCGAACGGCTGGGCACCGCTGATATTGGTGGCAGTGGAGGCAATGGAGCGGTATGGGTACCATGAGGAGGCTGAGCGAATAGCGCGGAAATGGCTTAACGCCAACCTGGTGCAGTTTGAACGGACCGGGCTGTTCCTGGAGAAATACAATGTGGTGGCGATTGGTCAGCCGCCGGCGGACGGAGTCTACCCGTCGCAGGTGGGATTTGGCTGGACCAATGCGGTGTTTGTGAAGCTGGCAAAGCGCTATCTGAAGGCCGGAGAATTGCCAGAGCAGTTGGCTGATGCGGCAGTTCGTCCGGCTGACTATCTGGACCAGATGTGGCGGGGGTCGCAAGTACATTTGCAGCGGTTGGCTCAGCGGATACGGCCATGATTAGCCCGACAGCTTCGCGCAGCTGGTCGCGGGGTGGCGTGTTGTATTGGGATGAAGCGGGGTCACCGGTGGGGCGGTTGGCCGGTGCGGTTGACTTGGCCATACTCCCTTTTGATGCGGCGACTTTTGGCAGCTTTCTGGCTGAACATCATCAGAACTTAGCCAAGGACGAGCCGGTGCATTATGTGCTTCATGGCGGTGAAGGGTGGCGGCATACTGATGATGAGGCACTTATGTTGACTTTTTTACAACTATGCCTGCCGGGCATACCAGTATTGAATACGAATAACAGATACGGATACCGTGAACACGCCTTGGCTTATGAGTTGACTGATAGTGGGCGGCGGACTGATGTGCAGCGCGAACTAGCTCACTTGCGTGCGACTAGCCGTGCATTGGGGGAGGGAGACTTTCGGGTGGTACATATGGCTGATGATGTGCTGGTGATCGGGCGGGATAGCGCCTGGCATCGGTACTATGGAGTGCTCAACTTTGCTCCGGAAGAGAGCCAAGTTGAGCTAGGCGCAGTTGGCCAGTGGATTGCGGGTACTCACGAGCTGCACGGCGACGGCTCGGTGCACTCTGGTGGGCCGATGCGACTATCCCCGTATGAAGCGCGGTTGTATGAGCTGAGGCGAAGGCCAGCGGATGTACCTGCTGTTTGATGTCGGCGGCACTCATACGCGAGTGGCGATGTCGATGGGTGCTGAGCTCGGCAAGGTGGAGCGGTTTGAGACGGACCCGAGTGAGGCTGGAGTTGGCAGGCTGGTTGACGAGTTGCGAGGGCTCTGCCGGGGCGAGCGACTACAGGCGGTGATAGGTGGCTTGCCGGGGCACCTGGAAGCTGGTGGGCGACTGCGTCACGCACCAAACCTGCCAGGTTGGCTAGGTCGGAAGGTGGCCGGGGAGCTCGAGTCGGCGCTGGATGCACCGGTGGTGATAGAAAACGACGCCGCGATGGCTGGGCTAGGGGAGGCGGTGTACGGTGCTGGACGCGGCAAGTCGCGGATCTTGTACCTGACTGTGAGTACCGGGGTGAACGCCAGTCGGATCATTGGCGGTGAGATTGATGAGGCTACCAGGGGCGTGGAAATTGGCGAGATGATGATCGCGGATGATGCTGGTCGCCGGGTGAGGCTAGAGCAGCTGCTGGGCGGAGCAGCGATGCAGCGGCGCTATGGCAGGCCGCCTGCGGAGATTGATGACAAGACGGTATGGGAGACCGAAGCGCACTACGTGGGCATAGCACTGGCTGAGCTAGCCCGGCGCTGGCGACCGGAGCTGGCGGTGCTGGGCGGGGCGATGATGCGCGACATCCCGATGCCAAAGGTGCGGCAACTGCTGGCGGCTGCTGGGCAAAGCCTAGCGGTAAAGCCAGCGGCTTTGGGTGATCTGGGCGGCCTATACGGCGCTTTGGCGCGCTGCAGGGCCTTGTAGGGCCGCTAGGACCTTACTGAAGAGGCTCTATTCTCCGACGGCTGCGTAGACTTCTTCGAGCGTCGTCTTGCCTTCTATGACCTTGAGAATGCCGTCCTGAAGCATGGTGACCATGCCTTCGGTGGCGGCGGCTTGCTCGACGGCTTGTGTAGTGGTGGCGGCGGTGGCGTGGGCGATGAGGTCTTGCATCTTGGGCGTGACATCGAGCTCCTCAATGAGGCAGATGCGACCCTGGTAGCCAAAATGGTGGCAGGAGTCGCAGCCAACGGCCTTCATGAGCTTGAGGTTGTCGTAGTCGGGTTGCTGGTTGGGTGGCAAATTGTGCAGGACGGTTTTGATCTGCAGCAATTCTTGCTTGTTGGGTTTGCGGGGCTGTTTGCAGTCTGGGCAGAGCTGGCGGACGAGGCGCTGGGCGATGATGAGCCGCACGGCTGAGGCTAGGAGCGAGTTTTGGCCGGCCATATCCATGAGGCGAGTGATGGAGGCGGAGGCGGAGGTGGCGTGGAAGGTCGCCAGCACTAGGTGGCCAGTAAGGGCGGCTTGGAGGGCGGTTTTGGCGGTGTCGGCGTCGCGGATCTCGCCGATCATGATGATGTTGGGGTCTTCACGCAGGACTGCTCTGAGCTCCTGCATGAATAATTCTTGGTTATCGGAGCGGACGGGGACTTGTGAGACGCCGTCTAGCTCGTATTCGATGGGGTCTTCGAGGGTAACGATCTTGGTTTCGGGTGTGTTGAGGTGGTTCATGATGGAATAGAGCGTGGAGGTCTTGCCGGAGCCAGTGGGGCCGACAGCCAGGACCATGCCGCGGGGGTGAGAAATCGCTCTGACCAAGACCTGCCGCTGGGCGGATGTGAGCTGTAGATTGTCGAGGGTGAGGTACTTATTGCTGAGGTTGAAGAGTCGGATGACGACGTCCTGGCCATGCAGGCTAGGGACGGTCTCGAGGCGCATGTTGAGTAGCACTGGATCGCCGTCTTGGTTGATGGCGTTAACATTGATGCGGCCGCCTTGGGGTTGGTCGGCGCCCCATTTGACGCCAGCTCGGATCTGGAGGTCTGAGGTGAGGAGCTCGTAGCGGTCTGAGCTAAGCGTGAGTAGGGGGTGGAGGGTGCCGTCGATACGGAGCCGGACCCGGGCTTCTTTGGGGCCTGGCTCGATGTGAATGTCGGTGGCACCCAGCTGGTAGGCGAGCTGAGCCAGCGGCTCGAGCATGAATTTGGGTTCGATGTTGGCTAGCTCGGTAGCCAGGTCGGCAAAATTGCCCTTTTCGAGAGTGGCGGCATGCTCGGCCAGGGTGTAGCGGTTGAGGAGGCGCTGCCAGCCGAATGACGAGATGTACTTGAACACGACCTGGTAGCCGCTGCCGGAGAGGCGGGCAGCGAGGGGTTGAAGCAGTTCTTGCTTGGTGTGCTCGCTGATGCCGAGGATGAGCTTGGTTTTCTCGAGGCTGAGTGGCACGATGCCATAGGCTTTCATACCCTCGACGGTGAGTTTGCCGACGAGCGGCTTGATGTCGAGAGATGGGCGGGTGTCGAAATATTCCAGGCCCATCTGGGTAGCGAAGTTCTGGGCGGCGGTTTCTACTTGGTTGCGTTCATCATCAGTCATGGGCTCATTTTAGCATGGAGCACGAGCGGAATGATGGGATTAAGGCAGGCGGTAGATGCTCCAGCTGGGGTTTTGGTAGACCAGCGTGGCAGCGCGGCCAATGGCTGTAGGGTCGACTAGCCACTCGGAGGGTTCGTACGCGGCAACGGCTAGATACTGGGCGCCGATAGCAGTGACGGCGGGGTCGTGGAGGTTGCCCTGGAGGGCAGCAGCCACGGCAGCTTGGCGAGGAGCGTAATTTAGGTGGTAATTGTACAGCCAGCCACGATAGCCAAACACGATAGCCCGCCCGGCGATGGTGGCTATGGGTTGGTTGGGCTTGTCGGTGGTGAGGAAGACAGTGCTTGGTGCGGTGTGGGTCTGGACCCACTGGCTGAGGGCTAAATCGTCCGGGCTGGCGAACTGATCGTGGAGCTGGAATTCTCGGGTGACGGTGAGTGCCCCGGGAATGGTGACGGCTAGGATGATCGGCGCAAGATATAGCAGATGGCCGGCATGGCGTCGGACGAGCTGGGCGATAAAGGCGCCTGCCCAGAGGCAGGCCATGAGGTAGACATAGAAGATGAGCTTGAGGTCGTCGTACTCGAATGGCTGGAGCGAGTAGATTTGGCTGAGCAAGAGCAGTGCCAGCATGGGGGCATACCAAACGAGCTGCGGGCGCCAGCGCGGGTTGAGCAGAACCCAGGGTAGCAATATCAGGAAGGGTCCGGCGAGGCCGAAGTTGGCCCACCAGAAGCTGGTCAGTGATTGGCCGGACTGAGCCATCCAGCCGACGGCGAGGTGGCCACCGCTGCCGTGTGGGCTAGCTAGCTGCTGCCAGGCGAGCTGCGGGATGGCAAGGCTGGCAGCGGCGATGGCGGCGGGCAACCAGTGGCGCCAGTGGTTGGGCCGGGTCCAGACGTCGGCTAGGCCAAAGGCGGCTACCAGGAAGGCAGCCGCGACGAAGCTGTGGGCGTGGGCTAATGGCATGAGGCCGAGGATGACACCAGTAGCGAGGCGCCAACGGCTGGTGAATGGCGAGCTGGGGTGCTGGCGGATAGCGTGGAGGAGGACGGCGATGGCCAGGAAGGCGCCAAGGCCAAACAGGAAGCCGCGCTGGGGTAGCAGAATGTCGGCCGTGAAGTTATTGAAGTGGGCGTTTAGATTGTTGACGGCACTAAAGTTGGCCGGCAGGTGGGAGAGGAACTGACCGAGGCTGAGGCCGCTGGAGCGCCACATTTGCCAGGCCGCGTCGAGTCCGGCAGCTGAGCCGTTGCAGAGGAAGAGGCACAGGCTCATGGCCGCCGCTGGCAGGCTATTGAAGAGACGCAGACTGAGGCCAATAAACAACTGAAGGGCGGCTAGAATCAGTAGCAGGCTCGGCCAGAAGATGGCGGCGTGCAGACTCCAGCCGGCGCGGACAAGCAAGGCGGAGGTGAAGTCGATGAGAAAGGGATAGGTGAGGTGTGTACCTGACGCTAGCGGTAGGTCGAGCGGTAGCTGGGCGGGGGCGGCCTGGTGGGTGATGAGGGCTGAGTGGAGGCCGAGGTCGGCCCAAGTGGATCCGGCCGAGAAGAGACCGTCTGGGGTGGCTGGGAGACTATGCGTCCATAGTAGCCAGCCAAAGCCGAGGCTAAGCCCGGCCGTGAGGACGCCCCAGCCGACCCAACGGCGTGGACTAGCGGTGAGACGGACGTGATCTGGGTCGGGGCGGTAGCGCCACCACAGCCAGACGCCACTGACGGCGGCTAGAGCGGTGGCAATTGGGACGCTGAGCGTATAGGGTGCAGCGATGGACAGGAGGCAGGCTAGCCAGGTCCAGCCGAGCAGGCCGAGGATGATACTTAAGGCCGCTACCTCAAACGGATAGAGCGGCAGCCGCAGGAGCCGCACGAGACCCCAGCCCAACGCCAGGGCGGAGGCGAGTAGTAGTAAGCCGATCATGGCCGGAAACTCATCATGGCATAAGCTTACCGAATTTTTGGGACTTTGGCTTTTGGGCCGGGCCGGGGTATGCTAGCGGGGATGAGTAAAATTTCTAGCCTGAGCTTGTTTTTCCCAATGTATAACGAAGCAGCGGCCATTGGCGGCACTGTCGAGCGAGCCCGGGCCGCACTAGATGAGATGGGGATTGGGGACTACGAGATTATTCTGGTGGATGATGGCAGCCGGGATGGGACTGGTGACCTGGCCGACAGCTTGGCGGCGAGGCTACCCAAGCTCAAGGTAGTGCACCATCCAAAGAACTTGGGCTATGGCGCGGCGCTGTCGAGCGGGTTTGCGGCTGCTACCAAAGATTGGGTGATGTATACCGATGGAGATGGCCAGTTTGACGTGTCGGACTTGGCGAAGTTTTTGCAGTATACGGATGATTATGAGGTGCTGCTAGGGTACCGACTCGAGCGGCAGGACCATGGCGGCCGCAAGCTAAATGCAGCGCTGTGGGCCTGGCTGGTGTGGCTGCTGGTGGGCTTGCGGGTGCGGGATCTGGACTGTGGCTTTAAGCTAATGCGCCGCCGGGTCTTGGAGCGGGTACTGCCGCTGGAGGCCGGCGGGGCAGTGATCTCGGCGGAATTGTTGCTGAAGCTGAAGCGGCTGGGTTACGAGTTTAAGCAAATTGGCGTGAATCACTTTGCCAGGACTGGTGGCAAGTCGACTGGAGCCAACCTGGGGGTGGTAGCGCGGGCGGCGCGGGAGCTGTGGCAATTGCGGCAGCGTCTGGGCAAGCCGCTGACTTGAGCCTAGCGGCTAGCGCCAGGTGGGTAGCCAGATGTGGTGCATGAGGTCAGCCTGGGAGAGGGGCCAGCCGTAGCTGAGCGGGGCAAAATAGCAGAAGCCAGCGAGGGCGGCAGTGGCGACGCCAATATAGATCAACATGGACTGGCGGCTAGAGAAGTGCCAGAACTTGGTGCTGGGCTGGTCCCAACCGGTCATGACAGCTAGTGCCAGGACGGCAGCGGCCAGGCTGAAGATGAAAGCGTAGAGATAGTGATAGAGGAACATCACCCGGTCGATTTGGCTGAAGGGTAGAAAATTGGCTAGGTAGGCAACCCCGAGCAGCAGCCAGACCCCACGGTAGCGCCGGAAGCGGCCCGGTTGGTAGGCGTAGGCGAGGGCGCCCAGGATTAGCGTGACGAGAATGCCCCACCAAATGATGGGATTGCCGAGTAGGTAGATGTTGCCCTGGCGACCGTTGGCTAGGCTGGGGCCTTGCCAGTAGTAGACGTCGCGCTGCATGAGCGGCCAGGTGTCCCATTTGGAGCCGTAGGGGTGGGTGGCGCCGCGAAGGCTGTTTTCGGCATCATGCATGGCCCGGTTGAGGTCGACGAATTTGCCGATGAATGACAGCTTGGCGTGGGGGTCGTAATAAGGGCTGCCGATGAGGGTGGATTGGAAACGCTGCGACATGAAGGCGTCGCCTTGGCCGGTGCGCGTGAGGAAATGAAAGTGTACGGCAAAGACACTGACGTAGACGAGGGCAGGGATGACAAGCAGGGTGGCGCCTTCGGTGAGGAAGCGGCGGCGAGCAGTGCGGAGCGGTGGGTACTCGACGAACCAGGCGAGACCGATGATGCCCAGAATTGCCAGGCCGGTCCACTTAGTGCTGGCGGCTAGGCCGGCGCAAAATGCGGCAGCGGCCATAAACCGCCAGCGCGGCCAGCCCTGGCGGCGGCGGGCGGCCAGGTAGAGCGTGATGGCGGTGAGGCCGAAGAGGATGAGCATGCTGTCGATGAGAATGAAGCGGGATTCGACGAGCAGAGCGTTGTCAAGCAGTAGCAACAAAGCACCAAGGGCGGCAACAGCCCGGCTTGCCTTGAGCTGGCGCAGGAGTATGTAGAAGACGGGGATGATGAGGGTGCCGGCTAGAGCAGGCAGGAGGCGCAGGACCACGGCGGGGTCGGTCCCAGCCACGGCTGGGCCGCTGAGATGAAACAGATAGGCTAGCCCGCCGAGTAATAGCTTGCCGAGTGGTGGGTGAGGGTCGAAGTAATACGAGCCGGTGAGATAATCGCCGGCGTAGGTCTTGAAGTAGACCTCATCGAAGACGATGGCGTTGGGCTGGAAGAGGCCCCAGAACCGCGTGAGAGCGGCTAGGGCGGTCAGAATGATGAGTTCTGGCCGGTACAGCAGTAGGCGCCAAGACTTGGGCATGACGGTATTATAGCGGGCTTAGTAAATGTATTTGAAGTCGGTGGCTTTGACCCAGCGCTTGTCGAGTCGGCCCAGGCCGAGGTAGTTCATCTCAGAGATGAGCACTTGACCGGTAGTGGGGTCGACGTCTTCGACGAGGGCGACGTGGCCAAAGTAGCCCTGCGGCGTCCAGGCGATGGCGGCGACGGCCGGGACGGTGCCGGTGTTCCAGCCCATGGCAACGGCGTGGCCAAACCAAGTACGGGCATTGCCCCAGTTGCTGGGGATGGGCCGCCGGCCGGCGACATACCAGGTGCACTGGCCGCGGGCGTACCCATTGATGTAGGTGCCCTGAGGGGCCATGGTGCCTGGTGGCAGGAGCTGGCCGCTGGGGCCGCCGGGCAGAAACTCGGCCTTGGTGGACGAGACCAGCCGGGCAGTCGCGGCGGGCTTGGTTGGGGCATTGAGCAGGGCCAGGCTGGGCACTTGGCGGTGAGTATAGCCGTAGGCCCCGATGCTTAGGATTACTACCCAGCAAGCTAGGCCAGCCCAGGTCAGGGGCTTGAGGGCTGGGACTAGCCGCGACAAGATGCGGACACGATTGCGGGTGCGACTACCACGCGAAGCTGACTTGACGGCTGCGGGAGTGGCATCAAGGTAGGCTGACAGATAGGGATGTGGGTTTGGTAAGCTCATATGCGTTCCATGGTCGATTTTTGGGCAATAGACGATAGTACACCCTGAGGCTGAGGTT
>CAZDGK010000003.1:0-31003 GCA_964505035.1 uncultured Candidatus Saccharimonadales bacterium
AGCTACTGGCCCGATTGTGAAACTGGTGCGCGCGGAGTGACTCGAACCCCCGACACCCTGGTCCGAAGCCAGGTGCTCTATCCACTGAGCTACGAGCGCAGGGGTGCACAACTATAGTTTTATAGCACAGATCAGGCTGGTTGTGAAGGGTGCTGGAGCTTTTGGCTGAGCTGGTCGATTAATGCCGGATGGGGCTCGCCTTGAAGAACATAAACGACATGCCAGTGGCGCGGTCGACTTCGATCCAGGCCACGCCGCGCATGGGCACTGGCTGGCCACTGGCGGTGACAGCCCGAAAGCCGAACTCGACGGACTGGCCGTTGAGCAGGGCGTCGGTGCCGGCGAGGGCGGCATGATCGTGGTCACCCGAGGAGACGAAGGCGCGCCAAGACTGGTCGATCATGCCGTCTGGCTCGTGACCCATGATGTCGGCATGGGACGGCGAGGCCCAGCAGCACGTCTCGGTGAGAGTGTCGTACACGGATACGATGGCCTGAGGCTCCTGCTGGGCGAGGTGCTCGGCGTGATGGATAATTTGCGGGGTGGCATTGGGCATAGCCCAATTGTTATAGCACGAGCGGCCAGCTTTGGCTATGATTAGAGTAATGAAACGCTTTTGGTTAAATAATTCGCTGTCGCTGGTGATGTTTGGACTGTTTGCTCTGTTCCTGGGCGGGCAAATCGTGGCCGGCTTCCAGGTCTACAATGCGAACCTGATGCAGGAGGGCGCGCTGCCGGTGAGCATAGCCGTGTACCTGACGAGCGGTCACTTCATGGAAGCGGTGTTTGAGAACTGGGAGAGTGAGTTTCTGCAGATGGCGGCATATGTGCTGCTGACGGTATACCTGTTCCAGAAGGGATCGGCGGAGTCGAAGAGCCCGGGCAAATATGAGCTGGTGGATGAGGATCCGTTGCGGGAGCGTGGCCGGCGGGGCGTGCCGTGGCCGGTGCGGCGAGGCGGCTGGGTGCTCAGACTATACGAGCACTCGCTGGCACTGGCGCTGGGGGCGCTGTTTGTGATGTCCTTTGTGCTGCACGGGGTGGGCGGCGCCCGGGCCGAATGCACGCAGGACCAGCTGTATGGGCGGCCGTGCGAATCGGTAGTGCAGTACATGAGTGGCGCGCAGTTTTGGTTTGAGTCATTCCAGAACTGGCAGAGCGAATTCCTGTCGGTAGGGGTGCTGATATTGCTATCGATCTGGCTGAGACAGCAGGGGTCGCCGGAGTCCAAGCCGGTGGCGGCGCCCGACTATGAGACTGGCAATGAGTGGGTGGAGCGGCCGCGTGAGCAGACCTGAGCGCGGATTTACGCTGATCGAGATTGTGCTAGCGCTAGCGATCGCTGGGCTGATATTCATCATGGTGTTTTTTGCGGTGGCTCAGGCCCAGAAGGCCCGGCGGGACACCCAGCGCAAGCAGGACTTGGCGGCGTTTGTGGCGGCCATGGGCGCGTATGCGGCCGAGCACCAGTTGCAGACCCCGCAGGACGGCACGCAGCTGAATGCGGGAATGGCCAGCTTTTACCCCAACCGCAAGGACCCAAGCACCGGCGTGGCTTACGTCGGCGATTTTTGGAACGTCGGGGCGCCGCACGACCTGGGCGGCAGCATGCCCGCCATGGGGCACATCGCGTTTGTGCAGGGGCATGTATGCGGCCAGGACACGGGTGCCTCCAGCTTTGTGGACGACCCGCCCAGCTCGACGCCCACCTACCACGCGTTTGCGGCCCTGCTGCAGCTTGAGCAGAGCCAGGTGATGTATTGCATTACGGGGCATAATTAGGCCGGGCGACAACCGGGGCGCCGACGTGGTTCGAGATAGCCCTATATTGACATTCTCTGCATAGCATGCTATGATACTATTTATCCGACAGAAGGGAGCTCGCAATGGAAGCCGAGCTCAAAGCGCTTGCCGAGCGCATCGTGCGGGACTATTCCGCCGACTGGCGGCCGGGGATGGCCACTGTGTGGGACATCTTCGCCGCTGCCGCTAAGGGCGCGGGGCATACTCTAACCCGGGACGAGGCTGACGCCTACGTTGACCAGGCTATGGAGGATGTTTCGCTCACCCTCTGACGAACAATCGGTCCCATGACGGACGGGCCGGACTGCTGAGCGCATGCTCAGGGGTTCGGCCCCCTATTTTTTTGTAGTGGTAGTCCTAGAAAATCCCGGTTTGCACGTGCCCAGGGCATTGCACGTCGGCTTTGACTCCGGGCGTTAGGGCCTGAGTCTTGACTTCGGAATATCGTGGGTCATTGCCGCCGATGTAGTTGCTGCCGTGAGCGAAAAGAGGCGGGTTAATGGCAATAGCTGGAACCGCACCGCACTGTCTTAGCTTTGCATTATAGTTATCGAGTCGTTTTTGCGCGGTGTCATTGCCCGGCATGTCACTCCAAAGAATATGAAGCTTGATAAACCCGACTATTACGACAACTAGCACTGCAAGGGCGGCAGCCATCCAGACGGAGGCTTTGCTGTTCAGGAGTTTATTTACACGTTGAGCGGCTGGTAGTGGTTTCATATTTAGGCGATATTAGCAAAGGCTTGTGAGTAATGTTGTGGCGACGAAACCAATACAGCTACTAACCAGATTGCTAAATGCTTGGCCATAAGGGCTAATTGTGCTGGAGCACGCAGCCGTAGGTTTTACTTCGGTCATCCACTTGAGGTGGAGCGATGTGTAGTTGCTGATCCAGCACGTATGGATTATCCACCCTGCCGACGGCGCAATACATTACGAACATGTGTGTTTGTGATCCACTCGTTCCCTTGCCATACGAGACGAATTTAGCCGTGGAGGCTTTGTACGCCTCGCAAGTATCTATGTCTCCGTTATCGGACATGAAAATATAGCCTTTTTCTTTGAGTGCTTTGTCGAAAGCATGAAAGTCGGTACAAAAGTCACCAGAGCTTTGATACGTCTGCTGAAGATACTTGTTGCACGTGGTTACATACGAGCCAAAGGCGCCGCGCTGAGTGCATCCAAGGTCGGTGTAAGTTGAACTACTGACGCTCCCGACGATACCAACTGTTGAGATCTCGGAGCTTAATGAGGCTCGGGTAATGGTTTGGTCGCGCAGAAATAGGCTTGCAACTGCGACAGCTACAAAACCGAGCGCGACTACGCCCACAAGCGTAAGTGCAAAGTTTTTCTTTGACTTCGACGATTTGTTCATTATGTAAATTATAACCGTAATTAATTTAGAGGGCCACCTGCGCTTTTGCGCAGGTGGCCTCGCCTTACAGGGGTACGATCCCCGCGATGGCTTGCGCTCCGAGCGTTTCCGGGTGTGGCCAGCCCTGCTCCCCACCCCATGCAACGTGATAGACCTGAGTTCGGTCGTACCGCATATGCATTACGATGTCGGAGTCAACAACGGTGACATTACGGCCGCTCAGTCCGTCACTGACGTACTCGGCCATTCTGTCTAACGCGTTGTTCATGGGTAGCTCGCAAACAGCGGATATCGGACCAGTGTTTGCAATGTTGTAATAGCCAAGCCAGTCTATTTTCACGACTGAATCGGCTCCGCGCAATGTGTCGACGATCGTACTGACATTGTTGCTAATGGTTTGCCCAACATTTATCGGGTCCCACCCTGACCAGTCTGCAAGATCGCTTGCGCAATTCTGCTCCTTGTAGAAAGGGCCCTGAAGTGTGCTATTTGTGCCAGCTTCAGTGATTTGGGCAACCCAGTCCGTATCGTCAATGCCCCCCGTAGCCACGACATAATTCCAAGAGCCGACATTGGCTGACAGCTCTTGCTGAGCCTGTGCCAATGGACTCTGCGGTATCGTAACGTGGCATGCATCTTCCTGACCAGTCAGCAGCATCATGCTGGTAGAGAAGCCGCTATAGGCGAAGTTCTCGTACCTTGGAGCCCACTGCGAAGGCAGTGAAGCAGCGATGGCATCCCGGACGTAGCGAGGATAGCCGTAGTTAGCGTCCTCACAGGTTGATTGGTCGGCAAGGCCCAAACGATTATGGCCTGAGGTAACTGAATCGCCGATCGCCAGCAGAAGAGGAGCCTTTGGCGTCGTGATCCAGCCACTTTGATACCACACACTTACCCCGCCGTTGGTAGCCACTCCACGAATGAAGAGGCTCCAGAGGCTAGTGGGGCTCGTGTCGCGGTAGTCAACGAGCGGGTTAACCGCTGCGGCTATGCGGATGGGCCCACTAGGGGCTGTCGCCCACGGATCGTTGGTCCACGAATACTCGTAGTGATCGGGGGCGGGCATGCCCGAAACAAGCGAGACTGATATGCCGCGCTTGAGCAGTGGGTCCGATAGCGACGGCGCGCTGAAACTGACACCGCTCACGATCGCGTTATCCAGACTGTACCCGCTTATTCTGCGGATAGCCGTCCCTGGGCCGACGTTCGAGGTGTAAATGTTACCCTGTCGGTCGAGCGAGAGACTCTGGACGGAGCCCGTCACAGTGGCGATCGTCGTGATCACGCCCGTGGGCTTGACCCGTCGAACATTGCCGCTGTTGGTGCCGATGTAAACGTATCCCATGGCATCGACGTCGACACCCTTGGGAGTATTCACGGCGGCACTAGCTGCTGCACCGTTGTCGCCGGAGTCGGAACAGGTTCCGGTCCCGGCTAGGGTCGAGATGGCGTTGGACGCCAGGTCGACGACCCGAATGCGGCAGTTACTGGTGTCGGCGATATAGAGCTTGCCGTTCCAGTATTTGACACTGGTGGGGTAGTTGAGCTTGAAGCTCGTAGCTGTACCCTCACCAGTGTAGCCGCAAGAGCCGCCGATACCGGCAACGGTGTAGATGTTGCCACCTACAACCTTGCGGACCACACAGTTGTACTGGTCAACGATATACAACGTCGATGACGCGTTGTCGTAGGCCAGTCCAGCGGGCTGGTTGAGCTTGGTGCCAGACGCAGTGGCTGAACCACCGTCGCCAGCAAAGCCACCGGCTCCCTGGTTGTTACCAGCGAATCGGACGATGTCGCCAGTTGGCGGCTTCTTCCAGACCACCTGATTGAGGGTGTCTGCGATGAAGACGCTACCGTCGGCAGCGACAGTTACGCCGGAGGGCTGGTACAGCCCGCCATTGGCGATCAGCTTGGCAGTTCCCGGCGTTCCGTAGAACGTCGCGATCGTGTCCGCGGGCATCGTCACTTCCCGAATGGTATGGAACCCTCGGTCAGCAACGTAGACGTTGCCGGCCGTGTCGGTGGCGATGCCTTGCGGGTTGCCCAGCTGTGCGCTGGTTGCCGCAATGCCTTCTGCGCCGTAGCTGCTGCCTCCACCAGCGATAGTGGTGACAGTAGTTGTGGCGTACGCCGGCGTTGAGACCGGCAGCGCAACAAGGAGCGTTGCGCCCAGAAGCAGACTCGCTGCGGCAGCGAGCCGTCTTGCTCGGGATCGTAACACGACCTCTCCCTTGTCAAGAAACGGATGTCCGGCAGACGCCGAACCATAGTAATTTACAACTTTTATTGATGTTGATCAATATTAACGGCGCGGGGACCGAATAATTCCTGGTGCGCCCGGAGGGATTTGAACCCCCGACACCCAGTACCGGAAACTGGTGCTCTATCCCCTGAGCTACGGGCGCATGGGGCATAGTATACAGCAAGCGCCGGATTGAGGTAAGCTTAAGACCATGGATGAGCCTACGCTGGCGACTGAGGCCTCGAAGACCGAGTTGGAAAACGCGGTGCGGTGGCATTTGGCCGAGAAGCTCGAGGGCGCGTCGCCGGCGCCGATTGTGACGCAGAAATTTCTGACCAACGACAACGTGCTAGTGTACCTGACGTACTGCGCGATGCCCGAGGGCAATGTGCCGCGGATCAAGGTGCAGCTGCTGAGCCGGGTGGACGGCGGTGTGCACGAGACGGGCTACCAGCTGTTTGGCGACCACCGCCTGGAGCGGTACGAGAACGAGATGCTGTTTGGGGCGGCGCAGGGTGCGGACGGCAGTGAGCGCACGGCAGTAACGCAGGATGACCTGGCTGGCCTGCTCCAGCTGCTGGCGGCATTGCCGGAAACGGCGCGCAAGACAGTCTAGAGACCCACGGCTAGGCCGGGGCTGGCGCGATGGCGGCGGCGGTAGTCGAGCGAGTCGATGAACGACATAGTGATGAGGCTGATGCTGAGCAGGCCAGTGACGAGCTGCGGGATGTCATAGCCGATGGTGAGGAAGAGCAGGATGGCCAGAGCGCCGATGGCATAGTGCGCGCCATGCTCGAGATAGACATAGCGGGCCAGGGCGTGCTGGCGGACGAGATAGATGGTGAGCGAGCGAACATAGAGCGCGCCAATGCCGAGACCGAGGGTGATGAGGACGATTTGATTGGTGATGGCGAAGGCGCCGACGACGCCATCGAAACTGAAGCTGGCATCAAGCAGCTCGAGGTAGATGAAGCTAAAGAGACCGGCGCGGGCGATGGCGCGGATTTGGCTGGGGACGATGGAGTGCGTGTCGCTGATCCTCGCCTGGCGACTGAGCTCGAAGAAGCGGACGGCACTATTGACCGCCAGGTAGACGAGCAGGCCGACGACGCCGGATAGCAGGATGGCGAGCGAACCGGCGCTCCCAAAGACGGTGGCAGCCGTGATGAGGACGGCGAGGGTAATCATGATGGAGACGTTTTCGAGCTGACCAAGGCGCATGAGAATGGTCTCGAAGCGATGGAGCCAGCGCAGGTCGCGGCGCTCCAGGATGAAATCGAGGAACAACATGAGCAGGAAGGTGCCGCCGAAGGCCGCGATGCTGGGGTGGGCGTGGTGCAGAACGGCAGCGTATTTGGCCGGCTCGTCGAGAGCTAGCCGGAGCACCATATCGGGGCTGAGGCCGGCAGCGATGCTGACGATGAGGATGGGAAACAGTAAGCGCATACCGAAGACGGCGATGGCGATGCCGACGGTCAGGAATAGCTTCTGCCAGACTGGCTTGAGACGGCCGAGGACTTTGGCATTGACGACTGCATTGTCGAATGACAACGACAGCTCGAGGACAGCCAGGATGGCCACGGTGAGCAGGGCGTCGAGACCGCCGACGAGGAAGGTGCCCACGAGGAGAATGAATGAGAGCAGGAGCGCCCAGCGAAATGACCGCAGTAATGGCATGCCTCAAGCGTAGCACGGTGCGGCGCTGGGCCACAAAAGAGCCGCCAAGTCCAGATGCGGACTTGGCGGCGGAAGCGCGGGCCGGGGCTACCGGTCGCGGATGGCGGCCGGCGTGAGCGTGGACATGACCTCCTTACGGGCGGCCTCGGCGCGCTGCTCGAGCTCGCGCCTGGTCCTGAGCATGTCCTCGAGCTGAGCCGAGAATTCCTCGATCTCGCCGATGTCGTCAGGACCGATGGCGCCCAGCTCGCGGTACTGCCGCTTGAGCTGGTCGAACAGGTCGCGGTGCCGGCGCTCGCGCTGGCCGTCGATTGACAGCCGGTGGAGCCGGGTCAGGATGTCGTACTGAGCCTCGGTGGGCACAGGGATGAGCCCGTGGCGCTTGCGCGACCGGTACTCGGCCAGCTGCGTCCAGAAGCCCGCCAGCTCTTCCGACTCTACGGACATAACGAACCAGGCCATGAACGTGACGAACGCGACGATGCCACCGACGATAGCGAGAACGCCGAAGACCACGCTGAGCGAGCTGAGCAGGCCCAGCGCGGTGATTGTCGCGATGACAGAGCCGCCGATCTTGCTGAGCCGCAGGCCCTTCGCGAGCGCCCGGTAGTCCTGGTAGCCGTCGAGCTTGAGCTGTCTGGCCAGTTTCTTGGCCCGCCTTTTACTGTACTTCATCAGCCCCTCCTATCTGGTTGGGAAGCGATGGGCTTGGTGATGAACCCGCCAACAATACTATAAATTGGCCAATAATGCAATAAAAAACCGCACCTCTGAATGCCAGAGATGCGGTCGGCGGACCGGCTGATTAGCGGTCGCGGATGGCCGGCGGCTTGGCGCCGCTGGTCAATTCCTTGAGCGCGTCGCGGTGGGCCGTGGTGGCGATGCGCCGGGCCTCGCGGACGGCGGCCAGTGACTGGCCGAGCGAGACGGTGAAATCCTCGATCTCATCGAGTCCGTCGGGGCCGATGTCAGCCAGCTCCCTGTAGTGAGCACGGAGCTGGTAGGTCAGCTCCCTGGCTCGGCTGTCAGAGCTGTCGGTCACCGACAGCCGCTCGAGCCGCAGGAGCACATCGTACTGGCGCCGGTTGGGCACCACGATGAGTCCGTGGCGCTTGCGCGCCTGGTACTCGGCCAGCTCGCCCCAGAAGCCCTCGTAGTCGTCAAACTCGAGCGCGCCGACGGCGAAGGCGCACAGGCCGATGAGCCCGACGAGGCCGAGAATGACGGCCAGAACGCCGAACACGACACTCAGATGGCTGAGAAATACCAGGGCGACGATCCCCGCCACAGTGCCACCGGCAATCTTGGCGGAGCGCAGGCCCTTCTTGAGCACCCGGTAGTCGTCTCCCCTGTCGAGCTCGAGCCGCCGGGCCAGCTTGAGTGCCCGCTTTTTGGTGTACCTCTTCATCAGCCCCTCCTGTTCTTGGTAGGTTGCGGTGGGCTGTCTGATGAACTTGCATACAATACTATAAATGGGCCAATAATGCAATAAAAACCGCACCTCTGAATGTCAGAGATGCGGCCTCGGGTCTATGCCGCCGTCACGCTCGAGCGCTGGTGAATGACGGACGTGATGAACGCCGCCGCTACCAGGCTGATGGTGATTAGACCGGTGACGTACTCGGGGATGGGCACGACGAGACTGAGTGGCATGATGATCCCCAGAAACAGCAGGGACCAGCGGGCGCCGTGGTCAAGGAAAATGTACTTGGCCAGGATGCCGTGCTGAACCGCCAGCTTGATGAACGAGCGGACGAACAGCATGCCAACGCCCAGACCGACGACCAGCGCCAGGATGTCCTTGGTGATGGCCAGACCGAGGGACAGGCTGTCGAGTGACAGACTGGCATCGGTAAGCTCCAGCCGAATGAACAAGGCTAGGCCGGCAAGGAACCCCGCCGATTTGGTGGTGGTGCCAGAGGCCAAGCTGAGCCGGGCGGTGGAACGGTCACGCTTCTCGAGCGCATGCATCAGGCAGAAGAATACCACACTGATGAGCGCGAAGAGCAGCGCGCGGAAGTCGTGGGCAACGAACCCACAGACCACCACGATGGCCGTCAGCACTACCAGGAGCGCGGCGAACTCGCGGTTGCCGCTAAACTTCCGGTGCACCCATTCTTCAACGTGCTTGAATCCCCAGAGATGCCAGTGCTCTTCCTTTTCCGGGTCGAGCGCCCAGGTGAGCGATGACAGCACCAGATACGGCGCCACCAATGCGACGATGAGCGGCGTGGCGCTCTCGGCCATGACCCTAAACGCCTCGTGCGAGTGGAGCGCGAGCTGCCACATCGCACCAAATGGCACGTCACGCGCCAACGACACCAGATAGATTGGTGCCAGATAACGCATGAACAGGATGCCGACCCCGATGCCGACTGTCAGATACAACAGCCGCCAGCCTGGCTTCATTTTGACCAGGATGCCCGCATCGATGATGGCGTTGTCCAGACCAAAGCTGCCTTCGGCGCCAATCAGCAGCATGATGCTGCTGGCGGCTCCAAATCCCAGAAGGATCCAGAACCCGGCGATGGACACGAAAGCCGCGATGACTGGTGCGTACAACGCGACCGCCAGCGGGCTGCGCAGGGCAGGCAAAAGCCGTGATGTCACGGCGCCTCCTAACGTTTGGGGTTGTAGGAGCAGCGAGCGGGAAAACCCCGGTCGCATCTGATTATTATATACTGCAAGGTGGCTTTTTACAAGAAACCGCCAAGCCGGCCGATGTGGCTAGCTTGGCGGATGTTGAGTGAGGCGGTCAGCGACCAGTGAGCTCGCGCAGGGCTTTGCTGGTGGCCTCGTGGCCAAGGCGCTGCTGTTCGGCAGCGCTTTCCAGCGCACCCAGGCGCAGATCGATGCCGGCCAGGGTTTCCTGGTCGTAGAGCTCGCGGAACGACCGCACCAGGCGGTCGATACGGTCCTGCAGCTCCCGGCTGCGAGCGCGGCCGGCGGCGTTGTCGTCGCAGGCTTCGCGCTCCAGCCGGAGCCGCTCGAGGTCCACCAGGATCTGAAACTGCTCCGGACTCGGTACCGGGTGGTTTAGCCCATGCTTGCGCCGGGCGGCGCGCAATCGGCGCTGCTGCTTGGCCCGCCGGTAGACCGACGGCGGCACTTCTCCGTACAGCTCGGCCGTAGTCATTGCACCGGCGAAGAAGGTTGGGAAGAGGCCGATGAAAAAGCCGGGGTGAACCGTGATGCCGAGGACCACGAGAATGAGCGCGGCCGCGATGAAGCAGGACAGCACCAGGAGGTTGCGGTTGACGCGGCGCAGGTCGGGATAGAGATCCTCGGCCGGCGCCAGCCGCCTGGCCAGGGCTTGAGCCTCACGTTTGGTGTACTTCACGTTCTCGTCCTTTCCAGAACTGTCTCGTGAGAACGAGCCGAGACCGAGGTCCCGGCTAAATGACCTGTACTTTATATCATGCTTTGGCTGTTTTGGCAACGGGTTGGGCAGCGAGAAACTCCTGGGCATTGAGGGCGGCCATACAGCCGGAGCCGGCAGAGGTGATGGCCTGGCGATAGCGGTGGTCCTGGACATCGCCACAGGCAAAGACACCGGGAACATTGGTGCGGGTGTCCCGGCTGACGATGTAGCCAGCCTCGTCGAGGTCGAGCTGATCCTGAAAGAGCTGTGAGTTGGGCTCGTGACCGATGGCGATAAAGAGCCCAGTGACGGCGAGGTCGGACTCGGAACCGTCGCGCAGGTCGCGCAGACGCAGGCCGGCGAGCTTGGGCTCACCCTGCAGAGCAGCGACTTCGCTGTGCCAGACAAAGCGGATCTTGGGGTCGGCTTTGGCGCGCTCCTGCATGGCATGGCTGGCACGCAGCTCGCCCCGGCGGTGGATGACGGCCACGGACTTGGCGAATTTGGACAGATAGGTGGCCTCCTCCAGAGCAGAGTCGCCGCCACCGACCACGGCGATGTCGTGGCCGCGGAAGAAGAACCCGTCGCAGGTGGCGCAGGTGGAGACACCATGGCCGACCCGGTCCCAGATGCCGTCGAGCTCGAGCATGCGCGGGCGGGCGCCAGTAGAGATAATGAGGCTGGCGGCGGCGTACTCATCGTCGCCGGCCCAGACGCGGAACGGCCGGGCGCTGAGGTCGACCCGCGTGATGCGGCGGCCGATGATTTCGGTGCCGAAGCGGGTGGCCTGCTCGCGCATGCCCGCAATGAGATCCGGGCCGGTGAGGCCGCTGGGGAAGCCGGGGAAATTCTCGACCTCAGTGGTGGTCATGAGCTGGCCACCGGGTAGGTCATTATTGGAGACCGCCTCGCCCTCGAACATTAGCGGCTCCAGACCGGCGCGAGCGGCATAGATGGCTGCCGTGAGGCCGGCGGGGCCGGACCCTATAATAATGACGTCGCGGGTACTCACGCCGCACCGCCCTGGAGCGCCTGGCTGACCGCCTGGGTCAGCTTGGCCTGGTCGGTCACGCCGATGGTTTCCCAGACGGTCTGGCCGCCGCGCACGAGGCGCAGGGTGGGCAGACTCATCACACCAAGGTGGCTGGTGAGTTCGGGGGCCTCGTCGGCATTGAGCTTGACGACGGCGAGCTTGCCCTCGAAGGCCGCTTCGACCTGCGCGACGACCGGCTCGACAATCTTGCAAGGCTGGCACCAGGGCGCCCAGATGTCGATGAGGACTAGCTTATCGGACTTTTCCACAACTGAAGCATAATTAGTATCATTGATGGCGACGCTCATAATCCCCTCTGTCCCCTCCTTAAGCCTTTTATATCTAGTGTTACAAATGTATTGACGCACCCTAGATGTGGTGCGCATAATGCTAATGCTAGCACATGTGGTGTGGCTGGTACAATAATAAAACACTAGATACGAGTTTTGTAGGTTGGATACTCCGACCGGCTGACTCGTAGCAAAGACCGCTAAATTGGAGGGGAAGATGACAAATCGTATACTAGATAACCTGCCGCAGGCCGAGACCGCCGAGGAGCGTGCCCGACTAGAGGAGCTATACCGCTTCGGAAAGCGGATCCCGGCCGCCCCAGACGACCTGGCAGACCCAGCGTTTAGCGAGAATGCCTGGTACGTGGGGCGCACCCGCTACGCCCGCCGCAACGCCCAGGGCGAGCCGAGCGAGACGCCCAAGCAAATGTGCTGGCGGATTGCCTACAACATCGCCACGGCCGAGCGACTGTACAGCGACAACCCGGCCCGGGCTCACGACGCCCGCGCGCGGGAGTTCTACAACCTGATCGCCCGCCAGGAGTTCATCCCCAACACCCCCACCATGGTCAATGCAGGCAAGCCACACCAACAGCTGTCAGCCTGCTTTGTGTTGCCGGTCGAGGACGACCTAGACAGCATTCTGGGCACGGCCATGGACATGGCCCGCATCCACAAGAGCGGTGGCGGCACGGGCTTTAGCTTCAGCCGGCTGCGTCCGCTGGGCGACGTCATTGCCACGTCGGGCGGCACCACCACTGGCCCGATCGCGTTTATGCAGGCCTACAACGACATTACCGGCCAGATCCGGCAGGGTGGCGTGCGGCGCGGTGCCAACATGGGTATCCTGCACTACAACCACCCCGACATTTTGCTGTTTGCGGTCTACAAAGTAGACGAGTTCTCGCTGACCAACTTCAACATCTCGACCACGGTGGACGAGGCGTTCTTCGAGGCTGTGCGCCACGACAGCCAGTTCCTGGAGGCTGACTACGAGAAAGACTTCGACTTTGACGGCGTGATTGCCGAGGCCCAGGAAGCGCTGCGTACCCGTGACCAAGACCTGAAGCTGGTGCGGCTGCAGGAGGTAGTGAAGAAACTGCACTCGTGGGTGGACGAACCCAATCCCGAGCGGGGCTTCGCGCTGGTGAACCCGCGCAGTGGCGAGGAAGTGGGACGGCTCAACGCCCGGAAGTTCTTTGACCTGATCACCCGCCTAGCTTGGCAATACGGCGACCCGGGCATGATCATGATTGACCGCATCAACAACAGCCGCGCCAACCCGACGCCCAACCTGGGCATGATCGAAGCGACCAACCCCTGCGGCGAGCAACCGCTGCTCCCCTACGACGCCTGTACGCTGGGCCAGGTGAACCTGGGCCGGCACGTGGACCTGGACGCCGGTGACTTCGACTGGCCCAAGCTGCGCACCACGGTACACCAAGTGACGCGGTTCCTGGACGACGTGCTCGACATGAACGAGTATCCGATCGAGGCCGTGCGGCAGACGACGCGCGCGATCCGGCGGATTGGCCTCGGGATAATGGGCTTCGCCGACGCGCTGATGCAGCTGGGCATTGGCTACAACACCGATGAGGGTCTGAAGGCCGCCGAGCGGGTGATGAAATTTGTGCAGGAAGAGAGCGACCGGGCCAGTGTGGAGCTGGCTCGCGAGCGCGGCGTGTTCCCGGCCTTTGAGGGCAGCATCTACGACAAGCCGGGCGAGATCCGCCCGCGCAACGGCGCCCGCACCACCATCGCACCCACGGGCACCACGGCCATGCTGGCCGACTGCTCGAGTGGCTGTGAGCCGATCTTTGCGCTGACGTTTGCCAAGAACACCATCGAGGGCAAGCGCCTGTTCCAGACCAGCCCGTACTTCATGCAGGCCTTGGAGAAGCGCGGTCTGCTCAGCGACGAGCTGCTGGAGAAAATCCAGGCCAACAACGGCAGCGCGCAGGGGCTGGAGGAGATTCCAGACGACATGCAGCGAGTGTTCGTGGTGGCTGGCGACATTACGCCGGAGTGGCACGTGCGCATGCAGGCGGCATTCCAGAAGTACACCGACAACGCCATTTCCAAGACGATCAACTTCCCCAACTCGGCCACCATTCAGGACGTGCGTGATGCCTATCTGCTAGTGCACGACACGGGCTGCAAGGGTATTACGATCTACCGCGACGGCAGCCGGGACAAGCAGGTGCTTGAGACCAAGAAGGAAAACAGCTACTACGACCAGCTGAAGGGCAGCCAGTTTGGCACCAGCAAGGCCGACGCCGAGGCGACCGAGGCAGCAGGCACGGCGACCGGCCAGGCTGACGAGACCACGGTGGAGCTGGCGACGACGGCCGGCCTGGTATTGGCCGAGCCAGCCGTCGAGATGCGGCCACGGCCCATGGTGCTAAACGGCCACACCTACAAGGTGGCGACGCCGGTGGGCACGGCCTTCGTGAGCATCAATGAGGACGCCGGCGGCAACATCTTTGAGGTGTTCGTGAACGTGGGCCGGGCCGGCAGCGACATCACGGCCGATGCCGAGGCGATTGGACGGCTGATCTCGCTAGCCTTCCGCATCCCCACGCCGTACTCGAGCGACCGGATTGCTGGCAGCGTGGTAGAGCAGCTGACGGGCATCGGCGGCAGCGGATCGGCCGGGTTTGGCCCGCAGCGGGTGCGCAGCCTGGCCGACGCCATCGCCAAGGCCATTCGCGACCACGAAGCGGTGAAGGCGGCCAGGGGCAGCGACGTCTCCGGCGGCGCCTCCCCCGCTGGCGAGCGAACGTCGGCCGGCTCGATGACGGCGCCCGCGTCGTCTACCTCACTCGCAGGCGCGGGGGAGACATCCGCCTCCGACTCACCCGCCATGTCCGAGTCGGCCCGGCCGGCGATGATGGCCATGAGCTCGACCAAGACCGAGGTGGACCTGTGCCCCGACTGCGGCAATGCGTCCTTGCGCCGGATTGAGGGCTGCCAAAAGTGCGAGCTGTGCGGCTTTAGTAAGTGCTAGAGGTCCTTTAACACAAAGAGTGCCCGGTGCGGCCAGCTGGTTGAGGGCTGGTGCACCGGGCGGGTGTTACGGCTCCAGGGTGGGCCGGACGATGACGTTGTCCTTGCCGTGCCGCTCATGGACACGGGCGAGGAGCCAGCCGGCCACTTGCTCGCGGCCGGCGAAGGTCCGGTCGCCGAAGCGACGCCACTGGTCGTCTTGCCGGAGGGCAACCTCGTAACGCGGGCGGTCGTGAAACCGCAGCGGCACGAGGTGGATTTCGATCGAATCCCACTGGTGGGGCGCGCTGCGGTAGCCGATCGGGTGGATGAAGCCGAAGTCGAACCCGGGACCGCGCTCATTGTCGGTGGCGTAGGCGGGGTAGAACCCCAGCTCACGCAACCGCTGAGCGACAGTCCGGGCCGTCTCCAGCTCGGTCACCAGAGCGAGCCGGCCGAAGCTGCCCCACAAGAGGCCTTCCAGTTCGAACGGGCCAGTGATTTCCCGGTTCAGAGCCGTAGTGGTGTCCGCCATGGTGATATCCCTTCGGTAGCCGTGACGGTTCAATTACTACTTTAGCATAAAATCCATATTTAGTCAATTTAATGAGAGTCAATATCATGGCTGATACGGAACCCAAAAAAGAGCGTCGTCCCCTACCCGGCCTGGAGGATTACCAGGAGAATGACCGCGGCCTCGTGATCATGTACACCGGCGACGGCAAGGGCAAAACCACGGCCGCTATGGGCCTGGCGCTGCGGGCGGCCGGCTATGGCAAGCGCGTGCTGGTGGTGCAGTTTGTGAAGGTGTGGTTTACGGGCGAAAAGGGTGGGTTTGAGCACCTGCCCAACGTGGACTTTGTGCAGGCCGGTAAGGGGTTTTATAAGATTTTGGGCGACAAGCTGCCACCCGAGGAGCATGTGGCCGCGGCCCAGGCGGCGCTGGAGTACGCCCGCGAGCAGCTGCACAGCGGCAAATACGACGTGGTGGTGCTAGATGAGATCATCGGCAGCGTGGTGGGCGGCCTGCTGCAGCTAGACGCGGTGCTGGAGTTGGTGGATAACAAGCCGCTGCCGGTGGATCTGGTGCTGACCGGCCACAAGGGCTTTGAGCTGCCGACGCTACTAGAGCGGGCGGATTTGATCACCGAGATGCGCAAGGTGAAGCATCCGTTTGACAACAAGATGCTGGCGCGCAAGACGATTGATTATTGACCGAGACGCCGGTGGTTGGTGTGTTATAATGCCTTGGGATTAGCCCACAAGGCCGATCAAGCTTGACGTCACGATAACCATGACCTGGGTTCGTGGCATGTTTTTGTATCGTCGCTCTCTTTCCGAAAAGGATGGTATGACATGCCTCGTATGATGTCGCGAGCCCTGATGGTGCTCGCACTCATCGCGTTCCTGCCCGTGGCCCTCGTGGCGGCGCCGTCGCCGGCTATGGCCAGCTCTTCCAGCACCCTGACCGCTCAGTACCCCTGGCCGCACAACGGATGCACCGGGGTGACCGACAACCCGGCCGGAGCCAGTTTCACCTACGCCTGCAACCATCACGATGGCTGCTACGCGGGGCACTGGGCCAGCCGAGCCACCTGCGACACCTGGTTCCGCAACGACATGATCAACGCCTGTCGACGACTGCCGTTCGAGATGATCGGCAACTGCGGAATCGTGGCCAACCTCTACTACTACGCGGTGCGCCTGTTCGGAGACAAGTACTACAACTCCGGCGGCACACTGGTGCGTATCAGTACCCCCATGAAGATCGCGTGACCTACGCGTGAACACAGCCTCTGCGTTTTCTTCCCGCCAGGAAGTAGATGCGGAGGCTAACTTTTAGCCTTTGTCCGGGACCGAACTCTTGAGCGCGGCGACGATGCCCCCCAGCGAAACACAACCCTGAATAAGCAGGAGGCCGTACGTTACGGGTTCGCCAAAGTTAAAATCGCGCGTCACCGTGGTGGCGACGATTTGGTGGAATTGACTGGCGATGAGTCCGGTGAGAATAAGCGAAGTGAGTGAAAAGAAGAATAATTTTGGCGAAGCGATTTTCATAGGTTTAGTATACGTTACTCAGGAGACAGCCTGAAGTCAAAGGCCTGACTTCGCGGCGGGCCCACCATCAGGCCACCTATACTTTGAAGGCAACTGAAAATAGCTGCTGAAGCTCTTCCGGACGCGTGGCATTACCGGCGTAGATCACATACTGGGCGTCTGAGGATGTGCGTAGCTTGATATTATCTGAGCTGGGCGGATTAGTGGCCGCGCCAGCGGGGAGCTTAAGAATGGTAAAATAGGCTATCCCAGGGGGATTACTGCCGATAACTCCAGTTTGGACAAAACCCTGCAGCAAGGAAAGCTCAAATGCTACCTGTTCGTGGGTGCCCGAGATACTGTACAGAACACTGACTGGATCGGCCGTAAGCAAGCCTGCCAAGTCGGTCTTCTTGAGCGACACAGTGCGACTGCCCTGATAATCCCAGCCGTTGCTGCGGGCAAAGTTCCGCATGACATCTCGCTGCAGACCACGACTACGGCGGACTACCAGGCCCACGATACCGAGGACCAATAGCATGCCCCCAACCTGTATAGCCGTGTCGAATCTACCCACGTCATTGACGGCGTTTTGCTCGGTGGACAGAAAAAAGGTCAGGGCGGCAAAAAGAATGATGCTAATTAAGATAGCGATAACAATTGGTTGCCGGGGCAAGGGCGGCTGGGCGCTTTTTGCGGCAGAGAAATCGATAGTCTGGGCCATGGCATTAGCGTAACACGAAATATTCTAAGCCGGCGCATTGCGCAGCGACTGCCAGAGGTGCCAGCAGGCCACGGTGCGGTAGGGGCGCCAGCGGTTGGAGATGGTTTCGAGCTCGGTTTTGGAGGGAGCGTGGTCTAGGCCGTAGAGCTGCTTGATGGCGCGCTGGAGGCCGACGTCGTCGGGAGCGAAGACATCGGGGCGGCCGAGGGTGAACATGAGGAACATTTGGGCGGTCCAGACGCCGATGCCTTTGACGCTGGTGAGCTCGGCGATGACCGCGTCGTCTGGGAGGGTGTCGAGGTGGTCAAAGACGGCGGCGTCGCGGACAAAGTGCTCGGCCAGGTCGTGAAGGTAGCTGGCTTTGGCGCCGGACAGGCCGAGGGCGCGCAACTCCTCGGGCGAGAGGGCGATGAGGCGGTGCGGGTCGAGCTGCGTGGCGGCTTCGACGCGGGCGTAGATGGAGGCGGCGGCCGCGATGGAGATCTGCTGGCCGATGATGGCGCGGGCCAGATTGGTGAAGTACGGCCCGGGGCGCAGGCGGTTGACGGGGCCGTGGGCGTGGATGAGGCGGCCGATCTTAGGATCGAGCTGGGCGAGGGCGGCCTCGGCGGCGGTGATGTCGGTGGTGGTCATGATAGTAGTATAGCTGAAGGCATAAAAAGGGTGCGCCCGAGGATAACTCCCCGGGCGCTTGGTGCTGAGTGGCGGCCTAGAAATGCGGCCGCGGCGTGGCCGTGTCGTGCCGCAACTGCAGCATGCCGGTCTCGCCGTCGTAGTCGCAGGCCAGATCGGCCGCGTCGAGCCGGACGAGCCGGTGGGTGGTGTTCTCGCCGCCGTCACGGTTCTCGAGGTAGGCGCGGCCGCCGGTGAAGCGGACGCGCACGCCCCGGTTGATGAACACCAGGACGCTGCCGGTGTGGCCATCGTCGCCCCGGGCGCGCAGCTCGTCGGCCATGATGGCCGCGGCGTCGTTCTCGCCGCACTGCTTGACGGGTCCGTCGAACAGGTGGCCGATGAACAACTGCCGCCGGCCGTTCGAGTCGACACCGAGCGCGACGACGTCGTTGCCACCGTCCTCCTGGGCGGCGAGAACGAGAGTGAGCGTGGTCATACCATCCCTCCCTTGGGATTGGTCTGATGCCTCGTCGTTGTTGACGAGAACTTTCTTATAATATACTAGTTTTAGTCAAAAGTCAATTTATAAGAATGGCCGGGGAATATCCCCGGCCAAGCCGATAGCGGCTCATTCCAGCATGCCGGCGTAGGCCGCGATGGCCACCGCCATTTCCTCCGTGTGCATGCCAAACTCTTGGCGCCAGATTTTCTGGCGAGCCTCGAGCTCTCTGACGGTGTAGTCGCTATCTTGCAGGGCTCGTTTGATGCCGAACCCGCGAGCCCAAGCCATCCAGACCTGGCGGTCTTGTCTGAGCCTGATGTTGAGTTCAGACACGGCCTGCAAGGTGGTCACACTATGCGTGAGCTCCTCTGGCCTTGGGTAGCCCTGAGCCACCAACCAGGCGATGACCTGGGGGCGGCGAGCTAGGGCAGTGGTGTCATACACCGAGTCTTCGAGCTTGGTGTATTCCTCCGAGTCCACCCCGAGACGGCTCCAGACCGCAATCTGGCTGGCGCACACCATCCAGCTTTCGACCACGCGGAGGTTCTCCGGCGTGAGGCCGCCGTAGGACGGCGACTGGTCGCCGTCGGACATGACGACGACCGGCAGCGGTGGCTCAACCAATGGCGGTGGAGGTGGTGGCGAAGGCTCTGCTACCACCTCGAGAGCCGGCGGCTCCACTAATGTTAGCGGCGCCGGTGCCGGTGGTGGCGGTTCGGGTGGTGGCGGCGTGACCACTTGCCCCCGGCCAAGCAGGCCGAGCCACGGCGGCTCTGGACCAGGGTCCTCGAGTAGGAGTTGCCCTGGAGCCAGGCTCGGTTCGAACGGCTCGATGTCGAGCTGCCCTGCCCAAGCTACCACTGCCATGAGATTGGTACGGTCAAGCACGCCAACATGGGCGCACATGGCCGCGAGCATCTGCTCGGCCTGCGGATAGCTAACGGTAGCTTCCTTGACCTCGACATTGGAGGCTAGCAGGCCCAGCAGGCCCCGCTCCACCTGGCGAAGTGGCTCATAGTCGAGCCGGGCGATGGCCTCCAGCTGCGAAACTGGTGGCGCAAAGCACCGGGCGGCCCGGGCAATAGTGGTGTACGCCTGGTGCGAGCCAAAGGCATCATTGAGATGCTTGGCAATGGTGGAAACCTGGCTCAGCCGGTCAAGCCCCAGAGCGGTCAGGATCTGAGTATGCGAGTAGCCCAGGGCAATGTAGTAGAACCCATGCTGATCCTGAATGCTCAGGAGCGGGCCCGTTTGCTCAAAGCGCTCTGTCTCCCCCGACCACAGCATGATTGCCACCAGGGCGGCAGTGCGGCCGTCCCGATTGGCTGTGAGGCGAGTGAGCCCCAGATCGTCGCCGAGGGCTTGGAGATAGCTTTGGGGCCGGATTTGGTCACCACGATTCTCGGTGATGTACTCGAGCGTCAGGCCAAAGGATAGTGCCAGCACCGGCCAACGCTCCGCGTCGGTAAAGCCACGGGCAGCTGCTCGGTCCACCGCGGACCTGAACTCGGGCATGACCGGCAATTGGCCCTGCCGGATAGCAGCCGCCACGGCACCGCAGAGGTTACTAGCCCCGAGTGCCCGATAAATGCGGACCCGAGTCTCCATGACCGCGTTGCGGCTGGTGGCCTTGAAGTGCGATTGGCACTCCTCGGTGGTGTGACCAAGCAGCGAATGACGCAGGTAGTCCAGGTCGACTTCCGGCAGCTGGGTCTGCATGAGACCAGCCGCCATCGCCACATGGGCGGCGTCGGATAGGTTGCGCACCTGGAGCAGCTTCTGCAGAGCTGCCTGATCGGCACCTTCGACGTGAGCCTGTAGCAGGCCGGTCTCGGCGGGACCGAGCCGCAGCTGAGATTGCTTGGCCTGCTCAATGGCACCGGTTAGCCGTAACGGCGGTGAGCCGCCGTAGTGCCAGTGCACCATGAGCGCGGCGCGCTCCGGTGTGTCGGCGCCCAAGATTTGCATGGCGGCGGCGATCTGGTCACGGACGCTGGCAACCAATAACCCCTCGGCTTCCGCAATCTCGCCAATGGCCTGGCCATCGGCGAGCTGGCGCAGCAGCCGTAGCTGCAGCCGACTGAGGAATTGCAGTGGTGCTGTCATGATTACCCCTTAGTGGGTGCACGTGAAAGGACGCGCCCAGATTTGGACGCCCCACCACTGTACCACATTTGCTACAAGACCTAGCACTGGGTGATCATTTGGGCAATTTGCTGAATGTCTATTGACTACTGAGCAGTGTTATTGCATTATGCACAAGCGGCAACTCGGCCGCAGGTCGATTGGATGGAGATCCATGAAACTGGATTTTGAACTGCCAACCGACGGTCAGCTCCACCGCTACTGCTGGAACTGTCGCGCGGAAACCGTGACAGACGTGCGAGACGACGAGGGCCGATTGCTGGCCCACTGCAGCACCTGCAACCAGACGCACGAGCGGTCGATCATCATCGACCCGCAGGTGGCCTGGGGCATCGGCGATGACGGTGAGTACATTCACCACACGGCCTCGGTCGTGGTCATCTCCGGTGACGGCCGGATCCTGCTCTTCTACCGCACCAAGTTCCCCTTCGCCTGGACGCTGCCGGCCGGCCACATCGACGTGGACGAGCTGGCGGACGTCGCAGCGGGGCGGGAGCTGCGGGAGGAGACGGGTCTGGAGCCGCAGGGCCTGCAGCTCGTGACGGCCGGCCTGCCCGTGCCCGGCGATGCCTGCCGGCGCGGCTCTGACCTGCACCAGTGGACGCTCTACGTCATGTACGTCGAGCGGACGGTGCCGGTCGAGATCCAGGGCGAGGGTACCGAGTACCGCTGGTGCACGCTCCAGGAAGCGCTGGGGCTGAACCTGACGGTGCCGGTACGACTGCTCCTGACCCAATACGGTGCCAAGCTGACCATCCGGCACTAGCCGGAGACGCCCCCAAACGCATTAGTTTGGGGGCGGATTCTATTATTGGGCTAGAAATTTTTGCGAATACGGCTGAAGGACCAGTCCCAGTCGGCGTCGGCCTTCTTGTGAGGATTGAAGATATCCTGCGGGTCGAAGATGCGCTTGGCGGCTTTGAAGTAGCCATAGACCTCTGGGCCGTAGGCGCGCTCCAGCCAAGGGCCGCGGACCAGGCCATCATTGTGCTCGCCAGAGAGTACCCCATGGTAGCTAAGTACCAGCTCGTTGGTCTCCCTCATGGCGGGCTCGAGCTTGTCGCGCTCGGACTGCTCCTCAATCTTCATGAGCGGGATGATGTGAAAGTTGCCGTCGCCCATGTGGCCGGCCACGGTCGCAAACAGCTTGTACTTCTTGATAATGGCGCGCATCTTGGGCAGAAAGTCGGGCAGATGCTCTGGATTGACCACCAGGTCGTCGATGAATGGCGCGGTGTGCTTGTCTTTGACCTTCTTGCGCAGGATTTGGAAGCTCTGGCGGCGCATGATCCAGAACTTCTCGGCTTTGGACTCGGTGGCGTCCTCCTCTTCGCCTTCGATCTCGTAGAAGGCACGGTCGGTGAATAGTGCCCGGTCGAGAGCATGGACTTTCTGGCGGACCTCGTCGACCGTCTCGCCGTTGAACTCGACCATCAGAATGAGCTTGGGGATGCCGCGCAGGAGCAGGAAGCCTTCGGGGATGAGACCAATGAGGAGCTTGATGAAGGCTTTCAGGCCGAGCATCTTGAGGAAATAAGGCATGAAGCGGATGGAGAGCAGGAGCGTGGTGTCGTCGAATGACTCGAAGCTGGCGGGTTTGTGCTTGAGCACCGTGTTGATGAGCTCGCCGAGGCGGTCGAGGTCGCGCAGGAACACCACCAGCACGCCGGAGTGCGGCCGGTGCGGGACGAGGCGGAACTTGATGTCGGTGGTGAGGCCCAGGGTGCCTTGGGCGCCGACGATGAGCTTGGTGAGGTCAAAGATGCCGGTCTGGCGGTCCCAGACATCCCAAATATTGTAGCCAGTGGAGTTCTTGGAGACGTGTGGCTTGGCGGCCTTGATGGCGTCGTAGTGGCCGTCGACGAGGGCGAAGGTGTCGCGGTAGATCTGGCCCTCGAAGTCTTGCTGGGCCATTTTGACATCGAGCTCCAGCTTGGTAAGCGGCTTCATGGTGTACTCATTGCCGTCGGCTAGGACGACCTTGAGCTCGGTGACAAAGTCTTCGGTCTTGCCAAACTCGAGGGATTTCTCGCCGCCGGAATTATTGTTGACCATGCCGCCGACGGTGCAGAGCTCGCGGCTGGCGGGATACGGCGGCAGGAGAGCACCCTGCTCCAGGGTAGCTTTCTCGAAGTCACGGTAGTAGACGCCAGGCTGGACGTGAGCGGAGCCGGGCTTGACCTCGAGGATCTGGGTGAAGTGGCGGGTGAAGTCGGCGATGATGGAGTCATTAATGGCGCCGCCGGACATGTCAGTGCCGGCCGAGCGGGCCGTGATGGACAGGTCGGGCTGCTTGGCTTTGTGATCCTTGACGAATTTGACCAGCGCCTTGACGTCGGCCGCATTGGTCGGGAAGGTCACGGCCTGTGGCTTGACCTCGAACAGGCTGGCGTCATGCGAATAGGCCTCGAGCGTGGCAGGCGCCGCGTCGACTTCGCCTTTGATAACACCCTTGAGATCGTCTACCAGACTCATATCTTGTAGCATAACCGTATTGGGGTGGTCGGCGCAACACGGGTCCTAGCGCAGTAACCAACGCTTGGCCGAATCGAGGTTGCTAAAGAAGCGGAGGTTGGAGCGGCCAATGGCGCGGAGCATGAGATTGGTGCCGTGGCGCATCAGCGGCGAGTTGTCGCCGACCATGGCGCCGCGGTCAAAGTCGAGGCCGCGGGCAATGCGGGCAACTTCGCCGCGGGCCTCCGAGGTCGTTTCGCCCATCTGCAACAGGTTGTCGAGCACCAGGACCGGCCGGCCCTCGTCGCGCAGCTGGCGCACGTAGAACCCGAGCTTTTCACCCATCTCGCGGACCGATTCCTGTGTCTGGTCGCCAACGACCAGGATCTGCAATAGGCCATCGGCATCCACGAAGACCTTGTTGACCATTGCCACTTCCTGTTATCTTTCCTATTCTAGTACTAATTGGAACAAAAGATATGGCTAGGGACAGCGCTTCGGAAGAAATGAAGATCCTGCACGATACGCTGATGCCCGTCTTGTCGCGGGCAGCGGTGGGCGACTTTAACAGTGACGTGCCGCTCGCTAAGGCAAATAGCGTGCGAGTAAATGAAATATTAGCTGGCGTCCATGTGCTGCTGGAGGTGATTGGGCAGAAAATCGCCGAGCTCGAGGGCGCCAACGCGCGCATGAGCGATGCCCGCGACCGGAGTCTGGCGCTGGTGGATGAACTGCTGCGGCAGTCTGAGGAGCGATAACGGCCTGGGGCCGGGCTAGCTTTTGCGCATCATATCGAGGATGACGGCGATGATCATCAGGCCGGCACCGATCCACATCAGTGGCCAGCCCATGAGCCAGGGTGCCAAAAGCAGACCGAGGCCGAGGCCAAACAGGCTGTGCATCATGATATGCGGCGTGAAGCAGGCTTTCATTTTGTCGGTCATTTTGGGGGTGGCTGAGGTGGCAGAGGCCGGGGCGGGTGGCTGGTCCATGGTTACTCCATTGAGCTTATGCCTCAACCATACGCCTACCACGCAAGGTTGTCATTAGGATATGAAAACGGCCCGGAGAACACTGGGGTGTCTCCGGACCGCGCAGGGATTCAGGCCGCACCGGCGGTGACCGGCGGGCGATGGCCCTGCTTGAGCAGTTCGAGTTGGGTCAGCCGACGTTCGAGAATCTGAGTCCAATCCTCGTGTCCGGACTGGCGGGCGATGGCCTCCTTGGCCAACTGCCAGTATGCAGCGATGTTTTCCGGTGTGCGGGTCTCGGCCTTGGCGAAGCGGTCGGCCGGGTCGTCGGGGTCTACCCCGAACTGGTAGACCGCTATCTGCGTCCGGTAGTGCCTGAGCCGCATAGTGCTAAGCTCAGACGGACCAGCTTTTGACCGGCGACACCAGAACCGGAGCACATGCCCGTCGTCGAATGCGATAGTGACCGACGACGGCCCGAAGATGGGCTGGTAGGCTGACGGGGTTCGTCTTGCCACTCTAACCTCCAGGGTTGACGGAATGGTTTCGAGTCGTCCTTATTGTACCACTTATGCTCGGCAAACGCAAGAATTAAACGGGAATGCCCGGGGTTTGATGCCCCGGGCGACTGCCTGATCAGGCGGCGGCAACCAGTAGTGGTTGCGCTTTGTACTGATCGGGCAGGTGGCGCTGGAGATGCTCCAGGTCGGCGCGAAGGCCGGCCAGAACCAGCCGCCAGCGGTCCCAGAAGGGGTTGCCCAGCTTGTAGTCGCTGATGGCGTCCTGGGCGAGGCCCCAGTAGTAGCCCAGGTGAGACTGGGTGTATCCGGGGTTCAGGTAGTGGACGGCGCCGAGAGACCACTTCTGGGACGTGGGTCTGACGTGATATTCCGCTACCCAATAGTCGCCGCGGTAGAGATTGACGGCCTCCAGGTCGCGGAAGTCGTCGGCGTGTGGATTGCGAGGCTTGAAGTAGAGACGATGCGCGTCCGTGAAGTCGGCAAACACCATCAGCCCCAGCCAGCGCAGCTCCCGTACCGAAATGGCTTGGGTTGTGTCCAACTCGGGCTCCTTTCGAAAAAGTGGGTGGCCTGAGTTAGCGATACTATACCATGACGCTTCGGTTTGTGCGTATAATGGGTCTATGAACGCAGCGATCGAGCTGAAAGGCGTCAAAGTGGTGCGCGAGAAGCAAACCATCTTGAGTGAGGTGTCACTGACGTTGCCAGCCGGTAAGGTGGTGGGGCTACTGGGTCCGAGCGGGGCCGGTAAGACGACACTAATCCGGGTGCTGGTTGGCTTGCAGAAGCTGGCGGCCGGGACGGCCACCGTGCTGGGGATGCCGGCTGGGAGCCGGAAGCTGCGGCCGCAGATTGGCTATTCATCGCAGAGTTTGGCGGTGTACCCGGACCTGACGGTGCATGAGAACCTGACATACTTCGCCGCCATGACCAATGCCTCTGGCAAGCGGGTGGCGGAGGTGCTGCAGGAAGTGTCGCTGGAACCGCAGGCCAAGCAATTGGTGCGAAGCCTGAGTGGCGGACAGCGGGCCCGCGTGAGCCTAGGTGTGGCGCTGCTGGGCCAGCCCAAGCTGCTGGTACTAGACGAGCCGACGGTCGGCCTGGACCCGGTACTGCGCACGCAACTGTGGGACCACTTTCACCGGCTGGCGGCCGCGGGCACCACGCTGCTGGTCTCGAGCCACGTGATGGATGAGGCCGAGCGGTGCGACGAGCTGGTGCTGGTGCGCGACGGACGGGTGCTGAGCCAGGGTACGCCAGCGGGCATCAAGCAATCGGCTGGGGCGCAAACAATTGAGCAAGCGTTTGTGAGCCTGATTGGCGGTGCCAAATGAGCCCCCGCCGCACGCTGCGCACGACGGTGCGCGTCTTCCAGCAGCTGCACCATGACCCGCGAACCATTGGGTTGATCGTGGTGGTGCCGAGTCTGCTGATCATCGTGATGCGGTATGTGTTTAACGACGCGGAGAAGGTGTTCGACGGCTTCGCGCCGATGCTGCTTGGCATGTTCCCTTTCATTATCATGTTTATTGTGACGTCGATCACGACGCTACGGGAGCGCACGGCCGGCACCCTGGAGCGGCTGATGACGATGCCGATGGCCAAGCTGGACTACGTGCTAGGCTACGCCATCGCCTTCAGCGTGCTAGCACTGCTGCAGGCGGCCGTGGCGAGCTGGGTGGTAATTGGCTGGCTGGGCGTGGACGTGCAGGGCGGTGTGACGCAGGTGCTGACGGTGGCGCTGCTGGCTGGTGTGACCGGCCAAGCACTGGGATTGTTCCTGAGCGCGTTTGCCCACACGGAGTTCCAGGCCGTGCAGTTTATGCCGGCGTTTGTGGGACCGCAGATCCTGATCTGTGGCCTGTTTGTGGCGCGCGACCAGATGAATCAAGTGCTGCGCTGGATCGCCGATGTGATGCCGCTGACGTATGTGGTGGACGCCATGAAGCAAGTGACGACGGTGAGTGGCTGGGGATCGGACCTCGTGAAGGATTTGCTGATAGTGGGGGCGTTTGGCCTGGGCGCCATCGTCCTGGGGGCGCTGACACTGCGGCGGCAGAGCTAGTCTGGGCCGTTCGAGGCTGATGTCTTGACAGATGGCCTGTTCATTATATAAAGTATATTTGTGCCTTTCTACACACCAGAAAGGAGGGGCACATGAAGTTTCGCGTCCAACCAGGAGTCGGTGTACACCAAGAACGGGTCGTCGGCTCGACTGTTGTGCAGGATTGGCTCAGCAAGCTTGGGCCTGAATCCGAAGACGCCAGCGCACTCATCACTGCGGTGCAGGAGTGGGGCGGTCAGGTTCAGTTGGTGGTCCTTCGGATCACCCAACCTGACAACGAAGTCAGTACGGCAATCCTGATGTATGGCGCGGTGGATGTCCCGGTGGTCTTGCGACCACTCGGCACCAAGGGTCAGCAGGACTATGCGCTGCTGGTGAGCCAGGTACGCCCCGCCGTGGGCGGCCGGGTACTATCCAACCCATCTGGCCGGCTCAAGCCGACCGAGGACCCTCGGGACGCATCTAGCCGCGAGGTCTTCGAGGAGACCACACTGAAGGTCGATCCTACCTGGTTCATCAGTCTCAACGACAAGGTGACCGGATCGGACGAGCCGTATTATGTGTCGCCCGGCATGATCACCGAAGAGGTGAGGTTCTACGCGGTCGTCATCGTGCTACCGCTGGAGACCATCCAGAGCCTGGACGGCCAGACGGCCGGCCTAGCCGAGGAGGACGAGGAAACCCACCTGATGGTGGTCCCCGTCCGCCAAGTGCTTCGGCGCCTGCGCGACTACGGCAAGGCCGACCTCAAGACGGTAACCGCCTGGCTGTCATACTTGGCCTGGATCCACGGACTGCTCGAGGACTGAAGCCGGATCTGCCATGCTCCACCACGCCGGTCAACGACATTCGTTGGCCGGCTGATTGTTTATAAAAGAGGCGCCCCGGACAAATGTGCCCGGGGCGGGTGAACTAAGCGGCGGCGGCCGCGAGCCGCAAGCTGTGCTGGCGGTTCTTCAGGGCCTGATGGTAGACCCAGTCGCGGAAGGCCGCTTCGTCCATGGCGGTGAGGCCGAGCTCGTCGGCCTCGGCCGGACGGTAGTAGATGTCACCCTCGTGCTCGGGAGTGACGGTCTGGATCTCGCCGTTGTGCTGGACGATCACCAGGGTGCCCGCGAAGGCCTCGACATCACTCTCAGTGATGGTGTGGCCACCGGGCATCGGGATGCGAGTGATGACCCGGCAGTCCTCGCGGACGTGGTAGCCATGAGCCCAGGTGACCTTGACCCAGTCGATGGCGGGCAGGCCCGGCAGGGGCGGCAGCACCTGGTGCATGGCGCGCCAGGCGTGGTAGTCAGCGACGTAGCGGCTGACGCCCTCGACGTTGATCATGACGTAGAACGGACCCTGAGCCACTTGCGGACCCAGACCCGTCTTGTCCCACTCCGGGCGAATATTCGTCGCGAAGTGCTGAGTGACGTCGACCATGATGGCCTGCTTGACGTTGGGCCTGGGGAAGCGCTTGGTGGCGCGATCCCAGTCAAACTGGACGATGGGCAGATCTGACGACATGATGCTCCTATCGGGTAGTTGGAACGCCGTCGATTGCATATTATACGTTTTTTCTAGCCTACAGTCAATGGAGTGAGGTCGGCGGGCTGGACCGTATAATGGCGGTATGAACCACCCCATTAGCCACATTCTCATCCCCGGCCGGCACCATGTGCTGACCCAGTTTCAGTACGACTACCTGAAGGAGGCGCTGGAAGGCCGGAAGAAGGACCTAGACGGCAAGGCGGTGCCGTGGGCACCGGAGGTGTCACTCATCTGGGCGATTACATCGGCCAACCATGCCAACACGAGGCGCAATCCCCTGCCCGGCGGCAAGCGCGAGCTGGCCATTGAGCACTTTGGACTGGCCGAATCGTATGCCTTTGCCATCAATGATCTGGGGCCGACGCCGCGATTTGCCGACTACGTGATCAAGGATATTGAGGTGCAGAGTCGCGGGCAGTTTCGATTGACGCCGCAAAACACGGTGGTAGCAGTGTCGACTCCAGCCGTGATTGAGCTATACGAGAAGCTGGGCTTTCGGATTCTGCCCCTAGAATTGGCCAAACGCGGCGACGAGAAGTACGGCGCACCCCGGGCCTGGGATGTGGTGCTGGCGATCGCGGCGGCTGGCGACAATTGGCAGCACGATCCGCTCTACGAGAAGGAGGCGCACCCGAGCTCGAAGTATGTGCTGGAGAAGTACCGGCTCGGTGGCCTGATCCAGGAGGTCTACAACGACCCGATCCTGGGCGACGAGGGCGACATCACGGAGACGCGCGACTACGCCGTGTACCGGCAGGCATTTGAAGACGGCGCCGAGCGCAAATACAGCCTGGTGCGTGAGCATATTAAGGCTGGGCGGATCGTGGATGTGGGCTGTGCGACCGGCGCCATCATCAAGCTGATGAGTGACGACGATGACCTGAGTGAGGCCGACCTGTACGGCGTGGAGGTGGCGCGACCACTCTACGAGATTTGCCAGCAACGGCGGGCAGCTGGCGAGTTTGGCAACGAGAACGTGTTCTTTTATCAGCGTAATATTATGACTGGCAAGCTATTTCCGGACAATACGGTGATGACGACCACGACATTTGCGCTGACGCATGAGATTGAGTCGTACATGGGGCGGGAGGCGCTCGAACACTTCATCCGCCAGGTGTACGAGCAGACAGCGCTGGGCGGGGTGTTTATCAATGCCGATGTGGTTGGACCGGAGCACGGCGATACCACGGTGGCACTGGAACTGAGCCGTACCGACGGGCAGGTGCACCAGGCCATCACGCGGCGCCATGCCACGCCGGAGGAACTGGCCGAGCAGTCGACCTACGGACGATTTCAGCAATTTGCGCACGATTTCCGGGCCGAGGAAGACAACCGGATCGACTGGCGAGTGGTGGACGAAGCGGCCGGGCGGGTGGAGCTGAGCCTGAATGACGCCTGCGAGTTCTTGAGCAAGAAGGACTACCTAGACAGCTGGTACAGCGAGATGCATGAGCGGTTCTGCTACTGGAGTGTGACGGAATGGAAGGCGGCCTTGCGAGCGGCGGGCTTCAAAGTGAAGCGGTCGTCGCACAGCTACCGCAATGATTGGATCGTGGAGCACCGCTGGGAAGGCAAGGCCAAGCTGCTGAAGAAGGTGGGCCACGCATACGAGCCGATGGACTGGCCGGTCACGAACATGGTGGTGGTGGGCGAGAAATATTAAAGAAGCCGCCTGCAAATGTGCAGACGGCGGGTGGTAGGCGGGCCGACTAGGCGGCGGGCACCTCTGGCTGGGCGACGATGCCGGCGGTCATGACGTGGTAGCGGCCGAACAGGACGCGGATGGCGTCCCAGAAGCCGCTGGGCTGCATGACCACGAACTGGCGCGTGCCACCGCCGGCGTCTGGCTCGGACGAGATGTAGCCGATGTTGCCGCCATGGCTGGCGACGAAGTCGGCGATGAACGGATCCATGAGATCTCCGATCTCGCGTAGACGGTGTTGCGGGAACTATGATTTTATATCATAAAAATGTATTTTGGGCAACAGCTAAAACCAGGTCTCGACGTGCTGGGGCAGGTACTTACGCAGGAAGGCGTGCTCGTGACGGCGGAGGTTGAGTAGTCGGTCAAACCAATTGTCGCGGCCGAGCGGCTGCACGAGCACGGTGGTAAAGCCGGCATGGTTGGCGCCCCAGACGTCTTGGAGCAGCTTGTCGCCAATCATGCAGATGGAAGCTGGTTCGTCATGGATGGCCTTGAGAATATGGCGGTAGAAGTCGGGCAGCGGCTTGAAGCGCCATGGGGCTGGCTGCACCACCTCGAGGCCGCTAGCCCGGCGCAGGGCGCGTAGGTCGCGGATGCTATTGGTGGCGATGCGGACAGTGGCGACGCCAGGACGCGCCTGCAGGGCCTTGAGGAACTCGAGGGTATTGGGCGGAAGTTTGGAGGCGCCAAAGGTGACGAGCGTATTGTCCCAGTCAAACACGAAGTGCCGCACCCCGGCGGCTAGCAGCCGGTCGTAGTCGATATCACGGATGCTGGAGGCGACATAATTGGGGATTTTGCTGAAATGCCAGGGGCTTTGCGTGTTTTGCTGCGGGCTGTAGACTTCATCCATTATGGCGCGTACCAGCCGATGCCGTCGTAGACCCAACCGTTTTGACCATTAATGGCGTCGCGCTCGGCGGTGCTGGCGGTGAAGAGGCGCTCCTTGGTGAGATAGT
>CAZDGK010000003.1:31103-36984 GCA_964505035.1 uncultured Candidatus Saccharimonadales bacterium
GCGTCGCGCTCGGCGGTGCTGGCGGTGAAGAGGCGCTCCTTGGTGAGATAGTTGGCCATGCGATAGACGGGTGTGGCGCCGCCGCCGGAGGGCACGCCGTAGAAGGCGACGTTCTCGTAATTCCAGCCATTGTGCCCGTTGATGGCGTCGCGCTCGGCGGTGCTGGCGGTGAAGAGGCGCTCCTTGGTGAGATAGTTGGACAGGCGATAGATGGGATAGGCGCCGGTAGCCGTGCTCTTGGCGGCCATAAAGGCGACGCCCTCCCAGTTCCAGCCGTTTTGGCCATTGATAGCGTCGCGTTCCCAGGAACTAGCCGTCACCAGGCGCTCCTTGGTGAGATAGTTGGACAGGCGATAGACCGGGAAGGTGCTGGGATTGGAGGTTTCCTGGACTTGGTAGAGATTGCCGGTGGCGAGGTCGGTGGCGTAGAGTTCGTGATTGATGTCTTCGCCGAAGCTAGAGATATTGTGGCCGGTAAAGGTGGTCTGGACGGTCTGCTGCCAGCCACCGCCAGGCACGGGATTGAGCGTGCCGGTGATGCCGCTGCAGTAGTCGGTGTAGATATAGTAGCCCTGCATGGCCGGGTAGGCGCCGCCGCGGTAGACGTAGCCGCCGGTGATGGAGCAATTGCCGCTGACGTGGTCGTAGGTGGCGACGGGCTGGTCGTAGGCGGATTGCGGCGCGCAGCCTGTGGTGTCGTAGGCGGCGGCACCTTCGTAACAGCGCCAGCCATAATTCTTGCCACCGCGGCTGATGGCCGGCTCGATGTCGACTTCTTCGTGCAGACCCTGGCCGACATCGCCGATGAACATGGCGGCGGTGGCCGGGTCAAAGCTCCAGCGCCAGGGGTTGCGCAGGCCCATGGCCCAGATTTCGGGCGCGCCGGCCTTGCCCACAAACGGATTGCTGGGCGGGATGACGTAATGCTTGAGTGGATTGCCGGGGAAGGCGTTGCCATCGAGGCTGAGGCGCAGGATTTTGCCGAGGAGCGAATACTTGTTCTGGGAGTTGTTGGCCGGGTCGCCGCCTCCCCCACCGTCGCCGGTGCCGATGTAGAGGTAGCCGTTGTGGAACATGAGGTTGCCGCCGTTGTGATTGGTTTGGCCGGGGTGGCCGATGGCTATGACGACCTCTTCGCTCGACGGATTGGCGACATTGGCGTCGCCGGCGCTGCGGCTGAAGCGCGAGACGATGATGTCGCCTTTGTTGTTGATGTAGTAGACGTAGAACAGGCCGTTGGAGGCGTAATTGGGGTGGAAGGCCAGGCCCAGCAGGCCTTGCTCGCCGCCGTTGTCGGTGACGAGGGCATTGATGTCGAGGAAAGGCGTGCCGAGGACGGTGCCATTGGACTGGACGATCTTGATGACGCCGGGCTGCTCAACCACAAACAGCCGCGTGTCGCCGGGCACGCCGGTGTTGACGACGTCGACGGGACTGGTGAAACCGGTGGCGAAGGAAGCCAGGCTGAGGCTGAGGGTGGCGGCGTGGGCGGGCAGAGCGGCCCAGGGGCCGAGAGGGCCGAAGGCCAGGGTGATGGCGGTAATAATGGCGGCCAGGCGATGCTTCATATGGTTATTGTAACAGAGGCCGACCTGGCGGCATGGAAAGCTCCCGGCCAGATATGACCGGGAGCGGTATTCACCACAGGAATCGTAGCCAGCGCCAGCGGCCCGTGGCGGGTTCGGCCTCTTCGAGTAGAGCGAGGCGCTGGCGGATCCAGTTGGCGTAGGTCGGGTTGACGCGGTAGCAGCGGCGGCGCGGGCGGTCCTCCGGCTCAGGTGTCTCCAGGCCGGAAATAGCCAGGCCATCTCGTTCGAACCTAGCCAAGACGACGTAGATGGAGCCGGCGCCCACCTTGATCTCTCGCATCATGGGTATGACGTAGCACCAGCCGACGCCGTCGGCCTCGAGGTGGTCGAGGAGGTAGTGCAGCACCTTGCGCTGGTGCCGGTTGAAGCGACCATCCATGAAGTCCCCCTTACGGACTGAAGGTACAGATGGGCGGTAATAGTTATATCACTAATCTAGTAGCCAGGGAAATCGTCGGTATGCAGACGCTGGCGCGGCACGCCGGCCTTGGCCAGGGCAGCTGATTGGCCGTGCACCAAACCACTGGGGCCAGACAGATAGACAGTGCGCTCGTGGAAGTCCGGCACCATGCGGGCCAAGTCCTCGATGCCAAATGGCGGACTGCCTGGCGGCGGGGTGATGAAATAGGCTAGCAGACCGGCAGATGAGGCCTGCTCAAATAGCTGGCGGTAGGCCAGGGCTTCGGGTTTGGCAGCCAGGTAGAGCAGCACGACGTCGCGCCGCTGACCGGAATCGAGCAGATACTGGACCTGGCTCCGGAACGGCGTGATGCCGATGCCGCCGGCAATCCAGAGGAGCTTGATGCCAGGATCGACTGGCAGGGTGAAGTCGCCAACCGGGCCGGTGGCGCTGAGGCGGGCGCCGGGCTGAAGACTCTGCAGCGCGGTCTTGAAGCTGCTGATGCGACCCGGACCAAGCTTGAGGCCCAGCCTGATATCGGACTCGGTGGGACTGGCGGCGATGGTGAAGTAGCGGCGGCTGCCTCGCAGGTCGGGGCGGGGATGCATCAGGGTCCACTCCAAATATTGTCCAGGCTGGAAGTGGAGCGGGCGGTCGGGTTTGAAGACAAACTCAAAGGTGTCAGCGGCGATGGCGCGCTGCTCCACCAAGGTGAGCCCCACCCGGCGGACGTGGCCAACTAGGAAGCTCAGGGCATTGCCGATGAGCAGGCAAAGCTCAGGCGTGGTAGCGGCCGGCCCCACATGCAGCTGGCTGCCAAACAGCGCGGCGACCAGCACCGCATAGCCGTAGCGCCAGCCCCGGGTGGGCGGCATGGTGGTGGGTTCGGTCAGCATAATGCTGGCGAAAAACACCAGCGGCCAGGAGGTGAAGGCCTGGACGAAGATGCCGGTGGTGAAGTAGCCCTGGGCGGCGGCGGCCAGCGTGATACTGGCCACGCCGGTGGCGAGAGCAGCTAGGAATAGCCAGCCGCGCTGAAGCTTGCGGACTACCAGAAGGGCAAGCACGGCGACGGCCGGCAATAGCACCGGCGTAGCTACCCACCAGATGGCGTGACTATTGCCGAGAATGCCCAGGGCGACGACCGCAAAGGCGGCCGGATTAAAGATGTGGCGATAGCGGACGGCAACGAGGTACTTGGAGGCCATGGCGACGACTCCGGCCAGCACGAGCGGGACGACCTCGATGGGGCGAGTGGGCGGGGCCATGATAAAGCACAGAATGAGGGCCGTGACAGCTGGCGACTCAAAGTTGGTGTCAGCCTTTAATAGCTTGGCCAGGCCAAAATTGGTGACTCGGGTGGTGGTCAGCAGCACGGCGGCCGAGAGCAGTATAGACCAGCCGCCAAACGACAACTGGCCGGCAAAGCCCAGGACGGCAGCCACCACAACCAGTATCAGAAGACCGTAATAGACTACGGCGTACATGGTGAGCTGGTTGAGGAGTTTGTCGAGCAGTCGCAGCATGGTGGCGTCCCTTACGCGTTTAGTTTAGCTGGTAAACAGGGTCCCGGGGAAGCCGGGCGAAATTTCGGCGCGGTAGTCCTGGTCGAGAATGACGTATTCAAAGCCAAAATGAGACTGCAGTCGGGATGGCGGGACAAAGAACAAGGCGGTGGTCAGGATATCGGCCACGAGCGCGGTGGGGGCAGCCACCCAGACCGCCTGGACCGACGTCGGCGAGGCGAGCGTACGCGGGTCGATGATGTGATGAAAACGGCCCCAGTGGCGGCGATTGCCGGCTGAGCCACAGAGACTGATGAGGGGATTGGCCGCGCCCAGCTCGGCAACCCCGACAACCAGACTAGGGTCGGCGGGATGCTCCAGGCCGACCCGAAGCGGAGGCGTGGCGGCCGGCGCGCGGTGGAGTAGGTCGCCGCCAGCGTCAATGGTGTAGGTCGTGAGACCCTGGCTGGCCAGGGTTTCTCCGACCAGATCCACCAAGTAGCCTTTGCCGGCGGCGCCAAAATCGAGCAGGGCCGGTGCGGTCAGAGTTAGCTGATTGTACCCATCCCAAGCTAAAACTTCATCCCAGGCCGGCGGCTGGCTCAGTGGCCGCTCCTGCAGTGAGTAGGCGGCGTCGTAGCCCGCGTCGGCCAAAACCTGGCCGATGAGGGGCGTGACGGCAGCACCGGTGAGATCGTAGACCCGGCGGTAGACGGCCAGCATGGCGGGGGCATCGGGTGGCAGCTGGTACTCCCCCGCCGATGCCGCCATGGCGGCCACCAGCGAATCGGGCCGAAAGCGCGAATAGGCCTTATCAAACTCGGCAATGCGCTCGCGCACGGCCATGAGCGCGGCCCGGCCGGCCGCAGCCGACAGGTCGCCGGGCAAGTCGAGGCGCCAGCGCGTGCCAATGGCGTCGAACGTGGTCGTCACGCTAGAGCCTAGCTCTGGGCTTGGGCTTTAATTTGGGCGACAGCGTCGTTGAAGCCGCCGGAAGTGAGCGACGACCCGGAGACGCGGTTGAGACTGAGGGTGCTGAGTGGCTTGCCAACGACCTGAGCACGGTAGCCACTGATGAACATGGTTTGATACTGGCGCGACTCGCCGTCGATGGCGCCACTGACGGCCGAGGTAGCCGTGACAACATCATGCTGTACGGTCAGCGTGATGCGGATGGACTGGGCGCCGCCGGGCGAAATATATTGGCCGGTAGCGGCATAGGTGCCGTCGCGATAGGCGGAAGCGCCGGATGTGGGTGTGGTGCTGGGCGCAGGAGCCGCGTCGCCTGGTGTGGGGGTAGCGGTGGGCTGGTCGGTGACAGCAAGCTGAGACTGCGTGTCGGCGTGACTAAAGGCGGCGTAGGCGGCCAGCACGATGACGAGCAGGCCGACCACGGCCACAATACCGGCAATCCGAAGAGGGGTGTACGACTGGTTCATAACGCTCCTTGATATGTGATGAGCATAGCGCGGTCAGGCTTAATTATAGCTGAGGAGAGGCGCTACCGCCGTTTGAATTCTTCCCACTGCTGGTCAAACTGGGCGCGTAGCTCGGGCTCGATGGCGGGATTGACGAGACCGTCGAGCGAGCGGCGATGGATGAGAGCGTCGCGAACCTCGGTGGCAGAGATCTTGGGTGAGCTGCCGTCGAAGCGATTGGTGATGACGACGTGGCGGCCATCATCGAGAAAGAAGCGCACGTCTTCATCTGAGCCACCATAGAACTGGACCTGGGACGGGTCGGCGCCGGCCAGGCGAATGAGATCGTCGAGGGCCAGCAGCCACTCGGGATCGGAGTCGAAGTCGTGCAGGTCGACAATGCGCAGGCTCGGAAACAGCGTTTTGACGAAGTGACGGCGAGTTTCGTAGGCGAAGAAGTGACGCAATGAGGTGGGTCCGGCCGCGCGACAGAGCACGAGCAGGCAGTGGTCCGGGCCCCAATCGGCCAGCATGCGCTGGATGACTTGCTCATGGCCGAGGTGAACGGGGTTGAGGCGGCCGACAAAAACGCCAAATTTGACCTTGCGTGGCATATTGACATTGTAGACTATTGATTTATTGTAATATTTGTGCTACGGTTACATTTAGATCGGTAACTACAAGGCCCCGAGGAGGCCCCTATGGACCACGCCGAGATCGTCAACCGCCTGGCCGTTCTCCTGAACTGCAAGCCCGAAGAGGTCGAGGACCGCGTTCGCGGCCTCATCATGTCGGAGAGTGGTCTCCGCCGAGACCTTCAGCACCTGGGAGACGTGGCGGGCGAGCTCTTCCCCGCGAAGTCCTGACCACCGACAGCCACTCGTTCTCGCGGCCTTGCGCAACGCACCGCCCGAGAACACAACCTGAACAGACACACATGATGGGTGTTTTTTGTTTTACGCCCCGAAC
>CAZDGK010000003.1:36994-45879 GCA_964505035.1 uncultured Candidatus Saccharimonadales bacterium
ACGACACCCCCGCAACCCCCTTTTCGGGGGTCAGGTGTTTCCACCGTGGGCCCTCTCCTTCCATAATACCAAAACGGGGGGCCCCGGGGGGCGCCCCCGCTGGCCGGATGGGATCCGGCGGCTGAGAGCTAATTGATGTTGGAACGAACCAGCGCTCGGACCTCGACGTCGGTGGTGAGGGCATTGAGCCACTGGTGAACCAGCGCCTCACCACGGGCCGACCGCTGCTCGAACGGCACGCTGAGCGCCTCTGCCAGCTCGGCGTAGAGCGTAAAGGCGCCGTCGAGGATGTTGAAGATGCCGGTCCAGGTCTTGTCCTGGTCGGCGTGACGCAGGATGAACTGGCGCGCAGCCGAGGTGGCCGGCGAACTGTCGATGCGCCGGAGAGCGCCCTCGAGGTCGTTGGCCTCGGGCAGCCTGATCAGGCGCTGATTGACCGGCACCTGGGTGGATGCGTCCATGCGAAACTCCCTTCGCTAGGTGGCATGGATTGGCCTACTATACCCTATCTTGTCCGTGTAGTCTAGACGCCCATGAGGCCGATGACGAGACCCATGACCATGAGAGTGACGAACTCATTGCCGATATTGAGGGCCGTGAGAGCCATCGGGCGGCCTTCGAAGGCGTCGTGGGTGATGAAGCGAGCGGCGGTGAAGCCCAACCAGGTCCAGAAGGCGGTACTGAGAGCGTCCTGGAGGTAGCTGTGGCCGAAGAATTGGTTCGACAGATAGGTGACGTGAGCCAGGACATAGGCGGTCAGCAGGGAGACAATGACGGTGATGATCATCGGCTTCATGATGCTGCCGCGGTCCTTGGTGGTGTCGATTCTGGCGAGTTTGACCCAGATGGGGGCGAAGGTTTTCGGGCTGTACCAAACGGCGCCGATCACCAGCGAGCTGAGCATCGCCAGCAAGACGGCGAGGTAATTGACTTGGACATCCATGATTTTATTAATGCTCCGTTATTGGTTGCATTGTACTAGCGCGGGATGACCTTGAATAGGAAGCGGTGGCGGACCGCAAACCAAGCCACCGCCGTCATGAAGGCATCGAGGGTGGTGTTGACCAGAAATGAGCTGGGGCCAATGAAGAGCGGGATGGCAAAGAGCAAGACGCCCTGAATGATGTAGACGTAGAGCGAATTGCGGCCGAATGGCACGAGCAGCCAGCCGCCGAAGCGCAGAATAGGCTCCTCGTAGCGGCGGACGAGCGCAAACAGACCGGCCATGACGACGATGAGGATGATGGGGCGGAGCAAGCCGCCGCGGGCATCATTGAACAGGCGGTTGTACATGGTGTTTTGGGAGGGCGCGGCGATGACAGCGGCCAGTGGCGCAAGGGCAGCCGGGACCTCGGCGGGATACTTGAGCACCTGCTCGGCGCCCAGGACGAAGATGCTGCTCACCACGTATATGACGGCGGCCGCGGCGATGGCGGCCGTATAGAGACGCTGCCTGACGGCCGGGGCCAGGCGGCGCACGGCGGCGGTCACGTCATTCCAGTAGTAGCCGACGAGCAGCCCGAGGAAGAACGGGCACTGCCAGAGTAGGAACGTGACGATCTGGCCGGGGATACTAATGTTGCTCCAATGCCAGATCCAGGCCGCCAGCGTGAGAGCCAGCGCCGCCCACCACAGCCGGCGGCTCATGAGCCACAACAGTAGCGGGGTTACCACCAGGAAGGCGACATAATAAATGAGGAAATCGGTCCAGCCATAGCTGTACTGGAGCGTGAGGGTGCGTATGAGCAGATCGAGCCAGCTGCTGGTGGTGTCGAGGCCAGTTTTGACACCAGGCGTGCCCGCGATGGTGAGTAGGCGGCCGAGATAGGTGTAGAGAAACGTCAGTACAACCGTAGCCACGAACAGGGTACGGGCGCGAGCCCAAGTGTGGGTGGTGGCCGCCCAGAGCCCGGCTCGCTGTAGATCCTTGTGCCGGGTGATGCCAATGAGCAGGCCGGAGATAAAGAAAAAGCCATCGGCGTCCGAGAACCAGAGTTGCCCGCGGCCATCAAACAGCCCCAGAAACGATGGCAGGTAGAATAAGTGGATGCTGGCGATTACAAAAATAAAGTAACCGCGCAGGATATCCAGGGCGATGATGCGCCCGCTGGTGTCCGGCGTACTCATGAAACCTAGCATACCGCATGAAAGCTGGATTTGGACTGAGAAGTTAGCGGCGGCGAGGCCAATGCGGGCGCGGACATGAAAACGGCGCTCTCAATACAGAGCGCCGTGGTGTCTGGCCGCGAACTAGGGAGCGATGTCGTCGAGACTTTGGCCGAGCCGCTTATCGAGCTCGTCGTAGGCCTGCTCCATGGCATCGTAGGTGCTTTCGCTATCCGTCCCATCTTCGAGGTACTCACCCACCGCCAGGAAGAGGCGTTCGTAGGCCATCATGAGGATGCTCAGAGCGTGCAGCTCCTTGCTTGGCCGTAGGTGGTCACTGTGACGGGTCGACAGCTCGTGCTCGTGCAGCCAAGCCTTGACGAAGCGGTAGTGCGCCATGGTCTTGCGATGGGCGCTAATTACGCTGCCCCGGCGGTCGCGCCAGTTGACGTAATTGACGGTCTGGCCTCGGGGCGGCCGCTCCTGGTTGAGAGCACCGAGTGAGGCCTGTAGCTCGTTGATGCGCTGGTACAGGTCTTTGAGCAAGCCACGAGCGCTCGCAACCGACTCTGGCTCGTCGAACCGCAGCTCGACGCCTGTATCGGACAAGGTTCCTCCTCAAAGGCTGGCGCGGCCGGGTGTTGCCGGCCGACGCGTTTTGGGATGGCTGAATTATATACTAATAGATCAGAGCGAGGCCAAGGCCAGATAAACAGCGAGGGCAGCCAGCAGGCTGACGGTGAGCATTTTGGACAATTCTTGGCGGCGGATGATTTGATACATTTGCCAACCAGCCAGGGCGGCGCCGAGCAGGCCCAGAAGGGCGGCGGCATAGTCGGGGTTGCGGTTGCTGGCAGCGAGGCCGAGAGCGCTGAGCTGGGCGGGGGCGAGCAGCAGCGCGGTGAGGCCGAGAACCACGAGCGCGACGGCGGCCAGCGCGCGCTTGGCGGCCAGCGGCAGTATGCGCCCGATCAGCGAGCACAGGCCATAGGTAAAAGCGCCGGTGAAGATGGAGACAATGGCGACATAGGAGCGTAGATCGCCAAATAACAGGACGCCGAAATGGGCGGGCGTACTGACCAGGCTAAGCAGCAGCAGAATGCCAGCGCCAATGAGGATACGCTGCTCAAGTAGGGGCTTCGTAACCGGCACTGAGGTAGTTTGTGGCACGGTTATTTGGCTTTGTCGAAGGCTTCCTGCAGCGGGGCGGCCTCGAGTTTGACCATGGGCATCATCGCGCCCATGACGGCCTGCTTTTGCTCGGGCGTGGCAGCGGGGTCGCTCATGAGCTGACCGAGCACGGCGGGGATGATTTGCCAGGTGATGCCAAACTTGTCGGTGATCCAGCCGCATTGTTGGGGCTTGCCGCCGTCCATGAGGCGGTCCCAGACCTGGTCGAGGTCGGCTTGTTTGTCAAACTCGACCACAAATGAGATGCCGCCGGTAAGCTCAAACTGCGGGCCGCCGTCGAGGCACTGGAACTCCAGGCCATTGAGCTCAAAAACGCCCGTGAGAACCTTGCCCTTGAGCTCGGCCTCGCCCGGGATGCCTTGGTTGCCGGCGTAGCGCTCGATATGGATAATGCGCGAGTTTGGGAACAGCTGCACATAGAAATTCATGGCGTCTTCAGCCTGGCCGTTGAACCAAATAAAGGGCTTGATTGGCTTCATAATGGGACCTCCCGCGATTTTGGGTGAATTGTAGCATGTATCTGGAAGCGGGACTACTGGCAAGATGTGAATGATATGAGGATGCCACTAATGCGTGACATCCTCAGAGCCACGCTCAGTCGCGGGGCTTGGTGGTCGAGGAGGCGGCGCGGGCCTGGTATTCCTGGAAGCTGATGGGGACATCCCAGCCCTGGGGACCGTGCTCACCGTGCTTGAAGCGCCAGCCGTCGGGGTCGTGGACCACGCGAGTGACGCGGGGGTCTCGCTCCCACTCGGCCGGCGTGCGCAGCTCAGTGGGCGGTGTGGCGGAGGCGTCCATGACGGGCTCCTTTCATGAGTCGAGAGCGCAGTTTGCGCTGGGTAATTATGCCACACTCCTCCGAGCACAACAATGGCTCGGGGATATATTCCCCGAGCCAGATGGCGCCCGCACCTAGCGAGTGAGGTACAGGGCGTCGACGCCGGTAGCCGGATCGATCTCGGGATACGGGAGGTGGGGCGGCGGGATGACGCCGAAGTCTCCCATATCGACCAGCTCACGCATGAGCTGGTAGGCCTCGAGCAGCAGCGGCCAGGACTGTTCGCCAGGACGGCGGTCCTCGGCCTCCAGGGCCTGCTCGAGGGCCGCGACCCGCTCCGGATAGAGCTCGGCGAAGCGGTGGAAGGCCGGCCGGTGACGATAGACGTCGCGGAAATCGTCGGGCAGTTTGCTCATGACCAAGAACATCAGGTAGAAGTTGTTGGCACGGGGCTGCATGGCTTCGACGGAGTCGAACGACATCTGGGCGGCGGGCCGGGTGACGGGCGTGGCAGGTGCGGTCATGTGACCTCCCTACTCGGATGGACAGAAACGTTGATGATTATAACACTAAACCCGCGTTTTGGCTAGGCTTATGCGCAAGCAAAAGGCCCCGGTCGTTGTGACCCGGGGCCGATCTGGCACATGGGCGCTACCACTTACCTTGGACGAGCGTGTCACCGAACGTCACCTGCCAGTCCGAGAACATGACGTGGCCCGTAGTCTCGAGTCCATCGAGCGTTCGGATCCGGTAACATTGGTGATTGCCGACCTCGGTGCCGGTAGCGGCCGCCAGGGCCTGGTGGAGGGTGTGGAACTCGTCGCCACGGGTGTATGCGTGGCGCTCGGCCTTGGACCCGCCGACCATGGCGGTGCGGTAGGGAAACTGCGTGACCACGCTGGCGTTGACGTCAGCGAGCTGGATGCGCATGGGCAGTCCTTTCCGATCCGTAGTGGACTTCTATAATATAGCATAAAACTGCCTGTTTTTCAAGTGTTTATGGCCTTGATGCCGGCTGAGAGTATGATGGGGCTATGAGTGAACTGAAGACTACTCCAACAGGTGCGAATGTGGCCGCCTACTTAGCTGGGATCGCGGACGAGCGGCAGCGACAAGACGCCATCAAAATTGTGGCGTTGATGCAGCAGGTTACTGGCGAGCAGCCGGTGATGTGGGGCACGGGCATCGTGGGATTTGGGAGCTTTCGGTACAAATACGCGTCGGGGCGAGAGGTCGACTGGATGAAAGTAGGCTTCTCGGCCCGAAAAACGGCTCTGACGCTGTATGGGCTGGTGTACTATGACCACCCAGAGGAGCTGGACAAGCTAGGCAAATACACCACTGGCAAGGGGTGTCTGTACATTAAGTCGCTAGCGGATGTGGATCTGGACGTGCTGGCAAAGATGATCGAGAACGGCTACAAGGGCAATAAGCACGAGAGCGTGGACCGATGAGCTAATCGGCCGCGCCGGCTACCAGCCGGCGATGGGCGGCGACCAGCAGCACGGTCACGACGCCGAGATAGATGAGTCCAGTGCTGCATAGGTGCGGCAGGGCGGCCGGGTTGAGGTAAACCAGGTAGGACCCGCTGATGATGACGGCGGCAGCTAGGACGTAGGACAAGCGGAGCTTGGCCTCGGACGGCCGGAAGAAGGTGTAGGTCGAGAATGCGAGGCTGGAGAGAGCGATGATGATGTGTGTAGCTAGTACCATGGCTTCCACTATAACACCTGCGCCCATGATATAGTGAGGATAATGGTAAAGGTTAAAAAGCAAAAGCGGAGCAGCCGGCTGGCGCTTTTTTGGGGGCTGGTGGGAGCCGCTGGTTTTGCGTTGCTAATCAACCGGCTGCTGGCCAATAACAATATTGCGCTGTTTAACCCAAAGGGCCTGGTCGCGCAACAGCAGATGGACCTGATGGTAATCTCGGTTGGCGTGCTGCTGCTAGCGGTGGTCCCAAGCCTGTTTTTGTTTTATTTTTTTGCGTGGAAGTACCGGGAGTCTAATGACCAGGCCACGTATGACCCTGGCCACCGGCCAAAGAAATTTGACTGGGTCGCGTGGGGCGTGCCGACGGCGTTTATGCTGGTACTGGCCCTCGTGATGTGGCCAGCAACGCACCAGCTGGAGCCGCAAAAGCATATCGCGGCGGCTGGCACCAAACCGCTGACGGTGGAAGTGGTGGCGCTGCGCTGGAAGTGGCTCTTTATCTACCCCGACCAGAATATCGCCACCGTGAACTTCCTGAAGCTGCCGGTCAACACGCCGGTGGAGTTCGACATTACGGCCGACGACATGCCGATGAGCTCGTTTTGGATTCCCAACTTAGGCGGTATGCTGTATTCGATGACTGGACATGTGAACCGGCTAAACTTGATGCCGACGGTGATGGGCGACTACGAGGGTAGCTCGGCCGAGATAAACGGTGGCGGCTTCGCGGATATGAAGTTTGTGACCCGCGTCAGCTCGCAAGCTGACTTTGACGCCTGGGTGCAAGGCATCAGGATGTCGCCGAGTGCGTTGAGCGACACGACCTACCAAGCGCTGCTAAAGCCGACAGATAATAACCCAGCAGCCTACTACGCGAGCGTGGACCGGGGCCTGTATAATAAGGTGCTTATGAAGTACGCGGATGGTATGGGTGGTATGTCGATGGAAGGACACACGCATTGAACTGGCATGAGCTAATCTTTGGCAAACTGACCTGGGATGCGCTGCCGCACGTGTGGTTTACGATTGGCGGGACGGTATTCTTTGGCCTGCTCGTACTGACGCTGGTGGTGATTATTACCCGGATGCACCGCTGGACCTGGCTGTGGAAGGAGTGGCTGACGTCAGTTGACCCGAAGAAGATCGGCATCATGTACTTTATTGTGGCTGGGTTTATGCTGCTGCGCGGCGGGCTCGACGCCATCATGATGTGGCTGCAGCAGGCCATGGCGCCGTCGTTTGGGGTGCTGGAGTCGGCCCACGGCTACCTGACGCCCGAGCACTTCCAGCAAATCTTTACCGCTCATGGCAACATCATGGTGTTCTTTGTGGCGATGGCGTTTATCTTTGGGCTCATCAACTATGTGGTGCCGCTGCAGATTGGCGCGCGCGACCTGGCGTCGCCGTTCCTGAACACGCTGGGCTTTTGGCTGTACATTGGCGGGGTAATTATGGTGAACATGTTCTTTGCGCTGGGCGGCGAGTATGCGGCGACTGGCTGGCTGGCGGTGGCGCCGCTCTCGGAGGCGCAGTTTAGCCCCGGAGTGGGCGTGGACTACTGGATATGGAGCCTGCAGATTTCGGGTATTGGTACGACGCTGGCGGCCATAAACTTTATTATGACTATCCTCAAGATGCGGGCGCCGGGCATGACACTCTGGAAGATGCCGGCGTTTACCTGGGGTAGCTTGTGCAGTATGGCGATGGCGGTGACGGTATTCCCGCTGCTGACGGCGACACTCTTCCTGCTGTTCTTTGACCGCTACCTGGGTATGCACTTCTTTACGACCACGCTGGGCGGCAACGCCATGATGTACACCAATCTGATCTGGATGTGGGGGCATCCGGAGGTGTATATCCTGGTGCTGCCGGCGTTTGGGGCGTTTACGGAGATCGTGGCGACGTTTAGCCGCAAGCCGGTCGCCAGCTACACGTCGGCTGTGCTGGGCATGATTGGGGTGTCGGCGTTTGCGCTATCGGTGTGGCTACACCACTTCTTTACGATGGGGGCGGGCGCGGACGTAAACGCGTTCTTTGGGGTGATGACGATGGTAATTGCTATCCCGACGTCGGTGCTGGTGTTTGTGTGGATCGCCACGATGTACAAGGGGCGGATCCGGTTTACCACGCCAATGCTGTGGTTTATGGGCTTTATTGGGATCTTTGCGATTGGCGGAATTGCCGGCGTGATGCTGGCGGTGCCGCCGGCCGACTTCCAGCTGCACAACAGCCTGTTCCTGGTGGCGCACTTCCACTCCAACGTGATCGGCGGCGTGCTGTTTGGGATCTTTGCCGGCATCAATTATTGGTTCCCGAAGATTGCCGGGTTTAGGCTCAATGAGCGGATTGGGCGCAACGCGTTCTGGTGCTGGATCGTGGGCTTCTGCTTGTCGTTTATTCCGATGTATATCCTGGGGCTAATGGGCGCGACGAGGCGGCTTGATCACTACGACCCGTCGACAGGCTGGCAGCCGTTTTACATCCTGATGCTGATCGGTGGTCTGGTGATCGCGGTGGGCACGGCGCTGCAGATCGTGCAGATCATTGCCAGCGTGATTGAGCGCAAGCGGCTGGCTGACCATACCGGCGACCCATGGGACGGCCGGACGCTCGAATGGGCCACCACTTCCCCGCCACCGTTCTATAACCTGGCGGTCATCCCGGAGGTGAAGACCCGTGATGTCTGGTACGAGATGAAGCAGAAAGGTGGCTTGCCCAAGGGTAAATATGAAGACATCCACATGCCCAAGAACACGGCATCCGGCATCTACATCTCGATATTTGCCTTCCTGGCAGGATTTGCCTTTGTGTGGCAGATTGTCTGGCTGATTGTGGTGGGCCTGCTGGGCGTGATCGTGTGCGTGATCGCACGGGCATACAAGGAAGATTCGTCATACATTCTGCCCGCCGCCGAGGTGGAGAAGCTGGAGGCGGAGTTTGCGCGGACGCACGCGGCCAAGGCTCCGGACCAGCCGATTGACCACGACGAGGACATGAGCCTGTGGGAGTTTATCAAACTGGCCTTCACGTTTGTGCTGGATATCTTTAGGAAGAAACTATGGCGGAAGTGGTAGAGTCACCTAATAAGATTTCGCCGGAG
>CAZDGK010000003.1:45979-53400 GCA_964505035.1 uncultured Candidatus Saccharimonadales bacterium
AAGATTTCGCCGGAGCTGAAGCGCCACGAGGCCGAGTCGAACGACCGGACGATCTTCGGCTTCTGGGTCTACCTGATGACCGACCTGCTGATGTTCTCGGTGCTGTTTGCGGCCTTTGCGGTGCTGCACGGTAACTCGGCCGGTGGGCCGACGGGGCGCGAGCTGTTTAGCATGCCGGTGGCGCTAGCGGAGACGCTGCTGCTGCTCACCAGTAGCTTCACGGCCGGTCTCGGCCTGCTGTCAGCGCGGTGGCGCAATAAGGGCCAGACGCTGCTATGGTTTGGGATCACGTTTGTGTTGGGCGTGGCGTTTCTGACCCTGGAGCTGCGCGAGTTTGGCCAATTTATCCACGAGGGCCACACCTGGCAGACGAGCGCGTTCTTGTCGTCGTTCTTTGCACTGGTAGGCACCCACGGACTGCACATCACCTTTGGCCTGACCTGGATGGCCACGACGCTAGTGTACGTTTTGAAGCGAGGGCTCAACTCTGGGATAGTCAGGAAACTGACGTATCTGAGCCTGTTCTGGCACTTCCTCGACATTGTCTGGATCTTTATCTTTACGATTGTATATCTGATGGCGCTTGTATGAATGACGAACTACTAGAAGAAGAATCGATGGAGTCCAAGCCAAGTCCGGGAACACACCGGATGTACGTGATTGGGTTTGGGCTGTCGCTGGTCTTTACGTTTATCCCCTACTGGATGGTGACGCAGCATATGATGGCCGGGAATGGGCTGCTGCTGACGATTATTGGGTTTGCAATTTTGCAAATGCTGATCCAGGTGCTGTTTTTCTTGCACCTGGGACGCAAGCCCTACCAACCCTGGCAGACGGGCTTTCTGGTGGCGACGATTGGCGAGATCGTGGTGGTGGTCGGGGCGTCGATTTGGATTATGGCTCACCTGCACTACAACATGACGGCCCAGGATATGCTAGACAAGCTGGCTGGGGACGAGGCGATTAGCCAGGTGGAGGGGCAGGCCACTGGCGCTTGCCAGGAGATCGGCACTCATTACGAAGTGATCATCAAGAATTATGTGGCCAGTCCCAGGCACATTGACGCGCGCCAGTGTGACACGCTGACGTTTATTAACGAGGACGACCAGGTGAAGGACATGGCCTTTGGCGAGCACCCTAATCACACCGCGTACGCTGGGCAACTAGACATCATCACCTACAATGGGCATCCCGAGACGTTTACGCTGAGTCAGATTGGTACCTACAAGTTCCATGACCATTTGCACGAAGACACAAATGGCAGCTTCACGGTAGCGCCGTGAACAAGCAGACGCTCCAGCGCTACTATTGGCTGACCAAGCCGGGGATTATCTACGGCAACTTGCTGACAGCGGTGGGTGGGTTTTTGCTGGCAGCGCGGGGCTCGGTGGATCTGGGGCTGCTGGCGGCAATGGCGGCCGGTATCGCTCTGGTGATGGCTTCGGGGTGCGTGTTTAACAATGTGATGGACCGCCAGCTCGACGCGGCCATGGCGCGGACCAAGAAGCGGGCGATGGTGACCGGCACGATCTCGACCCGCAACGCGCTGGTATACGGCGCGGTGCTGGGCCTGGCGGGCCTGGGGATGCTGGTGGCCTGGACCACGGCGCTGGCAGCGGTAGTGGCGGCCGTGGGCTGGGTGGCGTATGTGCTGGTATATGGCTGGGCCAAGCGGGCCGGCTGGTACGGGACGATCGTGGGTAGTATTTCGGGAGCCGTGCCGCCGGTGGTGGGCTACACGGCCGTGACGGGCACGCTGGACGCGGGCGCCTGGCTGGTGTTTGCGGTGCTGGTGTGCTGGCAGATGCCGCACTTCTACGCCATCGCGCTGTTCCGGCTAGACGATTACAAAGCCGCTAAGGTGCCAGTGCTGCCGGCGGTGACGAGCGCTGGCCGGACCAAGGAGCACATCGTGGGCTGGATCGGGGCGTTTATGGTGGCGGTGGCGCTGCTGTGGGTGCTGGGTTATGCCGGGTGGGTGTACTTGGTGGTGATGCTAGCGCTTAGCCTGGAATGGCTGCGGCGGGCGCTGGCCGGCTTTGGCACACCCGACGACACAAAGTGGGCGCGCGGGCTGTTTGGCTTCTCGCTAATTGTGCTTACAGCCTGGAGCGTCATGATTGGCACCACAGCCTGGCTGCCGTAGGCGACATCCGGCGGACGGAGCTGCTACTGGTGCCTTGGCTTGAGCAGTGACTGGCCCGCAATGAGCAACACGGGAATGCTCAGGATGCCAGTGAGATACTGGGGCAGCGTAATGACTTCCCCGACCTTAAAGATGTCGTGGAAGAAAAAGAAATCGACTGCCAAGAACCCAAGGATTAAGGTGAGGTCGACGATTTTTCTCATGAGTCCATTCTACACCAACTTACCGAGGGTCGTGACTTTTCCTGAATAAGGCTTATGCTTAAATTAGTAGTTGAAGGGAATATTTGGTATGAATCGCAGTACGCTCGATAAGCTCATTTCATCAACGGGGCTGATCCTGGCAGCGGTGCTGCTGGCGACCTCGGGTGCGTTGTTCTGGACGCACATGTTTATTCACTCGCAGGTGGTGAACCAGCTCGGGGCCCAAAAAATTTACTTCCCTGAGGCGGGCTCGGCGGGCATCACCTCGCTGCCGGCGGCGGACGCGGCGGCAGTCGGGCAGTATGCTGGGCAGCAGCTGATGACGGGCGCCCAGGCTGAAGTGTTTGCTGACCATTTCATCGCGGTGCACCTGTCGAAGATTGGTGGGGGCAAGACCTACGCCCAACTGAGCGAAGCGTCGCTGGCTAACCCGACGGACACGAAGCTGGCCGGGCAGGTCCAGACAATGTTCCGGGGCGAAACGCTGCGCGGCATGCTGCTCAATGCCTACGCCTTTGACACGATGGCCGTTGTAGCCAGATACGCTGCCTGGGGCGCCCTGGCCGCCGGCGCGCTGCTGCTCGTCCTATCCGGGCTGGGCTTCTGGCACTCTGGTGTCGCGGCAAAACGCCGTTAGCATACGGCATTTTGCTATTGCAAATCTCTAGTGCTCCGATAGACTAGCTAGCGGGGAGTCATCACTCTGGTTACTTTGACAGGGAAGGATCAAAGTATATGAAGGTCTCAACCGTGTTCCCGAGCCGGCGTGGCCGGATGGGAGCACTGGTGGCCCTCACGGCGGCAGTGATGCTGACCGCGGGGGCGTCGCCGGCAGTGGCTGACTCAGCCGCGGCCACGCGACACAGCGACATGTCGTCGGACCTGAAGGTGGTGGACACTAACGCCGTCACCTTTGCGGGCGCGGTCACAGAGACTGGACCCACGGGTCCGGCCACTGTGCCCGAGTGCGCGCAGGTCAACTGCCAGCACTTCGCGCTCAAGGTCGAGCTGAAGCCGCAGGTCTGGAAGAACCAGCCCGGCGGCGTACAGGTCACGATCGTGTGGCACCAGCTCTTCAACGACATCGCCCATCTGGTGGTGTACCGCAAGGGCACGAAGGTCGGCGAGTCGATCGCCGACGTCACGTCGTTCCAGTCGCTGCGGCTCAACAGTGCGGACAGCCCGCACTCGACGCCCAACGACATGTACGACGTCTACGTCGCCTACGCGGGCTACACGGACACGGACAATCACATTGATCCGAGTCCGACCATCAGCTACACCGGCTGGGTGCAGGTGCAGCGCGAAATTCCGGCCCAGCCGGTGCGCGACCTCCTGCCCAACCTGCAGCCGCTACCTTCACCGTTGGCTACGTTCAACTCGCCGGGGAGCATCTTCGGCGATTCCACGGACCCCAACTACCCCTCGTGCTTCCATAGCGAGGTGGTAGAGACGGGTGTCCACAAGTGCCTGCGCCTGTCGCAGCGCATGTGGAACGTGAACGGGCCAAACACCGGACCGGTGGAGATCAACTTCTCCAAGCCGGCCGGCCAGACACCGGACACGCTGCCCGCAACGCAGCGGATCTACCGGTCCGACGGGTCGTTCTACGACCGTTCGGCTGGCACGGTGGACTTCCACCCGGTGCACGGTCACTACCACTACAGCAAGTACACCGTGAGTCAGCTGTTCGCCCGGGATGCCAACGGCAACCCGGTGGGAGCAGCGCTGGCGACGGGCATCAAGAACGGCTTCTGCTTGGCTGACACCGATGTGGTGGCTCAGCCGGGCGATCTGTTCGTGGCGGTCATGACATACACGGCCCCCAACTGCCTGTCCCCCCGGTCCGTCAGTGCCGACGGTCTGACGGAGTTCTTCGCCGAAGGCGAGGGCTCCGGCAACGGCGACACCTACGACTGGAACCTCCCGGACCAGTACATCAACGCCGACACATTGGTCGACGGCACGTACGTGGTGCAGACCGTGGTTGACCCCGAGCACAAGCTGCTCGAGGCCAACCCGCACGACAACTGCATCGCTATGGTGGTGCAACTGTCGGGCATGGCCAGCAACAACCCCCAGGCGCAACTCCTGGGACCTGGCCCGGCCTGTACCAGCTGACCGTTCGATGTACCTGATCGGCGCTAGGCTGTAGCACTTCCCCGACTCCCCCAGCAACAGGGCGCCCGCTAGCTCGTATCTAGAGCTAGCGGGCGCATTACCTTTTGGGCACCCTCAGATGCCTAGACAAGTTTGGTTTATAGTTGCTCGGGTCTTTGTGCGGCCGCTTAAATGGCCGCCCGAAAGACAGTTGTGACTACTTGCTCTAGACAATTGAGAGGGCCCAAAATGCTGGGCTAGAGAGTGGCGAGGAAGCCTGTCCTCGATAGGTATTTACAATATAGCACAAGTATTATTAATTGTCAAGAGCAAGCGGTAATAAAAAGTTGGCGCCTCAAATCTGAGGCGCCGATGGGTGCTAGAAACCCGGATGACAGACCGGACAGGCGCAGGCAGGTTCGCCTGGCGCACTGTAGCACCGCTCGTGTGCGTCCAGCGAGCATTTCCAGCAAACGTGGCGGGGCGGCTCGGCGGACTGGTCGGGCGACTGCTTGGAGTCGTCTGAATCGGACATCAGTACTCCTTCCCTGGGGCAGTACGTAAATGTAGCAGAAAAAGCCATGATTTTCAAACCTACTGTTGCATAGCATTTTAATATGTGTATATTTGTATGTATAAGTAATAAGAACTATGCCAAACAAGACGATTTATGTATCAAACGAAGACCAAGCCCTGTATGAGCGGGCGCAGCAGCTGGCTGGAGACAACCTGTCGGCGGTGCTGGTGCGGGCGCTCAAAGAGTTTATCACCCGCAACGAGGCCCAGGCCAAGGGCCTGAAGGAGATTGTGGTGCAGGAAGGCACCAAGGGCCTGCAGCAGGAAAAGCGCTTTAGCGGCCGGCTGCTGATCAAGTGGCAGGGCGCTGGCGACCACGACGACTGGTATACGGCCCGGGTCTTTAAGACGGCCAAGAGCCAATGGGCGGTGGAGATCACCAAGCAACCCAACCTCGAAATCTTCCGCCAGCGCGACTTCTGGCGCACGGCCGACTATTTCGAGTACACACCAGACACCAAGCTGCTCGTGTTTGCGACACTGGACGAGGCTGAGGGCAAGCTACCCAGCGCGCTGCTCAAGCTGATGCACCAGGCGCACAACCGCGACGAAGCCCCGGTGGAATATTTGGATATTTAAGTTTCTAACAATTTTGAAGGAGTACTCAATGTCAAACGAACACTACCCCACTAACCCGTTTAAGGATTACGAATCCGGCGGAATCGCGCTAGCCGGCTGCTTCATGGTTGGTGTGGGCGCTGGGCTGTTCTTCCGGCCGCTGTGGCTGGGGCTGCTAGCTGGCGCGGTGATCGGCATCGGCGTGGGACTGCTCGCCATGGCCTGGATGAGCCGCGACCGCTTCCGCTAGGGCGTATACTAGAGGGTATGGAACCAGAATCGGCGCTTGAGCTGCTCAACAGTTCGGTGGGTATGGCTTATACCCTGCAGGCGCAATTTTCGGGTGGCGGGGACCGCGGCGCGTTCCTGGTGATGTCGCCGAGTGGCACGCCCGCTGTGCTGAAGACCAACCGCAACCCGCAGTGGGTGGAGCAGGTCAAGAAAGCGCAGTCGGCCACCGAGCGGCTGCGCCAGCTGGGCTACCCGGTGCCAAACTACGTCTATGTGGGCGCCACCGATATGGGCACGTACCAGCTGCAGAGCGAGCTGCCGGGACAGCGTGTGAATGTGCCGGCCCCGGAGCAAGTGAAGGCGGTTCTAGCCTTGATAGAGCTGCAAAAGGACCAGGCCATACCAGAGCTGGAGAGCCAGGACTGGGCCTGGTACGTGAAGGACATGCTGTTTAGCGGCGACTCGAGCAACACCCACTCGATGGCGCAATTCTCGCGCGAAACGGCCGACCTGGCGTTTGAGGTGAAGGGGCTAGTGGCCGGACTTCAGAATGAGCCGCTGCGCACGAGTGACATTGTGCACGGCGACTTTGTGCTCAATCAGGTGCTGTTTAATGGGGTGACGGTGACTGGCGTGATTGACTGGGACCAGGTGGGGCACGGCGACCGCACGACGGACCTGGCCGCGCTGTGGTTGTCGATCATTGACCAGGCGGCGGCGCGCGACTTGGTGATGCAGCAGATGCGAAGCATCTCGACGCCGGGCGTCATCAAGCTGTGCGCAGCGCACAAAATGCTGATGACCATCGGCTGGCAGATTAATAACGTAGGCGGCGATGTGCCGGCGGCCGTGGCGCAGGCCCGAACCGCGCTCGGGCAGCTGCGCCAGCTGGGCTAGGACTCTCGTAAACGCGTATGGGAGGCTCTTCTGGACTCAGCGGCTTTCAGCTTTTCGGCCCGCATGAGCCCCTTACGGAATGCTCGGTATTGGCTGTCGGTGATTCCTGGAAAGCCAAGTCTACGGGTGGTCTCGGGCTGTATCATGCTCGTCTCCTCAATGGTTAAGTCCGGCCGGGACGCGGGAAGAATTTCCCGACTAAAACGTAGTTACCAAACGTGCTAATGATCTCCTCGAGATCAAGCCGCACATGACTCGGCACCACAATAAAGTATTTGGTTTTGGAGTGGACCTTGCCGTATTCTTCGGTTGATATTGAAATAGTTTCGGTGCAGTCCTGACTGTCGCACTCACAATGAAATATCATGGCAGCGTGCGGCGAAAGACGCTCTTTGCGATTTGACTTCACCATTTTGTCTAGTCGCTCTTCGTTTAATATTTTTGAACCAAATTCGTTGAGTATTCTTTTTTCCATGAATACCTTCAGTGCCTCGATTGGCAATTTGTCATTCATACCTGCCTCTATGTGGCTAAGACGCCGACTTAGCTAGAGCATTAATGCTCTGGAACGGGATTAGGTCGGGCTAGCAGCTCAAGCTGGCCGTGCCTAATCTCCACGACAGAGGACGGAGGTATGGGGCTGTCGTGTCTCTAGATAGCTACATTGTCTCATGTCTATAGGCCGCGTGCCGAAAGTAATTGCATAATTG
>CAZDGK010000004.1:0-24075 GCA_964505035.1 uncultured Candidatus Saccharimonadales bacterium
CGGTGACTTGGGTGAGCATTTTGTCGAGGTTTTGGAGGAGCGCTCCCCCGCCGGTCAGCACCATGCCGCGGTCAATGATGTCGGAGCTGAGCTCGGGTGGCGTTTGCTCGAGCACTACGCGGATGGCCTGGACGATGCGCTCCAGCTCATCCTGGATGGCGCCGCTGATTTCATTGGCCCGGATGGTGATGGTCTTGGGGAGGCCCTGGATGATGTCGCGGCCGCGGATTTCCATGGTGCGGTCGCGGGTGAGCATGAGGGCGGTGCCGATCTGCTGCTTGATCAGCTCGGCGGTGCGGTCGCCGACGGCCAGGCCGTACGTGCGGCGAATGTAGTCGGCGATGGAGCTGTCGAAGCGGTTGCCGCCGACGCGGATGCTGTGCTGGGCCACCACGCCGCCGAGTGAGAGGATGGCGATCTCGGTGGTGCCGCCACCGATGTCGACCACCATATTGCCGGCCGCGCTGGCGATGGGGATGCCGGCGCCGATGGCGGCGGCGACGGGCTCACGGATGATGTAGGCGGCACGGGCGCCAGCGGCTAGGGTGGCGTCGATGACGGCGCGGCGTTCGGTGCTGGTGGCGCCGGCGGGCACGCACACCATCACATCGGGCTTGCTGAGGCGGAAGCCGCCACCGACCTTGGCGATGTAGTGGCGGATCATGCTGCTGGTGATGCGGTAGTCGGCGATGACGCCGTCGCGCAGAGGGCGGCTGGCGGTGATGTTGTCTGGCGTGCGGCCGAGCATCTCCTTGGCGTCGGCGCCGATGGCCACGATTTTGTTCTGGTCGTCGATGGCCACGACGCTCGGCTCATTGATGACGATGCCGCGCTTGGGCACAAACACCAGGATATTGGCGGTGCCGAGGTCGATGGCGATGCGCTTGGAAAACATGTCTCTAGTATAAGGTGTCTAGGCTTCTTCCCAAAGCTGTTGCTCGCGGGTCAGGACTGGCGCTTTATTTGCCTTAGATCATGGAGTATAGTACGAGGCAGTTTTTCTATGATGCTTCGGCGAATTCTACTAGTTTTGGGTTACTTGGCGGTGGCGGCCGTGGTCGTACTCGGCACGATTGGGCTGGTGGCCTACGGCGAGGGCTACACCTATAATTTCCGCACCGGGCAGATCATCCGGACTGGTTTGGTGATCATTCAGTCGGTGCCAAGTGGCGCCGGCGTGACGTTTGATGGCAAGAAGCTCAAGAAAAAGACTACCTACCGGCAGTCGCTGGAGGCTGGGTCGTATACCTATGAATTAAATAAAGACGGTTTCTACCCGTGGAAGAAGGTGCTGTCGGTGATGGCGTCGGAAGTGACGCTGGTGCAGTACGCGTTGCTGGTGCCCAAGCAGCCGGCGACGTCGATCGTGACGACCACGCCGGCGGCGCTGGTGTCGGTGGCCGAGTCGAAGGATCACCGTCATGTGGTGTATGCCACGGTCGCGCCGGACAGCGCGGTGTATGTGGTCGACAATAACGGGTCGCCGCGCAAAGTTTTTGCGGCGCCAGTGGCGACGGCTAGTGCGCCGGCCGAGACGGTCAGCGAGGTATCGTGGAGCGATGACGCGTCGCACATACTCGTGGTGACGCAGGCGGCGGGGCACGCTGTGCACTGGGTGGTGCCGGCCGGTGGTGGCGACGCGATTAACCTGACGGAGCGGTTTGGGTTTGATCTGAGCGGCTTGCGGTTTAGCGGCTATGACTGGAGCCAAATGTTCTGGATCTCGCCCGATGGTTTGCGGAGGCTGGATGTGGACGCGCAGACGGTGTCGGCGGTATTGGCCGACAAGGTGCGGCAGTTCCAGGTGGCCGGCGACCGGGTGCTCTACGTGCAAACGACCGACCTGGGGCCGTCGCTGTGGAGCCTGGACCGGTCGGGCCGCCGGCAGGAGCTGATTCAGGCGCTGCCCGAGAGCGAGGCGTATGCATTGGAGTACACAAGCTACCGAGGTCATGATGAGCTGGCGGTGGTGCCGTCCCGGACCCAGGTCGGGACGCTCTACAGCGACATTTTCAGCAATAATCCGGTGTCCAAGACGATCGCGCACGGTGTGACGGGGGCGAGCTTCTCGCCGGATGGGCACCTATTGGCCTTTAGCGGGCCGGGCGCGGTGGTGACATATGATCTGGAGCGCTCGTCGCTGACGGACCGGCTGGTGTCGTATGAGTTTGGTGGTGTGGCTAATCTGGCCTCGATGAGCTGGTACGACAATTTCCACCTGCTGCGCAATCAGGGCGGCCGGCTGCTGTTTGGCGAGTACGACGGGGCCAATACCTACGACCTGGGTGGTTTGTCTGGCGGGTTCGCGCCGTTTAGCTCAGCTGATTTGTCGGCGGTGGAGGGCTTTGAGCCGACGGCGGACGGTGCCGGTACGCAGCTGATGCAGCTGGTAGTCAAGCCGTAGCGCTGAAGCGGTAATTATTTGGCGGTGGGCAGCTGGCCGGGAGCGGGGCTGCTGGTGGGTGTCGGCTGCGAGTTGTCGGCGCCAAACAGCGAGCTGAAGCCGTGAGCGATGCCGGCCCAAGCCTGGCCGATTTGCTGCCAGAAGCCGGGGGCCGAGCCGGGCAGGTTGGCGCCGCTCTTCGAGGTATTGGCGGCTGGCTGGCTGGCTAGTGACGGGTCGGGGTCGACCTGCTTGGCGGTGACGATCAGCCGCTTCCAGGATGTACCGGGTGGCGTGCAGGTGATGAGGGTCATGGTGGGCTCGGCGCTGGGCGCGAGGACGCTCAGGTCAGTGGGCTCGACGACGCGTGATTCCGCGACCTCGTAGGTGTAGCGCTTGGATTGGTAGTCGACACTGAAGCGGTCGCCGGCCACGAGCTTGTCGAGCAGCACGAAGACAAATTTGTAATTGCCGGGCTCCCACCAGTCATTGGACGAGTGGCCGAAGATAACACTGTTGCCGGCTTGGCCGGGCAGCGCGGTGTTGCCGTAGTGGACCACGCCAGTCTCGAGGGCGGTCTGGATCTTGGTCTCGTCGGTGCTGGGCTCGTAGTTGACCGGTGTGTGGACATTGATCTTGGGGATGGTGAGGGTGGCTTCGGCTGGGATAATGGCGCTGGCGACTGGTGCGCTGGAGGCTGCGGGGGCGGGTTTGGCGAGGGCGTATTGGACCTGGCTGAGGACTACGGGGCTCTTGAAGAGCAGCAGGGCGAGCGCGAACACGCCGAGCGCGCCCAGCACTGGCTTGAGCTTGGCGGGTAGGTCGCGGCGCCGGATGGCCTCGGGCTGTGGCCGGTAGGTCCGGGCTAGCATGTCGCGGTCGGTGACCAGCTCGGTGGTGGCCACCGCCGGCACATCGGCTGGGCTGCCGATCGGGTAGACGTCGTCGATGGCCGCGATGCGGGCGCGGGCCGCCTCGGCCGCCCCGGGGTTGTTGGGCGGTTGCGGTGCCACATCGGCCATGGGAATCATGGCTGGGCGGAGCGGCTGGATGTCGAGCGTATCGCTAGTAGCGTTCATAAGCAGTTAGGGGCAGCTTAAGGGGTACTTTGCCCACTTCATCTTCTATGATAATCTTGCTACGTGCTATCACCAAGCACGAGCAGGGTCAGACACAATGTTTGATCTTATCATGATTTGGCGATTTGGCAAATTAAGCCGCTGTGGTGGAATGGTAGACACGCTTGACTCAAAATCAAGTGGGGGCAACTCCGTGTCGGTTCGAGTCCGACCAGCGGTACCATAAGCGTTGTAATATCTTAATGCAGAGGATTATCTAGGAAAACGAATGAATTATCTTCGCAGTGAACGCGGCAACATTATTCTCCCAGTGCTCTTGATCGTGGTGCTACTCGGCATCGTGATCGCTGGCGCGATATATGCCAACAGTAAAATGCAGGTCACCGCGACGCCTACGCCGTCACCAACCGTTGCGGCCTCGCCGACGACCCATACTTCGGGTGATGCCGTTGGTAAGGTTCAGGCCTTCTATACGGCATACATTGCCGACCAAGGAACCGGCTCGGTTCAAGCTACCAAGGACAAGTATGGCTCCAATTTCACCCCCGAGTTAGCTGCCACGATCTTCAATCCTGGTACTTCAGGCGTGGCCGATAAGGTAACGTGCTCGTCCGCCAACGAGCCGACCAAAGTGGTCACCGATAGTCCAGTAGTTTCCGGGTCTACGGTGACGATGACTGTGCACAGATATGTTGCAAGCTCCAAGGAGTCTACGCCTGCAATCACGGTTGCCGTGCGCCTCAGTGACCTGCTAATCACAAGTGTCAGCTGTCAGTAGGTGCACTGACAATCTCAAGGTAGTCCAAAAACACCCGCATCTGCGGGTGTTTTGTTGCAGATTCGCATGTAGTTAGTCCTCGGAAAAGTCAAGCTTAGGGATATTGACAAACTCGCCATAGGAGTATATGACAGTTCTAACTTCTGTGACTACGATGGACCAGGAATTATTTTTGCTTTTGTAGGGCCAGAAACAGATTTTTACCCTTGGACGTACCTTGGCCCATGCTGTTTCGCTTGAGGATTGATTTGAGCTGCTACCTATCGCGAATTAGACACGAAGAAGCCGGAGAGTAAATGCACTCCCCGGCCTGGTTGCGACTGTGTTGCTACCCGCTGGCAGCCATGCTCACGACGGTGCCGGGATCAGTTTCCTGACTCCAGCCGCCGTACGCGACGCCTGACTTGGCCCAGGCGGAGCTATCGCTCCGCTTGAGCATCTGCGTACCGTTCGCGCTGACCGCGATGGCGACGGCCGTATTCGGATCAGTTTCCTGAGTCCAGCCATTTGCACCGATGGTGGTCTTGGCAAACACGGCGTTGTCACCACGCAGGAACAGCTGCGTGTTGCCGCCCACGGCGATGGCAGCGGCGTTACCCGGACCCACTTCCTGGGTCCAGCCGCCGAAGCCAATGCCTGTCTTGGCGTAAACCGAGGCGTCACCGGCGATCATCATCTGAACGCCGGTCGAGCTGACCGCGATGGCCGAGGCGGTGGCAGGGTTGGTTTCCTGCGTCCAGCCGGGTGCGCCGTAAGTCTTGGCGAACACAGCTGAGTCACCGCGCTTGAACATCTCGGTGTCGCCGCCGACCGCAATTGCGGCCGCGTTGCCTGGGCCCACTTCTTGGGACCAGCCACCGTAGGTGACACCCTTCTTGGACCAGATCGATGCATCGCCTGCGATGATCATCTGCAGGCCGGTGGAGCTGACCGCGATGGCCGAAGCCGTCCCGGGGTCAGTCTCCTGCACCCAGACGCCGTCGCCGGTGCCGTTGGTGTACCTGGCAAAGACTGCACTGTCGTTGCGAAGGAACATCTGGACACCGCCGCCTGCCGCGACCTGAGTCGCGTTCCCGCCGACTGCCTCCTGCGACCAACCGCCATAGCTGACGCCAGTCTTGGCGTAAACAGCGGAATCGGCTGTGCGCAGTATTTGGTCGTCGATGGCGTTTCCGGTTTGCGGAAGCGTCATGGCGCGCTCGGCCTGGTGAAAGGTCTGAGCCGTGAGCCCCAATGTAGCCGGCGAGGCAAGGTCAGAAAGGCCTGTCGAGGTCCTGTTGAGGCTGCAATCCTCAAACCAGACCTTGACATCGCTCGGACTCAGCGGAGACAAGGCGTTGTACAGCTGAAGGTTGAACAGCTGTTGCGCACGCGTCAGCGCCGCGGAGAGCGACCCGCCGGGGATAGTCATCGCGAGGCAGAGATCGAACTCTTTCATGTGGCTGGCAATCAAACTCAGGCTGCTACTAACCGGCATGCCGATCAATGTTGCGGCATTTTGCAGCTTATCCGGTGTTGCCTGGGTAGCAATCAACTCGCCAGCGCCCATGGCTGCACCGGTAACCTCAAGCGAGATACCGGCTGTCTCGAGCCCCGCTACGACAGAGATAATTGTCCATGTCATATCGTGGCCTACTCTGATTTCCAGCCCGTTGGGGCCGGTGTAGTAGAGCCAAAGGCCGAGCGGTCCGTACTGCCTGGGGCCATCAGTCGGTCGAGCCGGAATCTGATGGCTGATGAGCTGGTTGTAAATGCACGTGGTGTCGCAGAGAGTATCGGCGTGGGCGGGCACCGCCGCCGACACGGACAACAGCAGCCCCGCAACCATTGCGACTGCTATCATCCGCAAAGAACGGAAATTCATCCGTCCTCCCAACTGTGAAGTTGCTAAGGAACGTCCTTAGGCTGATGAATTATTTCATATTATTGCCGTCTGTCAATTCTTGCTTATTGCTTTGGCCGCAGAGCGTATGCCAGGAAAGTCAAAGCAGGTGGAACTAGTGCCCATGGCCAAGGTGTAAGTCCGATTGTGGAGAGAATGAGAATAGCGACTCCGTCCACGATTGCGAATATAAGAAAGTTAAGCCTCGCCGACTTCGGATCGGATAGCCCAAGCTTCTCTGGGTGCGGATCGCGGTGTTCGCGGATAATCCCGAATGGCATAAGTACAAATGCGGCTGCGAAGAAAAAGAGCCCAACACTTCTGGTTGCTCCTAGTAGTGAAACAAATGCTATGAGCCAAAAGATAAAGTTGCGCCATACGCTGCGATGCACGGCAGACAGCCATTTCTCTAGTGAATTCGAAGCGGAACCCATATGATGCCTCTTACTGCTTAGCATATTATCACGAAATAGCTCATCGCTAGAGTCGATCTGACCGCTATAAATGTAGGCTGCTGAATGCGCGTTATAATGCTCGTGAGTGAAATAGGATTTTGGCCTTGAGAAAAAAACTACTGTTACTTATTTCGATCGTTCTTGTGCTGGCTTTGGGTCTTGTTTTTGTCCTTCGATCAGCGGGTTCGAATCGTGCAGCAGACATCGCTAAGCCGCTTGAGGTCGGGTTCGAAAAGGCTGGAGGTGTGAAGAAGTCGAGTAGCGGAGATGGTGGTCGGAGCATAGACAACTCAGAGCCCTATTATGACGCGATATTCGAGTTGCCGGTCAGTAAGGACGATGCTGTCTCGGTCGCGACCAGAGTTGCTGCAGAGAATGGCTACAAGCTTGTACACGCAGCTCCTGGCAACAAGGGTCCGCTTGAGTCACTCGTATCGGATAAGAACATTGACTCGTGGTATTTTGATGATTCGAGCAAGATGAGCAACTTTGCCGATTTGGAGACGGGTCCAGTGCGCCTTTCGATTCAAGTAGGCGACAGTGCGTCTACTCAGAGCTCGGCTCCGACGACCGTACGGATAAGTGTCAGGCTTCCTGTCACGAAACGCTAGGCGCTTGTAACAAACTAGCAAACTACCCCTGATGACTCTTCCGGAAACGACGCCTGCTGTCGCTGATCGCAAGCCACTATTTATCGTGCTCGTCCTAACAGTATTCTCTCGGATAAGAGGCATCTTCATTTGAGCATCAACCACAGGCCGCCAAGATATGGTTCGGTAAAACATACGCCCCACTTACTGGGACTCATGGGTATTGTTCTCGGCATATTGGTCGGATTCAATCTTCTGCCTAGCGTTCTCTATGTCACTAGCAGTGACGCTCTTGCGCGTATAGATACGCACATCGTAAAGGACCTGGGAGGTGTACCCATCAGCAGACCGCAATTAAGATACGGCGGCTTTTGGTGGTTTCAGAATCTCTGTATTGACGAGCCTTGTCCGACTTTCGCGCAGGACTTTCTTGTTCCGATAGAGCCAGGCAAGGAAAATGCGTTCATGGACGAAGAGTTGCTTGCCCCACTAGGCTATGGCCCATCACCGTCAACTAGCTGTCATCTTGAAAAGCCCGGGGCATTGTGTCAGGAGTTTGCTGCCAAGGCGGGGTCGAAAGTATATCTGCTGCTCGACCCTGTAGCTAAGCAGCGCGATCGCATACCCAGGCAGGATGTTTCACCGAAGGTGTGGCGGACGCTGACGATTGAGAGTAGTCCCTAGTCCGCAGTAATTTCTGACGCTTCTAGCTCCGGCCCAGTTGTCGGCGGGGCCAACTTAGGAATTATCCACAGGCTTCCACTTGACATTGACACAGAATCTATTATAGCTGTTCTAACTTCTGTGACCGTGGTGTACCAGGAATTATTTACTAAATCATAGTGCACGAAGGCGCCCATATCTGCTGACCCGCGGCTTGGCCGGTTGACCCGTGGCAGGGTGAGGACGCGTAGCCTAGCGTCGTCAAACAGCAGTAACGGCCAGAGAGATTTCTCTGGCCGTTTAACGTTTGCGTAGGGCTAGCCGATGTGACTAGCGGTCCCTACTCGACCGGCTGGCCAGGGCGGCGGATGCGACCCTCGACCTTACGGCCATGGGCGGTGCCGCCGAAGCCGCCCGTACCGGGCTCCTCGGGCTGGCCGAGGGTGTTGACGAAGCCGGCGGCGCGCTCCACGCGAACCCACTCTTCCTTGTTGACGAGCTCGAAGCGCCCGCCATCCCAGGACAGGTAGTAGCAGTGTTCATTGAGCATGGTGCTCTCACTCCCTCCTCTTGAGACGTGAGTGATGCGGAATATTATAGCATGTTTACTAATCTTATTCTATACTGTGCGAGTCATCTTCCCTACTAGCCAGAAAGCCAACTATGGACAAAGCTAGCAAGAGATTGGTGAAGTGGCTGCGGAAGCGGCCCCAGGGAGCTCAGATACGGTGGTGCAGCTTGCACTACCAGCCCGGCGTGGCTTGGGCTCACCTGTGGGTTGACGTGAGCGTGTTTGGCTATCGTCCAGACGAAGTGGCGTCGTGGGTGTTTACGGTGGAGTCACCCAAGCGGCGACGGGACTCGGGGGTGGATTGGAGCTTCCGATTCGCCTACGACCTCGACGTGCATGGTGTGGCGCCGGCTGACACTCGCGATCGCGACCTAGTCTATGAGGTGATCCTGCCGCATGGACAGGCGCTGAACGTGGAGCAGGACACCCGGCTTGAGGCCGCCTTGGCCGAGAACCCCGGTGGCCGCCGCGGAGTGATCGGCGCCTGGACTCCAGGCCGGGTCACTCAGGCGCTCAACTGGTGGACCGCCACCTACGCCAGGCGTCCTGATCTGCAGTTCTTCTGGGACCCGGATGCCGACTTGGCGGCTGTGTACCCGAAGCTGTATCAGATACTTGAAGCGGCTGACCAGTTTGAGATGTACACGATCGGTCCGGGGATGAACGTCTCAGGTCAGGTTATGGACATCCTGCTCCAGGTCGGCTCGGATGAGGCCGCCAAGCTCACTGAGGCCATGAACAATCTGATGGATGCACAGCGGTCATATGACCCATTCATCGATGAGTAAAGAGAACGCCCCATCAAATGTGATGGGGCGTTTGCACGAGCTTCGCGCCGGCGCTCAGGCGTGGGCGTGAATGCCGGCGTTGAGCAGCAGCGCGATGGCGCCGCAGGCGATGAACTGAACGCTCGAGAAGACGGCCAGCTGGAGGTAGTAGGTCCAGCGAATGTTCTGAACCGGCGGCTTGAAGTTGATGAACATCACCATGGGGCTGGAGATGGCGATCATGATCAGGCCGGCGTAGAGGTTGAACAGGGCGCTGACGAACACGCCGCCGAGGCCCAGCAGAGCCATCGGAATGATGTACCAGTCCTTGTCGGCCAGGTACTCCGACCATTCACGGAGCGTGCGCTTGGTAGTGGTTTCCATGCCGTAGTAATCCCCTTTCGTGAGGCTTGGGTAGGCATGCGACGGGCTACAAACATATTATATAAGAAAATGTATGCTTCGGCAATAATTAAGGCGGCCGTGCGGGTGGTAATCCGCAGGGCCGCCGGGCGGTCAGCTGTTCAGGATGGCGAGTGGCGCGATGAGCAGAAGCACCAGAGCCACCAGCAGGCCGCCATTGAACCACCTCCAGGCGAGCGTCGAGTTGCGGTCGAAGCTGGCTTGGGTGTGCCGCTCCCATTCGCGCGAGGCGCGTAGCTCTGGGGGCATGTTCGACTGGAACAGCAGCCGGTTGTTGCAGATGTCGGCTTCGAACCAGTAAATCACGCTGACTGCGGTGCCGATGAAGAACGGCACCATGAACCCGATCAGCGCAGCCAGGATTGCGGCGTCTGTGCGACTCACGTGACCTCCAAGTGGGTTGGTTGGGAGTGGGATGCCAGACTCGCATACTATATCATATATTAATACATATGGCAATATAGCTATAATGTAGCTCTCGTGCGTTTTGCCAAGTTTTAGGGCGGTGATAATAATGTTTTGCAATATTGCCAAAAGACGCTTACACTAAGGAAAACTAGCCCGAATGGGCATCTATGGACGAACAAGAATACCTCCAGCTTCAAGCCCTGCTCCTGCCGGTTCTGAGCGATGCGATTGCGGGCGTGTACGAGCGTGATCTGCCGATTCCGGCGGAGGGTTCGCATGACCTGAACCGGATACTTATGGGTGTGCAGGTGCTGGTAGAGCAAGTGCGGGCGCAGGGTCGCGAGCTTGAGCGTAGTGAGGCGCAGGTGGTGATGGTGCAGCGGCAGACGAGCGAAATTCTGGCACGGGTTATTGACCGATTATGACGCCGGCTTGTCAAATGCTTTGAATTAGCTTAAAAATATAAGCAAGAGCAGAAAGGGTTTTGATAAATGGATTATTCGTCTACACCAACGGTTGATTCGAGCTATGCCTCGGCTTCGCCAATGACCGTGGTCATTCAGCTGGTGCTGGTAGTGTTCTATGTCTGGGTATTTTGGAAGCTATTTGTAAAGGCTGGGAAGCCGGGTTGGGCGGCGATCATCCCGTTTTATAACGCCTACGTACAGCTGAAGATCATTGGCCGGCCGGGCTGGTGGCTGCTGTTGTTCCTGATTCCGATTGTGAACATTGTGATCGCGGTGATTGTGGCGATTGATACCGCGAAGTCGTTTGGCAAGAGTGCCGCCTATGGCGTCGTTGGCCTGTTCCTGTTTGGCTTCATCGGCTACCCGGTGCTGGCACTGAGCAAGAGCACCACGTATGTGGGTCCGGCAGCTGGCGGTGGGGCTGGTGCGGCTCCGGCAGCTCCGGCTGCGCCGACCACTCCGGCAGCGCCCGCGGCCTAGTGATCCGGACAAATAGATAAAGAAAGGGAGGAGCCGATACGCTCCTCCCTTTTTGGTTGGCGGCCGCCTAGACGTCCGCGGCGATCTGCTCGCGCAGATGCGGTCCGCTGGCCCAGTTGATGCACCGGGCGGCGCCATAGGCGCGGCGACGGGCTTCAGCGATGGTGCGGCCCGTACAGCGGACACCCAGGACGCGGCCGCCGGCGGTGGCGAGCTTGTGCTCGCCGGCGTCGGACACGCCGCTGTAGAGAATGGTGGCGCCGGCTTCGGTGGCAGCGTCGAGGCCGCTGATGACCTCGCCGCTAATCACCTGGCCGCCTTCGATGGCGTAGCCCTGGGCGCAGAGCACCAGCGTAACCACGCAGCTGCCCGTGAGTTGGAAATGGCTGTCCAGGAGGCCATCGGCGGCCTCCCAGCAGACTCGCAGGAATGACTCGGGTGTGACGGTGGGCAGCTGGGACTGGGTCTCGGGATCGCCGAAGCGAATGTTGATCTCGACCAGTTTCCAACCCTCGGCCGTGAGCATCAGGCCGATGTAGAGCACCCCGCGATAGTCGATGCCGCGGCGGCGTAGCTCCGCCAGAATGGGCCGGACGAAGCTGCCGGCTAGCTCGTTGCCGTCGGGCACGTCCGCGACGGGCGCGAACGAGCCGATGCCGCCGGTGTTGGGATTGTCACCGGGGTGGGGCTCGTCGTAGAGCGGCTTGTAGTCCTGGGCAAACGGCAGCACGGCGATACCGTCCCGGCCGTCGCAGACTGCCATGAGTGATAGCTCACGGCCGCGGCTGCCATCAGGGCTGGTCATGCCCACTTCGACGATGATGCGGCCCTTGGCTAGCTTGGCCCGGGCGTCGGCGATGGCATTGGCAAGGCTGCGCGTGACGAGCACGCCCTTGCCCTGCGCCAGGTAGTCGGTCTTGATGACGTACAGGGTGCCCTGGGGCAGGCCGCGCAGATAGGCCTCGGCCTCGTCGGGGTCGTCAAAGGCCGCCCAGTTGGCCGTGGGCACGCCGGCGGCGGTCACGACCTCCTTCATGAAGATCTTGGAGCCTTCGAGCATGGCGCCCTGAGTGCCGGGACCAAGCACGCGCCGGCCGAGCTTGCGCAGCCGGTCGGCCAGGCCGTCCACCAGGGGGGCTTCGGGGCCGACGATGTAGAGGTCGGCTTCGATGTCCTCGGGCTGAGTGGCGACCGAGCCGGGGATGCCAGGATTGCCGGGGGTGATAACCACCCGCAGTCCTGGCACGTGCCGCAGCCAGTCGACCAGAGCGGCTTCACGGCCGCCCGAGCCGACGACCACGACGGTTTTGCGAGCGAAGTCAGTCACGAGTGACGTCCTTTCGGGTTGCCTCTGCCAGATGCGCAGAGGGGGCGGTTGCCCTGGCGACATTGTACGGCTAATTGGCGGTTTGGCAAATCGGACAATTGTCTTCGTGGCGGCCGTCCTGGAACCAGAGCATGATGGCCTTACCCCAGCCCTCGATGTCGGCGTAGCCGATCAGGTCGGCAGCGCGACGCAGCAGCCAGCCGAGCAGGCCGTAGAGCCGTAGCGGGCCCCATTCAACGGCCGCCCAATAGCCGCCTACCGGAATGACGCTGACGGGGACTTTGGCATGATAGGCGCGGCGCGGGTGACGCGTGGCGATCATCATGAGGTCGTCGGTGACATAGTCGGCGTCGTGGATGGCGGTTTGGGCGAGGCCGCTGTAGGGGGTGGCGGCGTTGTCGCCGATGACGTAGACATCGGGTCGGCCCTCGAGGTACTCATTGACCTCGACTTTGCCGTTTTTGGCGACGGTGAAGAGACCCCCATTGGCTTTGTAGAACGGATTATTGGAGACGCCGGCGGTCCAGACGACAGTATGGGTGGGCATGTCGCCCTTGCCTTTGAGCTTGAGGGCGTCGACGGTCTCGCCCTCGACGGCCAGGCCGGTCATGACATTAACGCCAAGCTTCAGCAGACGCTGGTGGATGTGGGTGGCAAAGGCGTCGGGCGAGCGTGGCAGCAGGCGCGGCGCGGCTTCGACCAGATTGATGCGGTAGTTGGGCTGCTCAATGTGGTGGAGCTTGACGATGCGGTGCAGGTAATCGCCCAAGGCCGCGGCCAGCTCGATGCCGGTGGGACCGCCGCCGACTACGACATAGTTGATGTCGGTTTTGTGGTCCTGGGTTAGTTCCTGGTGCAAATGGTCCTTGAAGCGTTCGGCGCCGGCAATGGTCTTGATGTCGTGCGAGAATTCGGGTAGACCGGCGATGCCAAAGTAATTGGTGACGCTGCCGAGGGCCAGGACGAGCTTGTCGTACGGGACGGTGCGGCCGCTCTCGGTGGTGATGGTATGGCCATCGGCGTTCAGGGTAGCGACTTTGTCCTTAATGAGTTCGATATGACAGCCGGCGAACAGTTCGGTGAGCGGGATGGCTGACTCTGAGCGGACGCCGCCGGTGGCTGCATGGTAGAGTTGCGGGTAATACGAGAAGGCGTCTTCGGGTGTGATGAGGGTGACTTGGAAGCGCTGGGAGCGACCGAGATGGCGGGCGGCACGAATGCCGGCGAAACCGGCGCCGGCAATGACCAGGCGGATGGGTTGAGTGGCAGGATTGGTCGTAGGCGTCACAAACTAATCATAAGTGTTATGCGCGATAAGGCAAGGATGTGGTGGCTATGGCAAGGGTTAGTGCCAAAGTAAAACGGGACCCCGGGCGAATGTGTCCGTGGTCCCGCTGTGGTGTGGCCGTGACTAGACTGGCGGGCCGCCTGACTGGTCATGGCGCTTGTGCCAGTCGACGACCTGCCGGGTGAGACGATTGAGATTGTGCTCTCCGATCTCATCTCGCACGGCCGGTACCAGGCTGGCCCAGGCCAGTAGCCATTTGACATCGCGCAGGTAGGCGATGTCGGCTGGTTCGCTGCCGAGACTGCCCAAGTCGGCCAGCAGCTCCACGGCCTGAGTGCGGGCGGCGCCGCGGCCGGGCTGGATGTAGGGCGGCGCGAAGTGGCCGACCTCTGGGGTTTTGACCTGGACGGCCACCCACTGATCCCAGTCGTCCGGGTATGGCAATTCGCCATACTTGTGGAGCCGGTTGTAGAGGCCCGGCTGGGCTCTGGCGCTGGATTGCCAAATGAGCGACTGAGCCTGTTCGCGGGCCGCTGGGCTGCACGGAGCGTCCGCTAGATACCTTGCGAAGCATGCCCGAATGGCTTCGGCGGCTAGAGCCTGCAGCTCCTCCTCGGACGGGCCGACGATGTCGGCCAGCTCGCGGTTGCTGGTGAGGTGACCGTAGCTGGTCAAGGTCAGCTTGTAGTCATGATGAGCCCGCACCATTTCCTCGAGCCGGTTGTCCGGGTCGGTGGTAGCTAGCGCTCTGGCGACTTGTTCGCGCAAGGCATTGGTGTCTCGCTCCAGGGCGGCGTGCCGCTCCCGGACTTGGCGACCCTGGCTGATGGCATGAGTGACATCGATTCGGCCTTTGCGCTGCAGGGGTCCCCAGATCGCCCGGGAATTGGACGACTCGAGCGTATCGATGGCGGCTTGACTGCCAGCCCTGGCCTGAATGACGAGGACACGCAGCTGTTCGTGGAGATGCCGGCGTTCCCGCCGGGCACGAGCCCAGAACATATGCTCTCACTGATCCTTTCTGATACGGGGAGAGTGAGACGAATATTACAATTATTGACTGGCTTGGTCTAGGGTGTGGCGGATGGCCGCGGCAATATCGGGCACGGCTGGGCGGTCGGTGGCGCCGAGCTGGCTGCCGACTTCGCGCAGAATGTAGGCCGCCGTCGCCAGGGCCTCGCGGCGCTGGCTAGGGTGCTGGAGCCAGAGGGCACCAAACACGGCCCAATAGGCGGCGGGCACGAGGCTGAGGCGGTAATTGGCCGGGGTGACTATGAGGTCGTCGCCGGCGGCAATGATGGTCTCGGTGCCATAGACCACGTAGTGGCAGTGTGAGGCGGCAGCGAGGTCGCGCACGATCTCGAGCTTATTGAGGAGCCCGCCGTCAGGACGGATGTGGATGGGTACTTGCAGTGCGCCGGCCAGTTTGAATACCTCCGGCATAGTTAGGATAACGAGGGCGTCGGCTCGATTGGTGAGCAAGCGCAGGTGGTGCTGCAGCGCCGGCAGGGCGTCGGCAAAGACGATGATGGGGGTGGCTAGCTCCACGAATAGCCGCTCGATGAGCATGAAGGTGTGGCTGTTATTGGACAGGCTGGCGCCCAAGGCTAGGGCGTCGGCGTCCTCGGCGAGCTGCAGTAGGCGGCCAAGGGCCTCCTGACCGAGCGAGCCACTCGGGCTGGATGGCACAAAGACGGTGCCGGGAGCTCCAGCGACGAGCTTGGCAACCATGTCGGGGAGCGCTACCACGCACTCCCCTGTCCCGGCGGCCAGAGCTAGCTGTTGCAGGGCAGCTGGCGCGCTTAGCTCGCCCGTGTGGCCACCGGGTACGAGCAGCCGGCCAGCGCCATGACGCGTGACTGGCCGGTTGTAGAGAATCTTCGGGTAGAGCGGCGCTTCGTCCTGGCGGACAAAACGAGGAGAGGTAGACATTGGCCCTACTATACACCGTACTGGGGCCGAACGCTATGCTTCGGGATCGTGGTCGTAGCTGATGTCCGAGTCGTCGTATTCGGACTGAAACTCCAGGGTTTCGTAGTAGACCGAGGCGCCGCCGCCGGCTAGGTGGCGCTCGACGAGTTCATCGGCTACCTCAGGGTCGTAGCCCATGTGGATGATTTGCTGGACCTTGGTCAGCGGGTCCGCTTCCGAGAAAAGAATCTCTTCTAGCCGCCGTTCTTGCCAGAGTGTGCCGTCTGTACTCATGGTTTGCCTCCACCATTACTTGCGCCCACAATACGGGCCGAGGCGCGGCCTCGCACTAGCTGAATCTCCAATTTCGCACGTAAAAGGCCGCCTCATCCTGTGCAAAGACGAGGCGGCCTAGTGGCCTGATGCGTCAGGCTATGACAGTGCGGACGCTCAAGGCCCGGTGATCGGAGGCTCCGTGCGAATCCCTGACCCGAAAGTCATAGACCGGCCAGCGTCGATGGAAAATGTGATCGACGGCTAGTCCGACTCGCAGGCCGAGGCCGGGTACTCGCACATAGTAGGTGGGTACTGATCGTCCGGCCTGGGTGTTTTCGAAGCCAGCCTCCAGTAGTTGTTGTAGGGCTGTGGCTTTCACGAGCTCCGCGTAGGCCGTGGCCGGATACCCGCCCAGCCGGCGAAGCAGTGTGGGCCGCAGACTGGAGCCAATGAGGCGCATCGGCCGGGTGATGTCTCGCGCTAGCAGGCTGTTGAAATCTCCGGCCGCTAACATAGGCAGGTGGCGGTGCCGGTTGGCATCGGCCACCAGCGCCTCTACCTGGCGGTTCCGCACGGTTTCGCTAAGGTCGTCGAGGTAGACGCCGTAGACGAGCCGGCGGCGGTTGTCGAGCCAAATCTTCACGCCATTGCGCGTGGCTAGGCGGATGGTTTCGAACTCCACGGCTAGGCCGCGAACTAGGACTGCGAGACCCACTCGTGGGTCGACGCGCTCGCAAGCGAGGCTCACACAATAGCTGGTATCGTAGCCGAAGGTAGCGGCCAGCGACTCCGGCGTGTAGAGTTCAGTCCAGCGCCAGGCGTCGGGCAATACCACGATGTTGGCGTCGAGCCGTGACAGGGCGCTCTGCAGGAGCCGCAGCCGGTTGGGCGACTGCTCCGGTGCCTGGTAGCTGGAGAACCCACCCATCCAGGCATTGAGCGTGGCAACCGTGATGGCCGTAGCCATCGGAAACCCCTTTCAGTAAAAGGTGCAATGAACGCTCGTAAGTATGACATATAATCGGCCTATGACCACATATACTCTTAGTCCCGACCAAGCTCGGGCCTTGCGCGAGATCGGCGCCTGGTACCGGACTAAGTCGGCGCCGTACCTGACGCTCGGTGGCTATGCCGGTACGGGCAAAACGACCCTGATGGCCTACCTGCGCCTGAAGCTGCGCGAATTTGATCCCGAGGCGCGGGTGGCGTTTTGTGCCTACACGGGCAAGGCGGCGCGGGTTTTGCAGGAGCGGCTACGAGATCAAAAAGTGCCCCGCAAGCAGGATAGTGTGAGCACGATTCACTCGCTGATATATACCACCAGCGATACGCCGGGTGCGGCTAATCCGGTGTGGGAGCGCAAGGAGTCGCTGGACCGCGATCTGATCATTGTCGATGAGGCCAGCATGGTAGATGAGGCGATTTGGAAGGATTTGCTAAGCTTTGGTGTGCCAATATTGGCAGTGGGTGACCATGGCCAGCTGCCGCCGGTGGGATCGAGTTTTAATCTGATGGCTGAGCCAAATTTGCGACTGGAGCGGATTTTTCGCCAGGCGGAGGACTCGCCGATTATTGAGGTGGCGACGCTGGCGCGGACGACCGGGGCGCTGCCCGTGCGAGAGTATGGCGCCGGCGTGCGCAAGCTGGACCGCGGCTTGCCGGAAACGGGGCTCATGGTTCAGGAGCTGCTAGAGGGCTGGCGGCCTGAGCTGCTGGTGCTCTGCGGCTACAACCACACTCGCGTCAAGCTGAACGCGGCCATTCGCGGGATGCGCGATGTGCAGGCGCCGGAGCCGCAGGCCGGCGACCGCGTGGTGTGCTTGCGTAATAACCGGGTGAAGAAGATCTACAACGGCATGACCGGCCGGATAGTGCGCTGCGTACCGGCTGATGACGATCCCGACCGTCAGTGGTATGAGGTGGAAATTGAGCTAGAGGGTGAGGACTATCGCTATGCCGGGTACGTCTTGTGCGAGCAATTTGGGGCCCTGGAAGCGCTCAAGGACATGCCGCTAGCGCCCGATGGTGAGCGGGGTGATCTGTGGGATTTTGGCTACGCGCTGACGGTGCACAAAGCGCAGGGTTCGCAATCCCCCAGGGTGCTGGTGTTTGAGGAGCGCTTTACGCGCTCGAGCGACGAGGACTGGCGGCGGTGGCTGTACACGGCGGTGACGCGGGCGCAGATAGAGCTGACGGTGGTGGGACCGGCTTCAAGTGACGAGACGGGCGATTAGCGCCTGGGTTGCTTTCGGATCTGGTACCTTCTATTCGCACGAACTACTGGAATGAGGACAGTGAGTTAGCTATTAGTGCTATATTTTGGCTTGAGACAGTTATATTTAGTGAACTATATTGTACGACTGTCCTGGTTCCAGTACCCTAACTTGAGTAATGGGCGAAAACTGTGCACCTCACCCCGCTGTCTTTGCATATTTTGCTGGCTCTAGCTAAATCGGACTTGCAGTCTGGCCAAATCAGGGCCCAGGTCGCAGAGGATAGTAATAGTGCGATTTTGCTACTCGACAGCAGTTTTTATAAAGCGCTTAAACGGCTAGAGTCAGAGGGAAAGCTGGCGCGGACTGGTCAGCATGAGCACTACCAGCTGACCAATCGGGGCCGGGCAGCGCTAAAGCGCGAACAATCGCGTATACAAGCAGTTGCGCATCTGCTCAGGGAGCGGCTATCATAAGCCCTATGAACGAACACGAAGACAAGACAACGATCGATGCCATCCACCGCCTGATGTTGGAACTGGCCGAAACACGCGGCAAGATGAAGACGGTGAAGGACCAGCTCAAGGATATTGCCGAGCAAAACGATGAATACCGCGCCTTGCAGGAGGAGCTGAAGGAGGTGTCGGCTAAGCGCCAAACCGCCAAGAAGCTGCTGGAAGCCGACAAAGATTATCAGGTGGTCAACAGCGAGCTTGAGGAGCTGAAGTTCAAGTACAAGGACTTGCAGGAAATCATGAGCCACCATTTGGTGACACTGTTTAGCGAGACCAACGAGACGCAGGTGACGACGCCAGAGGGTGACACCTTGCAGGTTTTGGTGAGCGCCAAGCTTGGCAAAGAAGTCGCAGGATAAAGCCCCAGACTGATGCGTCTGGGGCTGGTGCTTTGAGGCTGCTACCAAGTTTCTGGCTGGGCTGCCAGTTTGAAGAAGCACTCCCCTGCCCGCCTAAAGAACTCACCGAAGTCTTCGATGTCTTCGGTGGACGGGGCCGGCAAGGTGTAGTCGGCCCAGAGCGCTACCTTGGCTTGTAGCGCCTGCAGGTGAGTCGTGGCATCAGACTGGTCTGCCCAGTCGACGTCGGCGGCTAGGCAGAGCGCCCGGCCCAGGACGTACTCGTAGGGTTTGATGCCCAGTCGGCTGGCCATGACAGTATCCACGTGCTCCAGCTGGCGATCGATGGCCGGGCTGAAGGGCGTGAAGTTGAAGCGCAGGTCGCGCATGGTGCGCCGGCCGTAGTAGAAGTGCGACAGGGTGATCTGAAGGCCGTGGATGATATTGTAGTCCTCATCCAGCCTGATGCGACGGTCTGACTTCCAGCTGCCCAGGTCACTGGCGTTTTGGTGGTTGATGTAGCGACCGTTTTGGTTGTCTGAACCCATGCGTCTGTCCTCTCGGTGAGTAGCGAGGGGTTCCTGCTGTGTTTTAACAGATCAGGGCGATTTGGGCAAGGTCTGCTTGATCTCGCTGGAGCTGTCGATATTGCAACCGGCCCACAGGCCGCGGTTGTGGCTGCGGGCATCGGCTTCCAGGGCGCGGAAGTCGTCGAGCTTGGTGATTGGGAAGACGGTGTAGGCGAAACCATAACCGTCGCGGATGAGCTCGGCGTTGTAGAGCGTGCCGTCGGGCAGGTAGACGTAGCGCAGCAGCCGGCCATATTTGTCGCGGTCGGTGTCTTCGGGGTCGGGCTCCAGGCGGACGGCGGCGCCGGTGAGGCGGGCTTTGGTGTGAGCGCTAGCGGCTTCGCCAAAGCATTGGACGGGCTTGCGCGGGTCCTTGACCTCGGGCGTGTCGACGCCCAGCAGCCGCACAGTTTCCTCATGGCCGTCTGGCAGCCGCACGATGATGGTGTCGCCGTCGTTGATATGTACGACCGGGTACAATCCGGGCTGCAGGCTGGAGACAGCCCGGCCGAGCGGACTCGAGGAGTGACTGGGTGAGGACGACGGCAGCTCGGTGGTCTGGGCGGCGGCGATCGTGAGCACGATAAGTGTTGCCAGCAGGGTGAGCAGGCGGCGGAGCCGGCGTTGATTGAGCCTAGGTAGTGACATGGTTTGCATCTTCGCATGTCTGGCGGAGGCTGGCCAGTTTTTGTGGCTGATGCTTGACTAATTTGTTAATACTTGGTATTATAAGGTCTGGCAATACCTCCAACCATCGATCGATCAGGAAAGGACCTGCATCATGAGTGGAGACATCGTCAAGAAGGGCACGGACGCCCTGCAGCGGGGTCAGGCCGCCCTGGCCGTGGCCCAGACGGAGCGACCGGGTGTCGTGACGGCTGCCAAGGTGGCCGGCGTCGGCCTCATGGGTGGCACGGTCGGCGAGGTCGTGGCCATCGTCACCCCGGCGACCATGAGCGTCGGCACGTTCCTGTTCGGCGCTCTCGTCGGCGGCGCGATGTACTACCTCGGCCGCATGGTCGGGCGCGGACAGCGTCGCTGACCCACAACCGCACTGCGGGCTGATTGCCCTGGGCCGGAGCTCCAACTCCGGCCCTCTCTTTTTGTGTTATTATGTGAAGCCGTGATAGATCCAGTACTTGAAGCTAAGGTTCGAGAGCAGGCGCAGGCGTTGTTTGACGCTGTGCCGGTTAAGCGTGAGGTGCCAGGCGAAAAGTTTGCGATGGATGAGGCGCCTCAGGCGATCGTGCTGCGCGAGGTGGATATCCAGCTGGGTGACGGCGAGCGGTTGCGGATCGCAGTGAGCGATCCGGCCGCCCGGCCGCCGTTTGAGTGGCTGATGGAGATTACCTCAGAAATTGGTGAGTCGGACTACATCAAGCACTACCTGGTGCGTGACCATGACATTGTGCTGGCACAGCGCAAGGTGCTGACGCCGATTGATGACCACGAGGCGCAGATTATTCTGGCCGACCTAGCTACAGCCCGGCGGGCTCTGTAGCCTGGGTGTGCTCGGGCGACTGAGCACTGCGCAGTTCGTGCTCCTCAACTAGGTAGAACAACACGAGGCAGACGGCGCCGAGGCCCATGGAGACGGTAAAGACAATGGCGATGGCATCGGCAATTGAGGTCTTGGTGAGCTCGATATAGGCATCGAGTGCCGGTTTCACGAAGGCCAGAGCGGCCGACGGGATGGCGTGCAGGATTTGGCTGACAGCTACCTGGCTCGTGACGACATTGGGGTCGTGTAGTGGAGCGGTGAGAGCTGGCGGCAGGCCAGTCATCGGCAGGTCTTTGAGACCCTGCGTCAGTTGATTGGTAAAGATGGTGCCGAGAACGGCCGTGCCGACCGCGCCGCCGATAGTACGGAAGAAGGTGGTGGCACCGGTGACCGCGCCGAGATCCTCCATGCCAAACAAGTTTTGGGCGATCATCGGTAGCAGTGGTAGCGTGGGGCCCATGCCCAGGCCGAGAATGACCATGTCACGAATGATGGTGGCATTGGTCGTGTCGCGCGCGATCTGCGAGAGCAGTAGCAGTGCGATGGTGGTGATGCTAAAACCGGCCAGACCGACCAGGCGATATTTGCCGGTGCGGGCGGTGACTTGTCCGGAGATGATGCTGCCGGTGACGATGCCCATCATGAGTGGTAGCAGCAGCAGGCCGGAATTGGTAGCGCTCTGACCGACGACCATTTGGATGAAGATCGGGATGTAGAGGATACTGCCAAACAGCAGGGCGGCTGAGAGCACAGTGATGATCTGGACCAGGGTAAACGACGGCTCCTTGAAGAGGCGCAGTGGGATGAGCGGATCCTCGGCCCGGCGCTCGACCATCACAAAGACGAAGGTCATGACGGCGGCGGCAGCGAACAGTACGGAGATTTCGATGCTGTCCCAGGGATACTTATTGCCACCCCAGATGAGGGCCAGGATGAATGGCACGACGGCGCCGGTGATGCTCAGGGAGCCGGCCCAGTCGATGCGGCCGCGGGCGTCATGGGTGATGTTGGGCAGGTAGCGGCTGGCCAGGTAGAGGGCGATGGCGCCGACTGGCAAGTTGACGTAGAAGGCCCAGCGCCAGCTGAAATGGTCGGTGAGGTAGCCGCCGAGCGTGGGGCCGATGACTGAGGCCAGGCCGAAGATGGCGCCGATCAGGCCGGTCCATTTGCCGCGCTCACGGGGCGGGAAGATGTCGGCGATGATGGTGAAGGCGGCCGCGGCCAGTCCCCCGCCGCCGAGACCCTGAATGGCCCGGGCGCCGATCAGCCACGGCATGTTTTGGGCGGCGCCGGCGAGCACGGAGCCGAGCAGGAACAGGCCGACATTGAAGTAGAACAATGTGCGGCGGCCGTAGATGTCAGACAGCTTGGAGGTGATGGGAGCCGCGACGGCTTGGGCGATCAGATAGGCGGCGACTACCCAGGTGTATTCAGTGAAGCCCTTGAGCTCGGACAGGATGTGTGGCAGGGCGGTGCCGACGATGGTCTGGTCGAGGGCGGCCAGGAACATGCCCGAAATAATGCTGACCAAAACGCCAATTTTGGCCGAGCGGCTGAGTGTTTGTAACATGTAGGGCTAATTCTCCTCGTGCTGGTTGGCTAGTTCGTGTTTGGCGACGGCGTCGTTGAGCTGTGACAATTGATTGCTAAGCTCATTAAGGAAATCGCGATAGGCTTCCTGTGAGACCAGACCAATAAGACGGTCATGCTTAAGGAACACCATTAGTTTATCACCCGCGTGGATGCCGAGGCGTTCACGGATGGCTTGCGGGATCACAACTTGACCGCGCTCACCCACGGTGACCATATCGACCAGGTTGGCAGAAGTATGTTCATTCATACCAATCATACTAGTATGCGAGCCAAGACGATGTCAACAGGCCGCATTGCGGGTGCGTGGGATTGGTTAAATGACCCAAGACACGGGGGAGGTGGCGTGGTTTAATGCGGTTTCCAGCTAGTTGGCAGACATGAGGAGGTGCGGTTTGGACCGCGAAGCGCTGGAGGCAGCCAAGCACTGGGAGGTGGCACCGGACAGTGTGTCGCTGGTGTTGGATTCGGTGGACCGGCCTCAGGTGAAGGAGATCATGCCCCATGTGATTGACACCGACACACGGGTCAATGAGCGGGTCAAGTTTGTGATCACCGACCGTTGGCATGACGATGCGGAGCGGGCGGGACGGCCCAACGGGGGCGATCTGATGGTGCTGGTTGGAGCGGTTTGCTTGCCTGACGGCAGTGAGCGCGAGGCCTGGATTGGCTACTACACTGGCTACCGGCAGTCTTCCCGGCCGTTTGTTCATTTCGGTGGTCTGCCGCAGCGCCGAGCTAGGCGCTGATAGGCGAAGCGGCCCCGGGTGCAATAGCGTGCTCGGGGCCGAAGCTATGATGGTGGATATCAGGTAATTAGGTCCGGCGCCGCGTGGGGCGGCGCCGGGGAGTCAGACGGTGACGGCCTCCTCGTTGTGAGCCGGTTCGGGCGCGTCCTCCGGGGTTTCAGCGGGGGCCTCGACGATCGCTACGACGACTGGGTAGCCCCAGCCACCATGCCAGGATGGGTTCCCCCACCACCGGCGCGCGGTGTCTTCGACGCCTTCGCCCTTATTGGGCGTGATCCATCCCAGGTTCGTGCAGAACGGCGCCTCGTCCGGAAAGTCCGGGCAGACGCTCATGGCCTTCACGAAGAGCCGTCCGTCGGGCTCGAGCTTGTAGGTGAGAGTGATATCGCACCGGATGTCTCCCATGTGACCTCCTCGGGTCGGTTGAACACAAGCTTATTGTAATAATATCATATTATTTGCTATAAATCAATAATATGAAGATAGCTATTGTGTAGGCCACCAGCTATGGGTGAAGACGTTGTTTAGGATGTCGGCGCCGGTGGTGGCGTCGACTGGGCCGGGCTGGTTGTAATCCTGGATTTCGTAGGGTACGAGCTTGGCTGACGTCAGATTTTTGCCATCAAAGGTGGCTGATAGGTAGGTGCCCTGCTTGGTTTTGGTGGACCATTCCTGGTCAAAGACGAAGTTGCCCAGGCTGTAGGTGATGAGTTTGCCCTGGTACCATTCGACGCCCTGGACCCAGTGCGGGTGGGTGCCCAGGATGAGGTCGGCGCCGGCGTCAATAGCGGCATGGGCGACGGTGCGCTGGTCGGCATTGGCGTCGTGGGTGTACTCGGTGCCCCAGTGATA
>CAZDGK010000004.1:24175-51671 GCA_964505035.1 uncultured Candidatus Saccharimonadales bacterium
TTGAGCATGCCTTCGCGCTGCATCTGCAGGTAGACGGTGCGGCCAAAGATGATGTCGCCCAGGGCGATGAGCGACCAGGAATTGGAACTGGCGCCGGCGAGCTGGGTGGGCAGCTGGGTGCCTAGCGCGGTGAGCTTTGGGTTGCCGGTGGCACGGACGGTGAGGTAGTAGTCGGGTTTGGGATTGGGGCCGACGATGGTGCCGCTACTGCTGGTGAGCGCTACGGGCTGGCCGGCTGGCAGAGTGGTGATGCCGGTGGCGCCGGCGCTGGCGGTGCGGCTGAGGAGCACGTCGGCGGTGGCGGCGCTGGAGGCGGTAGCGGGGGTGAGGCCGCTGGCTGTGATCGCGGCTCTGAGCCGGGCGGTGAGGGTGGCCGACGGCTGGTCGATCCAGTAGGTAACCCGGCTGGAGGCTAGGACAGCGCGGTCTGGGGTGGTCTGCCCCGCCAGTAGCGCGTAGCCACAGCTGACCGCCACTAGCAAGGCAGCGGCTAGCCAGAGCTGGCGACGGGCTGGTGATGAGGTGCCCATTGATGTTTATGCTAGCAGATCTTGGGCCGGCTTGCTGACGGCGCGAGGGGCTGGGACGCGGCGTGGGCGACTGGGAGCGAGGGGTTGTTGCAGCTTGTGCTGGGCAATTAGGCTGCGATAGAGCTGCAAGTAGCGCTGGGCAATGTGGCGGACGCTGAAATGGCGGATAGCGTACCGGCGGATGGCTGGCCGGTCGAGGGTGGCGACTTGATCGGAGCGCAGATAGCGGCCGAGCTCATCAAACGTCTCCGTCAGGTGGCCGGTGACGCCGTGGCGGACGAGCTCGGGCAGGGCTCCTGAGCCGATGGCGGCGACCGGCGTGCCGCTGGCCATGGCCTCGATGGCCACCATGCCAAATGGTTCGGCCCAGCGGTTGGGTATCACTAGCGCCCTAGCCTGCTCGAGCAGCTTGGACTTGGCGCGGCCACCGACATTGCCGTGAAAGCGGATGAGCTGGCCGTCGAAAAGGTGGCGGATGCTGAGATAGAGCCGGAAGTCGGCTTTGCTGGCGGCGCGGCTGGCGGCGCCGAGGGCGGCTTCGGCTTCGATCTCCTCGACGCTGCTCATCTCGGCGACCGTGCCGGCTACGTCGAGCGGCAGGCCGTGGCGGGCGCAGTACCGGACGAGCCGGTCCTGGCCCTTGTCGCGGCAGAGGCGGCCCAATACGAGCAGTCGCTCGCCGCCGGCACCGAGGCGGAAGTCGGACGGGTTCAGGCCATTGTGGATGACCCGGAACCGGTCTCGCACGCTAGCCGGCGCGGCAGAGGCCTGCGCGGCTGAGATGGCGGTGTAGGTGAGCTGCTCGGCGGGGTGCAGCTCGAGCAGCCGCGCGTAGGTGCGCATAAACGGCTGCAGCGGGCCATGAATGGTGTGGACTACCGGCGGGTAATTGGGGTCCGAGAGCGGCGCGGCCAGCGTATTGAGGGTGGTGAGCATGCCGGAGAAGTCATGGATCAGGTCGACCTGACTGGTGGCGGCGACATGCATGACATCGGCGACGTATTGCTCGACGATGGGGGCTACTTCGTTGTAGGGCTGGGTCAAAATTGGGTAAATTGGCTCGATGAGCTGGCGGAGTTCGGTGACGGATACGGTAGAGCCATTGGGGGTGCAGACGACGGTTTGGACACCGCTGGCTTCGAGCTCGGGTAGGAGCGCGGCGGCCACTGCTTCAATGCCGCCGTACCCGACAGGTGGTGTGGGTAGGCACGGGGGCAGCACAAATAAAATTTTCATGAACCCTCCTCTCAAGGATCGGGTTACAGCCTAACGCGCCAACGGTGTGGTGGTCATTGGGGTATCTCATAAGCGAAGTTAGCTAAAAGCGGGTGAAAAAAGTTGACGAATTGTGGAATATGTCATATGCTTTGGAAACTATGCGTAGCATAAGCCAAATCACCATCTGTAAGCATCTGGCCGGAGCCGCTTATGGCACTGGCGACTTTGGTATGGCTTATGCTCGCGGGAACTGTTAATCCCCCACCTGTTAGGTAACAGATTGCCGGACGAGATGAGCCTCCCAACGGAGGTTTTTTGGTAAAAATTCTCTAAATGCTGGGAGTCTGATCTGGTCTAGCAACCGCTAGGCCTATACCGCACCTTTTCAAGAAAGGAGGCAGGTCATGTTTGGCTTGCCGATGAAGATCGAGGTTCCGGATCGTCCTAAGCTGATCTTGCGGATGCCGGACGAGGCTGACCTGGAGCGTATGGCTGCGGGTATGACGCGCCGCGAGGTGACGCGCTACCTCATGCATCAGCGGAGCTACACCGTGGGCATGGAGCGTGATTGGGTGACCATGATCGCGGCCGATGACAACGGTGTCGCTTGGGGCGTGCACTGGGTCGACGACCAGCACCCGGATGGGCGGCTGATCGGTACGACGAGTCTGCGACTGAAGCCGGGAAACCAGGCTGAAAGTGGGTTTGTGGTGTTTGATCCGGACTACTGGCAGCAGGGAGTGGCCACGACGGCGCATATTGCGCGCACGTGGTACGCCTTTGCCGGGCATATGTGCCTGGATGCCGTGGTGAGTCACGTGCAGCATCCCAATGCTGGCTCGCGAAAGGCGCTGGAAAAGACCGGCTACGCAGTGACTGGCCGGAGCTACCGTATCCAGGTGAGCGGCGGCGAGGTGCGACATCTGGACCACCTGCTGATGGTCAATCCGGATGAGCCCGCCTGGAGCTACTTCTGGGGCGACACCGAACCGCCGGCTGAGTTTGCGGAGGCTCGTGATCGCACGCTGGCAACTCTGGAGCTGGCTCGCAAGTACGTGAGCTTCGATCTGTAACGGTGCGAATGTGGCCCGGCGGCGTATTGCTGCCGGGCCACGACTTTGCTACACTAAATGTATCATCACCATGAAAAGCGCCCTTGGCAGGTGGGTCTGCCCAGGGTTCTTTTCTGTTTTGAGGGCGTAGTTTAGGGGTTGGTTTGCGGTGTCTCGGCGGGTCCTTCGGCGGCTGGTTTGGGCTTGCGCGAGACATAGGTCATGCGACTGCGCAGGTCTGAGACGAAAGCCAGATAGCCTGGGTCGAAGCGCTTGAGCAATGATGAATAGTTGAACTTATTGGGGATGACGAGCTTGCTGAGCTTGTCGTTGCGGATGAGATGCTCGATGAGCGAATAAAAGTCGCCATCTCCGGAGACGATGACGGCTTGATGATAGTGCGGCCACTCGATCATGGTGTGGAGCACGAGTTCGGCATCGACGTTGCCCTTGGTGGTGCCATCCTTGTACTCGAGTGTGGGTTTGAAGATGAGCTCGTAGCCGACGGCGGCTAGGTGGTTGTAGAGGTCCTGGTTGTCCTCGACGAAGCCGACGAAGATGAAGGCGCGGGAGACGTTGTACTTGTCTTTGAGATAGCGGCGGAAGCGCGAGAAGTCGAGCTTCCAGCCGAGCTGCTGGACGGAGAGATTGAGGTTTTGGCTGTCGATAAAGGCGTAGTTGGTAGTAGGTGTGTCGTTCATAAAGGGTTATATAAGGTTTGGGGTTATTATACGCGCCGAAAGCGTAAAGAGTTAGCCCCGGCCTCACTGATGGGAGGCCGGGGTGACTAGCGCCGGGCTTTCTTGGGGTGTCGGCCGACCCGCTGGCTCCAATTGGTGGTGGTGCGTTCGAGCACCTTGGTGACCGCGGCATAGATGTTGGCAGTGCCGCCGTTCATTAGGGTGCCGTTGCGATAGGGGCTTGGCGGGATGCCGATCAGACTGGAAGCCTCGTAGAGGTAGTAGTGCGACACGAGCCCCCGCTCGGAGGCCCGGATGAGCCCAAAGAGCTGCCAGGTGTTGTCGTTGCCCAGGGCGACGACGCTGGCTAGTTCGTTGGCAAACCAGCCAAACAGACTGGGCAGCGTGATGACGGGGTCATAGGTCGCGTGGTCGCTGGTCATGCGGACGGTGCGGCCATGAAGCGGCGCTTGTCCGGTGGCTCCGCGCAGGGCGCAGGTGGCGAGGAAGCCAGTAGTCAGGCCATTGATGGCCTGCAGGGCGGCCTGCTCTTCGGCGGTACGCGGCCGGCTGGGCGGTGCATCCATGCTAGCTCCTTTCGGGTTGGCGGCATGGACTGGTCAATTTATAGCCGTGAGGTGGGGCTGGTGTCAATTACCAGCCGCCGCCTCCCCCGCCACCGCCACCGCCACCGGCGCCGCCACCACCTGAGCTGGACGGCGGGGTGAAGCTCGCGGTGGTGGTGTCGCTGAAGCTCGAGAACGAGCCGACAAAGTACCCGGCATTGAAGGCGCCGGCGCTATGGTACCAATCTGGTGGATCCTGGTAGAGCGGAGCCAGGGCTTTGGCCCAGTCTTTTTCGAGGCCAAAGAGCATGGCGTAGGGCAAAAGCTGCTCGTAGAGCTTGATGAGCTGGGTGCTGTCACCGACATCGACCTTCTCCGTGAGCTCGCCATGCGGGCTTTGCAGCACGCGCAGGCGCTCGGCCTCGGCCATGCCAATGTAGAGCTTGAGACCTTGCAGGTAGCTGCGCAATTGGACGCCCTGAGCGGTGCGGGCGGGCATGACGGCTGAGCCGATAAACAGGATGATCGCACAGGCCAGGAAGGTCAGCGAGAAGGCGCTGCCATTGCCAGAGAGGATGAGGAAGATCACAAACGAGATAGTGCCAGCGATGGCGAATGGCTGGCGGGCTTTGTCGGGGGCGGCGCGCAGGAAGCCGGCGGCGGCTACGTCCTTGCCGAGCTGCGTGCCAAAGACTTTGGCGCTCTGGCTGAGTTCGGAAGGTGCCTGGAGGGTGGCGCGGGTGCCAGGCGTGGCGCTATCGCTGAAGACGAGGCGCAGGGTGCGAAGCTCCTCGGGCCGCAGGTCGCCGGGGTCGCGGATGAGTTCAAACTCGTAGTGGGTTTTGTCGGGCAGAAGGGTGCGGACGTCCTTGACCTCGTAGACTCGGAGATAGTGGCGGACGGCCAGGTCGATGAGCTGGGCCGAGATGGACTGGGGCTGGAAACGCTCCTGAAAAACCATACTTGAGGTGACGACGCTGGCGTCTTTGGGCGGCAGGTACTCGGGGACGATGGCGCCGGGACCGCGCGGGTCGCGGCCGTAGCGCCACCAGCGCCAGGAGACAAACCAGAGCGTGGCGAGCACGGGCGCCAGGCCGAGAGCGATCTTGGCCAGCAGGAGCAAGGTGTCGGCGAGGGGCGTTTGGTAGGGCGCGAAGGTGCCGTCGGCGAAGTCCAGCCGAAACGTCAGGGTCTGGCCGGCGCCGATGTCATTTGCACTAAAGGTGACCGTGCCGTCGGACGCGGTACTGATGGCGCACTGATGCTGGGTGCTGCCCTGAGCGCCGGTGTAGCAAGTGGGGCTGCCAGACTGCAGGAAGGTGGCGAGGTCACTGGCGAGGTGGACGTGAGCCGTGACGTGGGCGAAGGTCTGACTCCAGCCGGTGCCATTGGTGTCCCACATAAAGACGTCGCCATTGGTGCCCTGGGTGGTGACATAATCCTGACGGTACTTGATGTCGTAGGTCTTGAGACCGTGCACGTAGGTACCGGCGTCGCCGATCTTGAGTACTAGATTGCCGTTTGAGTTGTAGGTGCTGTAGGGGTAGTCGCGGCCGGTGCCGTCACTGACGCCCTCGATATGCAGATGGACGTTATGCCCCTCGTAGCTTTGCGGGATGGCGCGTAGGATGCCGTGGTTTTGGTCGATGGCCGGGAAGACGGCCACCAGGTGCTCCTCGATGCTGAGCTGCGAGTTGTGCTGAGCATCGCGGCTTAGATAGTAATCGGCTTCGAAGCTGGCAAAGCTGAAGTCATTGACGTCGGCGTAGGTGGCTGAGGGTAGGAGGAGCAGGCCGAGGGCGAGGAGAGTTATTAGGCGCTTCATACTGGTATTGTAGCGTATAAAATGAGGTGCCCCCGCACCGCGTAGCGGATTGGGGGCGAAGTTCTCAGGCAGCGACCTCGACCTTGGGGGCCTTGGCGGCCTTCTTGGCGGGGCGCTTCTTGGTCACGGTCTTGGCCGTCGCGGGGGCCTTCTTGGCCGGCGGAGCCGACTTGGTCCGCTTCACGGGGACGTTCTCCCGGTTGACCCAGCGGGTGGCGAGGTCGGACATGGTGGCGAGCATCTCCGCGGACGGAGGCTCGGTCATCGTGGAGTCGTAGAACACGCGCCCGCCGTTGATGTTGGCGCCGACGACCCAGAAGCCGTCGACCATCACGAGGAGCACGCACGAGTCCTTGATGCCACGCGTCCAACCGCGCTTGCCCACCTGGGGCCAGGGGACGTCACCGGCGGTGCCGAGGCGGAACGCGAACTCGTCGAGGGGGTTCCCCGGGTGCTCGCTCTCCTGCCGGGCCGCGATGCCTCGCGCGATGTTGGCCTTGAACGTGTCAAGCGTGGTCTGAGTGTCCACGAGCCTCTCCTTCCGATAGACGACTGAGGCTGTAAGTTATATTACTACAAGTATTGATATTTGTCAATACTTTTTGAATGATTACGGCCAGAAAGTCAAAGGCCGCCTCAAATATTGAGGCGGCCTATAGGCCGGCGGTGGCTCAGGCCGCCTTGGTGGCGGCTGGGCCTTGAGCAGGCCGGCCCTGGGCGTCGGACATGGCCCGGAGCTGCTGGTAGACCAGCGGCGGGTAGTGTAGCCGCTGAATGCGGCTATCGTCGAGCCGAAACTCGGCGGCCTCGGTGCCGCGGACTTGGTGCAGGCGGTGCCTGACCCAGTGCTCGCTGCGGCCGAGAGCGACGCTCAGTCCGTGGACAGTGCGCCAATCGCCGCCGGGTTGCCGATGCGGCCGGATGCCGAGTAGCCCACAGACACTTTCGTGGTAGTGGTAGCCCGGCTGACCGTTGAGCGACGAAATGTAGATCGCCGGCTCGATACCCATGGCTCCTAGCCGTTTGATGATGGTGTCGTTGGCCCAGCGGGCCCGGCGACGGACCTCGGCTAGGCTGATCCAGCCTTCGGGGGCGATTTGCTGACGGAGCTGACCGAGCTTCTTGACGGTGGCCCGGGAGACGGCTTGGACGATCCGGCCCTCGGGCCGGCGCCGCCGGCAAATGGGCGGCAGCTGGGGGTTGGCCGCAATGGTTTCAGTGATCCATTGGCGGCTGGCACCCAGCAGGTCCGCGGCCTGAACGAGCGTCACATACATTGTGCCGAGTTCCGGCACACTTTGGATGCGCTTGCGGGCACGCTGCAGGGCCTTGAGGCACCGTGGCGGCCAGCATTCCCGAAAGCCCGGAAACGGGCCATGGGCATCGAAGCGGACTTCGGATGCGCAGTACGCTCTAGCTCGTCGTTCGACCCAGGACCGCCCGGCGCCGACTTCGCGGCACAGCTCTGGCAAGGTCAGCCACTTACCCTTCCGGGCGTGGCGGGTAGTTCCGCCTTCCGTGGTAGGTACGTTGGCCATGTATCCTCCTATGGGATGGTAGGAAGGCCATTACTTGCCTTATATCAGATAGCCAAGTGGGTTGTCTAGAAGGCAGTGGTGAGTGGTGTACCGAGACCGGTGACGGCATCGTAGCCCGGGCCAGCGGTGCAGACCGCGCCACAAGCGCCATTGGAGCCGGTAATGATGTCCTGGAGGACATTGGCGTAGCCTGGGCCAGCGGCGTCAGCGTAGAGCTGGGTGTTGGTGGCGGTGCCACCCAGGGCGTAGATGGCGGCCCATTGGGGTGTACCAGCGCTGGTGCCGCCCACCTGGAACCAGCCCTTCACGCCGGAGTAGCGGACGCTGGAATAGACCGAGAAGCCAGTGGCTGGGTCAGCATCGTAGGCGACGTCCGGGATAGAGCGACCAGTGGCGCTGAGGGCGGATTGGTAGGCGGGCTTGGGTGTGTAGGCGCTGACGCCGCCGCCACTGCCGGGCCAAGCGACTTCGCTGGCGACGCTACCATCGGGATTGAGGCTGAGGGTGGTACCACCGACGGCCGTAACGTTGCTCGAGACGGCGGGCCAGAATACGCCGTTGCCGCCGTCGCCAGAGGCGGCGAAGAAGGCCGCGCCGGCGGCGCTGGTGAAGTAGCTGTCGTAGGCGGTCTGGCCGGCGAACTCACTGCCGCCCCAGCTCATGGAGACGGCGACGACGCCGGGCTGCTTGCGGGCGTAATCAACGGCGGCGAGCAGGTTGTTGCCGCTGGCAGAACGAGCCTCGACGAGCAGGATCTTGGCCTGGGGCGCAATGGCGTGGGCCCATTCAACATCCAGGGCGGCCTCAAGTGACCAGCCGCTATTGGTGGACAGGAAGCCAGTCATGGCGTGTTTGCTAAAGCAGGGATTGGTTTGGTTGCACTGCGGCAGGCCGTATTGGGTGCTAAAGGCGTTGAGGTCGGCGGCAATGTTGGGGTCGTCGTAGGCAACCACGACGGCAATAGTCTTGCCAGCGCCACCAGTAGCTGGCAGGTGGTAGGCGGTTTTGATCTGGCTGGGCGTGAGGCCGGTGGGGCCATTGGTGGCGAAGCGCTGGACGTGCAGCGGTGGATGGGCGGTGAAGCTATTAATGGCGGGGGCATTACCGAACAGGCCACAGCAGGCGAAGACGAGGGCGGTGAACAGGTTGGCAAACATGTTGTTTAGGATCCCCTATGTATGGCCTAATTATTAGCATATTTGTCAAAGCATATCCATAAAGAGAAAACCGCCGGACTCAATGATAGAGTTCCGGCGGTAGTTCGAGCTAATGGATCTTGGCCATTTCGGGCCAGATGCGCTCGATGTCCTCACGGGCGGCCAGCTCGACGAGGTCACGGCCGCGCTCGAAGAGCGCGCGGGCCTCGGCGACGGCTTCGCGGCCGTCGTCGGAGTTCAGGAAGTCGTTGAACTCCTGCTCGGCCTCGTCCTGGGGAGTTCCCTCGTTCACCATCGACTGGATGACAGTCTGGCGGATGAGGGCTTCCGGGTCGGACGTGAGGAACTGCTTGACCACCTCCAAATTGTCGAGGTAGGTCTGAGGGCTCGAGGTGCGCCGGATGACTTCATCGAACAGAGGTTCTTGCTCGATGACCTGTTGGGGCGTGACGCTGTTGGAGGTAGCTACCTCCAAGGTGGCGTTGATCCAGTCCCAGGTCTTGTCGTAGTCGGCCGGCTCGTTCTCGGGCTTTTTCAGGCCCTTCATGGCTGCTTCCAGGATGATCGGCAGATTCTCGACGAGGAACTCGGCGAGTTCGGAGTCGATCTGGTCGAGCTTGGTGCTGATAACGCGGTAGGCCGCGCTGACATCACCAATCTGGAAGAGCGGAAGGTCGCGGTCGTCGAGCAGTAGCCGGTCGGCGATGATCGCGGCCATCTCGCTGTTGAGCAGCGTCTTGCACTGCGCGATCAGCTCGGCGATGCGTTCATCGTGGCTGGGCTGGTCTTCGCCGGACTGACCGGCAACGATCGCCATCATGCGGTCGTTGCGGCGGCTGCCGACGGTAAACCGGAGCACGATCAGCTCGATGATTTGATCTCGGGTAAGGTCGTGACGAATGACCATCCCCACTCCTTAGGGTAGTAGGTACGAGACGGTATATTTTATATCACCGCTTGGGCGAATTTACAAGCTTTCCGTCTTCGAGCTTGAAGGTTTGGTCGGTTTTGCCGGCGATGGCCAGGTCGTGGGTCACGACGATAATGGTGGTGTTCTGTGAACGGGTGAGGTCGTGGAGGAGCTTGAAGATCATGGCGCCGGTTTGTGAGTCGAGGTTGCCGGTGGGTTCGTCGGCCAATATGAGCTTGGGCTGATTGGCTAGCGCCCGCGCGATGGCGACGCGCTGTTGCTCGCCGCCGGACAGTCGTGCGGGTTTGCGCTGCTGCTTGTCGCCGGTGATGCCGACTTGATCAAGTAGCTCGGCGGCTCGGGCGCGGCGAGCTTTGGTCCGGACATGGGCAAACTCCATGGGTAGCATGACGTTCTCGAGGGCGGACAGGTTGGGTACGAGATTGTAGCTCTGAAAGACGAAGCCGATGTGGCCGCGGCGGTAGGCGCCGAGGGCGCGGTCGGCCAGACGGGTGACGTCCTGGCCGGCGGCAGAGATATGGCCACTGGTCGGCTTGTCGAGCGCGCCGAGCAGGGCGAGCAGGGTGCTTTTGCCGGAACCGCTCTTGCCAATAATGCTGGCAAAGGTGCCGTCGGGGACTTGGAAGCTGATGTCATCGACGGCGGTGACGGTCTGGTCGCCGGTGGTGAAGGTTTTGGTGAGATGGCTGACAGAAAGCATTATTCGGTCCTCATTACTTCAGCAGGGCGGATTTTGGCGATGAGCCAGGCTGGGACGGCGCTGCCGAGGATGGCGATGAGCAGTGCGGCGCCAAGGCCCTCGGCGAGCAGTGAGACGCCGACCTGGGTCTGGATGTTGTGGACCAGTTGCTCGGCGGTCTGGCCGGCCGAGCCGAGGCGGGCGCCGAAGCCGCCGCCAAAGCGTCGGACCGCGCCGCCGAAGCCGCTCTGCGCGCCCATCATGGTGGTGGGGCCGCCGCTGCTGGACGCGCTGGGCGTGTTGGCGCTGACGAGCGCGCCGGTCAGTTGGTTGCTGGTGACGGCAGCCAGGGCAATGCCCACTAGGCTGCCACAGAGCGTGAGTACCAGGGCCTCAACCACGAACTGGCTCATGACGCTGAGGTTGCCAGCGCCTATGGCCTTGAGCACGCCGATCTCGCGGCGGCGCTCGCGCACGATCATGACCATGACCAGGAAGGTGATGACGGCGGCGGCCCCGAGCGCGACATACATGCCGGTGCTGGCGATGCCCTGGATGCTCTTTAGCGCGGCGATGGCATCATTGGTGTTTTGGGCGGCGGTGGTGATGTCGACCCGGGTGTTGCCCAGGGTGTTGCCAATGGCGGTTTTGACGGCGTCGAGCTGGTCGATGGAGGCGGCGCGGACTTCGATTTGGCTAATTTCGCCTGGTTGGTTGGTGAGGCGCTGAGCTGTGGCGATGGGTACGAAGAGGCCGTCGTTGCCAAACTCGTTGCCGGCGTCGAAGATGCCGATGACCTTGAAGGTGGTGCTGTAGGCGGTGAAGGTGGAGCCGACGCTGAGACTGTTCTTGGTGGCGAGGCCTTGGCCGACGAGAGCTTCGGGCACATCGGCGGCGCTAAATTGAGCGGTGCCGCTCGTGACATTGAATGGTGTGCCGGTGCGGTCCAGGGTGCCGAGGAGGCCGTTCATGAGGACCGGTAGCTGTATGGTGGGCGCGGGGCCGGAGTCGCCGCTGCTTTGGTTGAAGCGCCGGCGGCCGAGGGTGCCGGGATCGATGGATGAGTTGAGCTGCACCTCGCTGGTCGGAGCCTGCACTTGCGCGGTGGCGGTGCCGCTGTTCCGGAACACGCGGAACATGCCGCCGCCGGAGGTCATGATGGCTCCGACCTCGCTGACGCCGGCGATGCCCTGGACTTTGGTGACATCGGCTGCGGTGAGCGGCTCTCCCCCGCCCTCGCCGCCGAAGACGCCGGCTGGATTGATGCTGAGTGTCGTGGCGGCACTGGACTTGAGCTGCGTGACCTTGGTCTGTACGGCTTGGTTAGCCAGATACAGCGCCAGGCCGAGCGCGCTACTGATGCCTAGCAGTGCGACGACCGAGACGGTTCGGATCCAGTTTCGAAAGGCGTTGCGCACCCCCCGGATGATGACACCCATATGAAAAACCTTCGTTATAGGGCTATTACAGCGGGTGTGGCTGAGAAGAGGCTTAGGACGGCGGCGGAGCTTTGACGAGAGCCAGGCCGACGCCCATTTGCCAGACAATAAAGGCCGCGATGATTGCCCACTCGCCAAGGCCAATCATCAAGATGAGGTTCATGGCGATGCCAAGCACACTGCCGGCCGCGACCGTAAGAAGCAGGCGTGTGAAGGCTAGGTGCCGGACGAGCGCCCAGAAGGCGGCTGCCAGAATGGCGCTCCCGGCCGCGCCAGCCAGGGCGTAGCTGACGAAACCACTGGTGCCCGTAGATTCGGATAGGGCGATCCGCAGGGCTAGGTACCAGGCTCCGGTTGAGACTGCGACCCAGAGTAGTGAGCGGGCTAGTGACCATTGCCAGTCGCGGCGGTACAGCCACAGGCAAGCCAGAGCAATGGCGATGCCAAAGAAGATGCCCGGGCCATAGAGCAAGCCCCAGTTGCTGGAGCCTGGATCTTGGGTGCCATTGGGCAGGAGGAAGTGGCCGGAAAGACCGCCCGACAGGAGTGTTGCCATTATCACGAGCGTGCGCGGGCTGATGCCACTGAGCTTCATGGCTTTAGTCTAACAGAAAGCGGCCAAACGTGTTTGTGTTGCTAGCTGGCCTGCTGGAAGCTGACGGTAAAGACGGCACCGCCGGTGGCTGGACTGTCGGCCTTGATGGTGGCGTCGTGGGTGCGGGCGATCTGGGTGGCGATGGACAGGCCCAGGCCGTAGCCATGGACGGCACTGCCGCTGCGGGATTTGTCGGCGCGGTAGAAGCGGTCGAAGACATGTGGCAGGTCGGCAGCGGCGATGCCGGGGCCCTGGTCGGCTACGGTCAGGACGGCGCCATTGCCGTGGCGCTGGAGATTGACGGTGACCTGGGTCTTGGAGGGGCTGTACTTGATGGCATTGTCGAGCAGGATGGCGACTAGATCAGTGAGGGCGTGGGTGTCGCCGTGGACGGCTGCCGGAGTGGTTTCGGCGACCATGAGGATGTGCTTGGCTTCGGCGGCGGATTTGAGCCGGTCGATGGCCTCGGTGATGACGGTTTCGAGCTGGACGGGTTCGGTCTCGGCGGAGCCGTTTTCCTGGTGTGCCAGACGGAGCAGGCCATCAGATAGGGCGCGGAGTTTGGCGACTTCCTCGAGATTGCTGGCGAGCTGAGTGACGGCTTCGTCTCGCGTGAGTTTGGGATTGCGCAGGGCGACCTCGATCTCGGTCTGCATGGCGGCGAGGGGCGTGCGCAGCTCGTGGCTGGCGTCGGCGGCGAAGCGGCTCTGGCTCTCCAGCGCTCGCTCGATGGGTTGCAGGGTGCGGCCAGCCAGCCAGTAGCTGAGGCCGCTGCCGGCGATGAGAATGACGCCGTTGAAGTAGAGGAGCTGCCAGGCCAGACGGTTTTCGCCGGACTCCAGCTCGGACTGGATACCGGGGCTGATGATGACGGGCACGATGGCGCCATTGGGCAGGGCGCGCAGACGAATGTACTGGCGGCGCAGGCTATCTTCGAGCTGGGTACTGGCCAGTCGGTACAGCGTGAGGCTAAAGACGAGGCTGACCACCATAATAATGGCGACGTAGGCAGCCGCCAGCTTGAAGGCTGGCGAGCGGTGGGTCCAGAGCTGGACGAGCTTCGTCCACAGCTGAGTGAGGCGACTACGGGTTATCATGGTCTACCCCTAGCTTATACCCGAAGCCGCGGATGGTGTGGATGAGTTCGGGTCCGCGGAATGGCCGGTCGATTTTGCCGCGCAGGTAGCCAATGTAGACCTCGACGGTATTGGGCAAAATGTCGGAGTCGAAGTCCCAGACGTGGCCCATGATGTTTTGCTTGGACAGGATGCGGTTCTGGTTGCGCATGAGGTAGTGGAGCAAGGCAAATTCTTTGCTCGAGAGCTTGATGGGCCGTCCAGCGCGGCGGACTTCGTAGGTGGTAGTGTTAAGGCTCAGGTCATCGAGCTTGAGTGTTTCGTCGAGGGCGTCCTGGGGCCGGCGCAGTAGGGCGCGCAGGCGGGCCAGGAGCTCCTCGAAGGCAAAGGGCTTCACGAGATAGTCGTCGGCGCCGGCATTGAGCCCCGCGACGCGGTCGGGTATTTGGTCCTTGGCGGTGAGCATAATGATGGGCACGTGAATGCCGGCGGCGCGAATCTCTTTGCAGATGTCCAGGCCGTCGAGCAGGCCAGGCAGCATACGGTCGAGGATGATGAGGTCGTAGTCGCCCGTGAGGGCCGAGCTGAGCCCGTCGTCGGCGTCGTAGGCTAGATCGACGGCATAGGCTTCCTGCTCCAGGCCGGTCTTGAGCGCGCCGGCGATTTTGTGCTCGTCCTCGACAACTAGGATTCTCATGCGGACATTGTAGCGTAGGATGGCTGAGAGTGGGCTGAAACAGTATGATGGCTAGTATGAAGCGCTGGTTGCCCTTATTTGGATTTGTGTTGCTGTGGGCCGCGAGCGTGATGGCGGTGGCAGCGGTGGCGCGGGTGACGATACCGGATTACCTGGGAAACGCCCCCACCTTGGCGGCCTTTCCCTTCCCGCTCGTGAACTTTGACGCGGGGTATTATATGTCGATCGCGCAGCATGGGTACGTGGGCAATATATTGCCGGTGCGGGCTTTCTTTCCGCTGTTCCCGCTGCTGGTGGCGGCTGGTCACTGGCTGGTGGTGTGGGTGCCGGCGGCTTGGCAATATCCGTTGGCGGCGACAGGTATCAATCTGGCCCTGACGGCGGTGGTGCTGTGGCTGGCTGGGCGCTTGCTGGAGCGGGACTTTGGCGGCCGGGCGAGCGGTGCCTGGCTCTTGCTCCTGTACCCGTACGCATTCGTGTTGGTGGCGGGCTACGCGGAGGCTCTGTTGCTGACGCTGACGCTGGGGGCGTTTGTGGCGGCCCGGGAGCGCCGGTGGTGGCTGGCTGGAGTGCTGGCAATGCTAGCTGGTGGTACGCGGCTGCCGGGTCTGCTGGTAGCGCCGGCGCTGCTGGTGGAGTACCTGCATCAGGCGGGCTGGCGGTGGCGGCAGATTGGGCCCGAGATTGGCTGGCTGGTGCTGGCGCCATTGGGGACGCTGGGTTACTTTGCCTATCTGCAATGGAGTGCTGGCGGTATCGGTACCTACTTCCAGGCGTATACGATGGCTTGGCCGGAGCGGGTGGTCAATATGAACATTTTGCATCCGCTGGAGCGGATGGTGGAGCGGGCGGTGTCGTCGGGGGCGGCGCCGTTGACTGATCGCGTGTCGTATAATGACGTGATTTCGGTGTTGCTGCTGGGACTGATGCTGGTGTTGCTGATCGGCTTTTGGCGGCAGCTGCGACCGAGCTACCGGGTGTTTGCGGCGCTGACACTAGTGCTGCCCCTGACGAGCTCGATTCTATACGGGATTGGCCGGTACTATCTGATGGCGTTTCCGTTGCTGCTGGCCCTGGCCGCCTGGATCGGCGACAGTCAGCGGCGGCTTTTGGTGTACGCGGTGCCGGCATTGTTGCTAGCTGGCCTACTCGTGACGTTGTTCGCGACGACGCGGTTTGTCGGCTGACTTAGCGCTTGGCGTGTACTTGCCGGCGCCGAGCAATGAGCATGAGCGAGAATAGCCCATTGGCGATCACCCAGACAACTGGCCACAACAGCGCTAGAAAGGTGTAGGTTTGCACGGCCAGCGTGGCTAGCGTAAAGCGGAAGGTGTTGGTGACATACAGCGACAGGGTTTCGGTGTGTGGCTTGTTCCAGGACTTGCGGACGGTGGGGACAAAGGCTAGGAGGTCGGCGATAACGGCGAGCACGATTGAAGTGAGCGGCTGATGGCCGAGCAGCCAAAACCCCATAGCGACTAGTGACATGATGGCGACCGCGGTGTCGGAGGCCGTAATGTCTTTCTGGCCATGTTTGAGGCCAAGTACGATGACACCGACGCACATGAGCCCAGCGGTGGCCGTGACCCAGGCTGAGGGTCCGGCGCCGCCGGCAATTTGCAGGGCCGTGATGAGGATGGTTAGCAGGCACCAGAGGCTCCAGCTGTAGATGTGAGGATGGGTCTTGCCCCGGATGATGTCGCGGTAATAAGGGATATAAGCGGCGAAGGTGAGGCCGGATGCGACGAGGCCAAGCAATTCTTTCATTAGTTGCAATGGTACCACAAGCATAATGGGGCGCTTGGCCTCGGGGCAGAATGAATTTAGACAACTGCCCGATTGACTGACCTATCTGGTGTGCCACAATGCGCCTGTCCGAGTCTGAAGGGAGGTGCCTCACATGAGTGGCACCTTATACAATGCCGTCTGGGAGCGCACCGAAGCTGGCGAGCGGACTGTGTTTGCTGAGTATGTCGTCGAGCATGGAGCTGTCTATGTGACGATCGGCGACACGCTTCAGCGCTGCTACAACCTACTAAGTTCCCTGCTCGACGACTGCGGGCCGACGATGTGGGGTCTGGTCGCGATGGAGCGAGCAATTGCTACTCTGCGGGAGTTTGACCTGGACAAGCATCGCTGGGATGGGCTCATGAAGAAGCTGCTGCGAGTGGCTGAGCGTGAACACCGGTTGGTGCCGGCCTAATTCTCTGACGGCATTGTTAACGCCCGGCCTCCTAATGCGGAGGCCGGGCGAAACGGCTAGGCGCCGCCGGTGCTGAAGCGGTCGTAGCGACCCTTCTGGTAGTCGTTCCAGTCACTGGAAAGCGCTGGATACCCGGAGGCCGAGTAGGACTGCGGCGCGGGCCGGCTCGGGAGGACGGGCAGCGAGCTGCCCATGACCACCCGGCCGCGCGGGTCGTTGTACTGGGCTAGCACCTGGTAACCATCGCGCCGGAACCAGGGGTAGACCTTGGTGGGCGGGTTGGTCATGGTGCGCAGGACGACCGCGGTGTAGCCAGTGGCTACGTAATGGCTGAGCCAGCGCCAGTACAATTCGGCGCCGGCGTGCCGGCCGCGATGGCTGTCCAGCAGGCCCAGGTCGTCGGCGTAGACGAGGTGTGGCTCGGAGCCGAACTCTCGCTGCAGCGTGTCGACCAGGTTTGGCAGCTGCAAGAGCTCAGCGGCCTCGTCTGGTGTGACGGTGTAGCCCCAGCAGAAGCCGACGATTTCGTCGGCCGGCTGGTCGATGGCTACGAGGCAGTGGGCGCCGGGGCGGGCCAGTTCGGCTCGCAGATCGGCGGCTACCCGCTGGGGGTCCCAGTCCTCGTGCCAGGGTGGACCGGCAAAGACGGTCCGGTAGCAGCTCACCAGCTGCTGGAGTCGCTTGGCATCGGCGCCAAGCGTGAACGCCTGGAAGTCCATGGCGCATCCTTCCTTGTAGTCTGGGGCTTGAGTGGCCCTAGGTTGTAGGAGTCCTGCCGGCTGATTGGTCGGCAGGACGCTACCCCCTAGGAGGTGTAGCGCGCAATGATGCGGGTGTAGGTCTGGGCGATTTGCCGCAGCGACCGGCGGCTGACCCATTCGTCTGCCGCGTGGGCATTGGCGCCGGCTGGCCCCAGATAGGCTACCGGGATGTCCCAAGCCTCGGCGATGAGCTGGCCGTCGCCGTAGCCTCGGTCGCGGCCGTCGAGGTAGCCGCCGCTGACGATAGCCTCCAGGGTGACGAGGTTGGCTGGATCGGTGGCTAGGGCGCCCAGGTCGTGGCGGATGTCGGCAGCCAGCAGCTCAAGCTTGGCGGTGGTGACGAGCTCCTGGACCTGGGCGACCACGGCGGCTGCCCGGAGGCTCGGCAGCGTGGGGCGAATGTCCAGGATAGCCTCGGCGTAGTCGGCAATGTTGTTGCCATCACGACCAAGCTCGACTTCCCCACCCGGTTGGCCGCGGTTGAGGCCGCCGCGTAGGTAGGCTACATTGAGCGATGGCCTGCCGAGGGCCGGGCTGTCAAAGCGATTGAGCCAGCCAGCTAGGTCGCGCAACACGTCGGCCAGGCTGGTGATGGCATTGATGCCGGCGGCCGGGTTGGCGGCGTGGCCGGTACGCCCACCAACGGCGAGGTGTAGCTCAATGAGGCCACGGTGGGCGTTCCAGATGTAGCCATTGCTTGGCTCGGCGATCAGCGCCAATTCTGGCCGTGGCCCGGCGGGTTCCTGGGCTAGAAATGCCCGCATACCGGCAAAGTCGTACTCTTCGTCGCAGTAAAACAGCAGCATCAGGCCGGGCTGGGCGCCGGTTTGGGCGACGGCCGCCAGGATGGTGGCGATGCCGCCCTTCATGTCGTAGGCGCCCAAGCCATAGAGCCGGTCGCCGAGGGCGGTTAGGGCAAATTGGTCGGTACTCCAGCCGGTCTTGGGCACCACCGTATCCATGTGGCCGGCCAGGAGGAGGCGTGGTGGGCCTGGGGTGCGGGCGACGAGGTTGAAGCGGCGGGGCGCGACCGCTTGGCACTCCAGGGTGAAGCCGCCGACTCGGGCGAGGAAGCGCTCAATGTACTTGGCGACGGCGGCTTCCTGCTCGTAGCTGGGCAGGGCTACCAGATCGCGCGTGATAGCGGCTGGGTCGGTGAATGGTGGGAGGTTGCTCATAAGTTGAGCCCTTTCGTTTAAAGACAACTAAAAACCTCGCGTTCCCTGACTCACGGGCCATAAAGGCTCGTGCTTCAAGGAACGAGAGGTTTAAAAAAGGACCTCCCGCGGTCCCATCCTTGTTCCCAAATCATTGCTGACTTGGACACTCAGGCCGGCTCCGCTCGTGCGACATCGGCTGCCAAATTTTACGGTGTGGCTTCCGTCGGGCATTTTGGCCCGCAGCTGGCGGATCGTGACTCCGCTCGTACGCTTTATACGTGGTATTTAGTTGTAACGCTTATATTAATGTGCTGTAGGCTTTTTGTCAAGCAGGCATATTTGGCAATCCCCTACCGATCTTGACTGATGTAGCTTTCTGTTCTATAATGTGCTAACCCGATCCCGAAGGGAGTGCCCATGACTGGCACATTGCACAAGGCAGTATCGCAGGGCATGGACGCGGAGACGCAGCGGCGGTTCGACACCTATGTGGGTGCCGAAAGTCGTCGTTTGCTGACCGGAGGAACTACGCATACCCAGATCTATAACCTCGTCAGCGTCGAGCTGATGGGGCACAATTTTGGGACGTGGACTCTGGCTGGCATTGAGGCGGCTATCAACGTCATGCACCAGTACGATTCGGACAAGCTGCGGTGGAAAGAACTCACCGAGCGTCTCCACATGGTCGCATTGCGCGACCGCCAGTTGATCCCTGCGTGATCTGCCAGCGCCTACCCCATGTGGTAGGCGCTAAATTTATGGACAACGACAGCCCGACCTCCCGAGGGAGGCCGGGCGGACTAGATGCCGGTGGGGACGCGGTACTCGACGATGCAGGTTCGTTGGCCGCAGGTGGTGGCTTTGGCTAGCAGATACAGGCCAAAGCTTGTGCCCAGCACCAGGCAAGTGACGGCAACGCTCGGGTCGCCGCTGACGAGCTCGGCTTCGAAGTGAATGAGCTGGCCGGGTGCGGCTGAAACGACCTTTTGGACAAAGGCCAGCCGGCTGAGTTCGGGGCCGCCGACAGTGTGGTCGTCGACAAACCAACTCAGCCGCATGAGCAGGTCGTGATCGTCTGAAGTGAAGCCTCCTAACCGGAAACGGCGCGGTCCGGGCATGATTTTCCCATCTACTGGTCGGTGCAGATGCCAGACCATGGTAAGCAAGCGCTGATTGGCAAGCAACGGTAAGCGGCTTTGGCCTGGACGCTCGGCGCCGGGTCTGTTAGCCTGGGAACCGTATGAAGAAAATTGGAATTCTCAACAGTGGCGGTGACTGCGCCGGTCTCAACGCAGTGATCTCAAGTGTGGTCAAGACGGGCACACCGATGGGTTATGAATTTGTGGGCTTTGAGCGAGGCTGGGAAGGCTTGCTCGACCCGATGACGTATGTCGAGCTGACGCCGGAGCGAGTGCGAGGCATCTCGCATTTGGGCGGCACCATTTTGAAAACGGCCAACAAGGGCCGGTTTGCTGGCAAGGTGGGCGCCGGCGACAAGTCGCGAATTGACCCGGAGATTCTGGAAATGGCCCAGCGTAATGCCAAACAGCTCGGTCTGGATGGATTGATCGTGATTGGCGGCGACGGGACGCTGAGTGCGGCCCTGCAGCTGGCGGAGTCTGGTATCCGGTTGGTGGGCGTGCCCAAGACGATAGATAACGACCTAGGTGCGACCGACAAGACCTTTGGCTTCTCGACGGCTGTGCAGGTGGCGGTGGATGCGCTGGACAAAATTCACACCACAGCGACCAGTCATGACCGGGTGTTCCTGGTGGAGTGTATGGGCCGGCATGCTGGCTGGATTACGCTGTTTGCTGGCTTGGCGGGCAGTGCCAATGCTATCTTGCTGCCGGAGTTTGATGTGGATGTGGACCAGTTTATTGAGTTCTTGCTGTGGCGCAAGCATTCGGGCAAGCCGAGCGCCGTTGTGGCGGTGGCCGAGGGGGTCAAGCTGACGCATGAGGAGATCAGCACCAAGCGCGGCGCGACTTCCAGCGAGGTGGTGTTGGGTGGGGCCAGCGAGCAGCTGATGCATGCTATCGAGAAGGCCGTACCGGGTGAGTTTGAAATGCGCAACGTGGTGCTAGGGCACACGCAGCGAGGTGGCACGCCATCGAGCCAGGACCGGATTCTGGCCAAGCGCTACGGCGTGGAAGCGATGATGGCCTATGACCGGGGCGAGACAAATGTGATGGTGGCTACGCGCAATAACCAAATGCTGACGGTGCCGATTGCCGAGGCAGTGAACAGTCTCAAACTGGTGCAGCACGATACGCTTGAGTATGTCGACGCCAAGAAAATTGGCATCTATCTGAACGAGTAGTCAAAGCGGTAATGCTATAATGGTGAGGTTAGCAGTGAGTGTTGATGCGACGAGGGATCCTCAAGGTTACTCACCAGATTAGGCAACTTCCCCGCCATTTGCGGCAGCTCAGGCCGGCGTGGCTGGCGGGTGCGTTAGCGGTGGTATTGGCGGCTGATGCTACACTCGTGGCGTGGCAGACGCAAGCGCCGCTGAATGTGCGGCTGGCCGACCAGAGTTCTGTCAGCGTGACCGGGCCGTTGCGACTAGCGTTTGGTCAGCAGGTCGCGGCAGACTTCGCGGCGGAGATCCAGCCGGTAGTGCCAGGGGCTTGGCATAGCCAGCACTCGGTCTTGGGCGTGGCAGAATTGTCGTTCCAGCCGTCGAGCCGGTTTGAGGCAGGGATGGTTTATACGGTGCGCATCCGGCATCTGCACCGGGCGCTGACGGGCGCTCAGCTGCCGGATATCGTACAGGTGTTTCGGGCGCAGATCCCGCCAGATGTGCAGTCAGCCAGGCCGGTGATCAATGCGACGGACGTGAGTACCCGACCGGAGCTGAGCATGACACTGGCGGCGCCCAACCGCGGAGTCCGGGATGTGCAGGCCAGGCTCTACCCGCAGGCTGATTTGCGACTGGTCAATACCGACGACAAGACATTTATGTGGCAGCCCATCCACCCGCTCAAACAGGGTGTGAACTACCTGTTTATGGTGGAGGATGGCCGGATGCCGGCGGACAAAAGCCGGCTGGTGACGGTCGCATTTACGACGGTAGCTGAGCCGCAGATTGTGTCGGCTCGGAGTGGCGGGTACTTTGCGCCTGGGCAGACGGTGGACATTGTATTTGACCGGCCAATGGCGCCAGATACTAATGCATTTAGCTTCGATCTGACTGGTAAGGGCAGCTGGATCAATACTGAAACCTACCGGTTTGTGCCCGACAGTATCAAGCCGGGCGAGACGCATACCTATGTGGTGAAGGCTGGAGCTAAATCAGCGGCGGGAGGGGTGGTCGAGGCTGATCATCAGTTCCAGTTCGCGACCAATGGCGCTGTGGGGGCTAGTATCTCGCCGGCCGGTGGTGGCGTGGATGTCAGCGCACCGGTGCGAGTGGCGTTTGATATGCCGGTGGACCGGGCCTCGGCTCAGGCGCGGTTTAGCATGAGCCCAGCGACGGCCGGGGTGTTTAGCTGGAGTGGCAACACGATGACCTACACCCCGACCGCGCCTTGGGCGTATCAGTCTGGCTACAGTCTGGCGGTGGCGCCTGGTGTGGTACCGGTGTGGGGTTTGCCGAGCAATCACACGCTGAGCGCGTCATTTACGACGGCGCCGCAGATTATCCAGCTGGGGGTGCCGGCCTACAAGGCGCACTATACGATGAGCTGTGAGCTAACTGCGTTGCGCATGGTGTTGGGTTTTTACGGCATTGGCATGGCCGATGAAGCAGAAATTGTGTACAAAATGGGCTATAATCCGCGAGCGCGCGATCAGGCTACTAATAGTTGGGACAACCCCAATAAGCAATATGTGGGGTATTTGAATGGCGGCCAAAACTTCTCTGGCTACGGTGTGCATGCTGGGCCGATCGCGGCGGCCGCAGGGTTGTATGGCCATAGCGCGACCGACTCATACAACGTGTCGGCGGCCTATATTTCGCAGCAGATCCATGCAGGGCATCCGGTGATCTTTTGGGGACACAGTACGCCGGCCAAAGCCGACTCCTGGAACACACCCGATGGCGTGGTGCAGACGTGGCTATCGTCGCACGGGCGGGTGGCGTATGGCGTGCAAGGCAGCGCCGACAATCCGATTGGGTTCTACATTATTGACCCCATGAATGGCGGCAAATTGTATTGGACGGCGGCCCAACTTATGGCTAACATGAACATTATTCCGGGCGTGAGCAACCAGACGGTCGTGGTGTACTAGTGACTGATTGGGGGGTGTAAGTGAAGTTTCGCTATCTGGATGGATTGCGCGGCGTGGCGGCGTTTGTGGTGTTGCTCGACCACTTTGCGTTTGCGTTGTTTCCGGCGGCGATTACCGGCCAGGGGGTGGCCAGGTTTGGTGAACAATGGGTGCACAATACGCCACTCTATGTCCTGGTGAGTGGTGACTACGCGGTATGTATATTCTTTGTGCTGAGCGGGATCGTGCTGAGCGCGAAGTTTTTTGCGACTGGGGACGGGGCGTTTGTGGTGGCGACGGCTACCAAGCGGTACCTGCGGCTGGCGATTCCGGTGCTGGGGTCGGTGCTGCTGGCGTGTGCGCTGGTGAAGCTGGGCCTGATGTTTAACCAGCCCGTGGGGGCGGCCGCCAGTAGCCCGTGGTGGCAGAGTTTTTGGATGTTTGCTGGTAGCTGGCGACAGGCGCTACAAGAGGCGCTGATCGGGGTGTTTAGTAATAGCCTGAGCGTCTATAACCCGCCGCTGTGGACGATTCAGATGGAGTTTTGGGGGTCGTTTCTGGTGTTTATGGTGCTTTTGGCCTTTGCAAAGCTCCGCAATCGCTGGCTGATTTACGGCTTGCTGGCGGTGGTGTTTGCCAAGACGTACTACCTGGCGTTTTTGCTGGGGGTGGCGATGTGCGACTATCATTACTCGCAGCCGGATGGCTGGGTGCGGCGGTGGCTGGCGCGGGGCTGGTGGCTGCCGGTGCTGGTCGGGTCACTGGTGCTCGGCAGCTACCCAGTGGTGTCGACGGAGGGGACGATGTTTGCCGGGTGGCATCTGCCTGGGTTTGGGTACAATCTGCAGGTGGCGGCCCATGTGGCGGGCGCTTTTGGGCTAATCGCGGTGCTGATGGCGGTGCGCCCACTGCAGTGGGTGTTGGAGCGGCGGCCCACGCAGTTCCTCGGCCGAGTGTCGTTCTCGCTGTACCTGCTGCATTTCTTGGTGCTGGGGTCGTATGCCAGCTATTTGTTTACGGTACTGCCGGCGGGATGGGCGTATCCCTGGCGGGCGCTGGCCGTGCTGCTACCGACGGTGGTGGTGGCACTGAGCGCGGCGTATGTCTATGCGCGACTGGTGGATGAGCCGGCCATCAGGTTCGCGGGGTGGCTCTATGCGCGAGTGTTTACGGCGGCTGGGCGGCGGGTGCGAGTGGCGCTAGAGCCGTCCCCTACCTTGTCGGCGGCTGATGCGGAACCGGCGCCAGTGCTTAGTGAATATGATGCCGCAACAGGTCGAGAATAGCCGGGTAGTGTGACCAGGCGAGGTAGCCGTCGGCCACCAGCAGGGCCGGAAATACGACCAATACCTCGACAGCCTTGCCGGTAGTGATGCGCAGCGACCGCAGTGGCGGCAGGCCAAACTTGATTGGTAGTGGTAGTAGCCACGGCACGCCTTCCTTGGTGAAGGTGTCCATGACTAAGTGCGACAACAGGCCAATGACGAAAGCGTACCAGACGAGCTGGATGTTGACGCCGTGCATAATGGGACTCAGGAACTCTAGCAGCAGCCAGGCGCCGCCGCTAAACAGCGCCGCACCGAGCAGTGAATGCGTCAGAAAACGGTGGCCGCCCAGGAGGTGGTCGACGCCGCGGCCGACGACGCCGCCGATCGGCAGGTTGCGCCAAAACGGTGCCGTGGGCTCGTCGATATCCGGGGCGATGCCGCCGATGAGGTTGGCGAGGAGAGCCAGCAGAGCGGTGGCGAGCGTCAGGTCGTGAATGGGCGGCACCACAATCACGGCGGCGGCTAGGGCGGTGACGGCGGCAAGGTCGTGGGTGCGGCCGGTCATGATGAGGCGGCTTCCCCGGCGGCCTGCATCAGGGCGGTGAGCTTGCGCACGGTATTGGTGCCGCGGATGGTCATGTCGGCGTACACCGGCGTGCCCATGACCCGCACAAACCCCGCCCGGCTAAACGCTTGCCGGTCTCCCCACCACAGCAGAGTGCCGGGTAGATATATGAGGTCCTCAATATCGGGCTTGAGCGTGAAGTGTCTGAGGATATCCGGTGAGTCGATGGTGTGCCGTAGGAAAATGATGTCGTATTTGCGATCTGGGCGGGTGTCCCAGTCGGGCGGCAGGTCGTGTAGTAGCTGCTCCATCTCGGCTAGGCTGCGGACTACTACTCGCACGGGTAGTTCGAGGGTGCGGTCTAGGGCGCTTTCGATGGCTGTTTCCAGGTGGCGAGCATCGGAGGTGGCTTGGAAGATGACATTGCCGCTATTGATGTAGGTGCGGACCTGATGGTAGCCGAGGGCTTCAAACTGCGTCTTGAGCTTGGCCATGCTGATGATATTTTTGCCGCCGACATTGATGCCGCGAAGTAGGGCGACGTAGGTGGTAAGCTGATGCATATTCCGCATTCTAGCACGGTACTATTGAGAGCATAAGCAGGTTGAGCAATCGGAGGCGGCTAAGGTGGCTATCTTTGCTACGCGGGCTGAGGCTGAGCGTTGGCGACTGGTGAAGGATTAATAGCTGCCTCGAAAGCCTCGTCGCTGAGCTTGAAATTGCTTTTGACCCGGTCGCGGATCTGTTGCAGGGTAAATTGCCGTAGCGGCTCCTGGTTGATCAAATACTGCTCGATGCCGAGATAGACCTTGCGCAGAGCGGCTTCCTCCTGGGGAGTGAGGTGCAGCAGGCCTTGTTGGGCCTGTGAGGCCGTGATGGCGCGCAGGGTGTCGAGCAGAGTGTTGATCTGAGACGGGTTGGAGGCTTGAGAGGCGGCAAACACGACGATATCGATAAGTAGCACACTGGAGGTCCCAACTGGCACGGTGCTCTCATTGATGAGTTTGAAGTAGTAGCCTGACATCAGGAACGCGAGTGATCCGAGGACGTGCGGGAGGTCGAGTGCTCCGCTTGGCGCTACCAGGTCGTAGGTGCCGGTGAGGACCAGCGTGGTGTAGAGCAGGCCGCTGAAGGTTTCGATGAACAGGGCTGTAGCGAACCAGCCGAGAGGCTGCCGGTAGATCTCGCTGGCGCGGCCGCGGATATTGAGCAAGATGATGGCCACTAGGCCAAAGATGACGCTAACCCAGACCGAGAAGCCGACACTGCTGATGGAGCCACCGATGGATGGCTGGAGGACTTGGGCGCAGGCGACAACGACGGCGGTAGCGCCGATTGATAGGGCGGCTGCGAACCACGTCGATGTCCAGAGGCTCTTGTAGCCAAACAGGCTGGCGAACCGCCGCACGCCGATGTAGTAGAGCAACACTGGTGCGATAAATGGGATGGAAACGACGCCGGCGGTGACCCAGAAGCTGGCGGTTTGGTCGAGATAAATGAGGATGGGAGTTTGGAAGTAGGCTACACCAAACAAGATGATGCCGATACTAATGAAGAGGTAGGCTATGCGGAGCTGCTGCTTGAAGCCCCCGAGGCTCCAGATGAAGAGAGCCGACGCGCCGATCTGCAAGACCATGACGGCGGTAGTGAGGATGAGTGAGAGGCGGAGGCCAAGTTCGGTGAAGCTGGCGGAGGGGTGCGGGGGGAGGAGCAGGGTCAGCAGTCCGATGGTGGCTGCGAGGCCAATAATTAAGCTGGCAGCAAGGCGAGCATGCTTCATGACTGTATTGTACGGTTGGCCCGGGGAAATTACGATACCGTTTATGGCAAAGGCCGCCACAGCTTCTGAGCCGTGGCGGCGCGATGATCAGCCCTGGGCTGAGGTGGTTTTTGAGCTGGCTTGGGCCCGCCTGACGAGGGCGCGACCCTTGCCGGTGAGCCTGGCCATGCGGCTGCGGATCTTTTTGGCCTGGACCAGCTTCGTTTCGATGTAGCCCTCGGCCTCCAGGAGGAGGACGTATTTGGTGGCTAGGTGGCGGCCGTAGCCGGTGGCTTGAATGATGCTTGTCAGCGACTGCCAGCGACCGCCGGTTTTGGCCAGCCAGGGCATGATGCGCCAGGCCGGCACTCCGCCGCCGGCGAGATACACTAGCGCCGGGTACCCCTCGGTGCAGACCCGGTAGTAAGTGTGCCGGCCCTCCTTGGACGCGAGGGCGATCCAGCCCCGAGCGAGCGCGAGGTTCAGGGTGCGACGGACGGTCTGGCGGTTGTGGATGCCGGCCGCGTCAGCGATAGAGATGCTACTGAATCGCGGCTGGGTCAGCATGGTTTGATGGATGAGCCTAGCAGCCTGCTCTTTGGCAAACTGAATGGCCATGGGTGCTCCTTGGGTCGAGTGAATAGTCCGAAGGTAGCGCTATTTTGCAATCTGACGTGGCCGCGCGTCAATGGTAAGACGACCAGAGTTGGAGGCTAGAGCTGACGGGCGCGTTTGCGCTCGTGGGCGAGCAGATACCGCTTGCGCATGCGCAGGTTCTGCGGCGTGACCTCGAGCAGCTCGTCGTTTTCGATGAAGTCGAGGGCTTCTTCGAGCGATAGCTGGGTGTATGGCGTGAGCTGGGTTTTCATGTCGGTGCTCGAGGCTCGCACGTTGGTCAGCTTCTTTTCCTTGGTGACATTGATCTCCATATCGTCGCCACGGCGGTTGAGGCCGATGATCATGCCCTCATAGACACGCGTGCCAGGGCCGACGAAGGCGGTGCCACGCTCCTCGACTGTCTCGAGGCTGTAGGTGGTGGCGGCGCCGGTTTCGGCACTGATGAGCACGCCGTTGCGCAGCTGCTGGAGGGCTGGGCCAATCGGCTCGTAGCCGATGAGCAGGCTGCCCATGGTGGCGGTGCCTTTGGTGGCGGTCAGTAGCAGGTTGCGCAGGCCGAGGAGGGTGCGGGTGGGAATACGGTAGATGAGCCGGGTAGATGACTGGGTGGTGGGCTCCATGGAGACCATCTCGGCGCGGCGGCGGCTGAGCTCGGAGGTGACGGTGCCGGTGAACTCTTCGGGGACGTCGATGGTGAGCTCCTCGACTGGCTCAGTAATGCGGCCGCCGTCCTCGCGGGTGACGACCTTGGGCCGTCCGACCTCGAGCTCGAAGCCTTCGCGGCGGAGGGTTTCGATGAGGACAGACAGGTGCAGTTCGCCGCGGCCAGACACCAGGAAGCCAGTGCCGTGGTCTTCCACGCGCAGGCCGACATTGGTCTCGAGTTCACGGGCCAGGCGGCCGCCGATCTGGCGGCTGGTGGTGAACTTACCCTCTTTGCCGGCGAAGGGGCTGGTGTTGGGGC
>CAZDGK010000005.1:0-34623 GCA_964505035.1 uncultured Candidatus Saccharimonadales bacterium
AGGATCTCGATGAGGGCCAGGTTGAACTGATCGGCGGTTGGGGCGGTGTCGTTGATGGTGACGACGGTGCCGGAGGCCGGGGTGGGCGCGGTCTGGCGCTGCACCCAGTAGGTGTCGCCGGCGGGGGCCAGGTATTGGTCGACTAGGGTTTGGTTGGGACCGACGGTGCGAGCGGTGGCGGTGGACCAGTCGGTGCCGGCGGCCCAAATCCAGGAACCGGCCCGGGTGGTAGTGATGGTGGCCGTGGGGGCGCCGGTGGCGGCACTGGCGCCGGCGGTGGCGCCCAGGGCAGTGTCGGCATTCTTGAAGCCGGCCACGGTGATGGTGCCTTGCCACGAGCCACTGGCCCGGGTGGCGGTAACGGCGGTGGCGGTGAGGGGTCCGGGCGCCACGGCCTGCCAGATCTCGGCGGTGCCGGACTGGGTGTTTTGACGCTTTCGCAAGGTCCAGGTGAGACCGCCCCCAGACACTGAGCTAAACGAGGTGGCACCGGAGCCGCTGGGCCCATCGGAGCTGAGGAAGGCTAGCAGCAGCTCGTTTGACTGAGTGGTGGTGATGGCCGGCGACGTAATGGTGGTACCGGCGACCGATTGGTGGGTGGTCACCTGCGCGTCCAGGCTGATGACTGATGGGCCGGTGGGGACGGTGGCGGAGGCCGCATTGGAGGCCGGGCCGACATTGCCGGCGGCGTCCTGGGCTGTCACGGTGTAGCTATAGGCGGTGCCGGCTATGACCGAGCCGTCGGTGAAGCTGGTGCCGGTGGCGGTGCCGATGGGACTGCCGTCCCGGCTGATGTTGTAGCGCGACACGCCCACGTCATCGGTGGCGGCGGTCCAGGCCAGCGCCACCTGACCCGGCGCCGGCGTGGCGGTGAGGCTGGTGGGAGCGGTGGGCGGCGTAGTGTCGGCGGTGGTGGTAGCCACAGTCTCATTGGACGACGGGCTGACGTTGGCGGCGGCATCTTCGGCCCGCACCTGGTAGTAGTAGGTGCCGGGAGCCAGCCCAGAGTCGGTGTAATTGAGGGCCGATCCGCTGACCTGAGCCACCTGGTTGGCTGGGCTGGGTGTGAAGCCCGCCGCCGTGGAGCGGAAAACGTCATAGTGAGCCACGCCAACGTTATCGGTGGCCGCCGCCCAGCTCAGGTCGACCTTGCCGACACCGCCGGCAGCTGCGAGGTTGGTGGGGGCGGTGGGGGCTACATTGTCTTCGAACGGCGCCGGGAAGCGGACGAAGCTCGAGACCGACGGCACGCCGTTGCCGTTCACAATTGACAGCAGGTAGTAGCCGGGAGGGGCGTAATTGCCGTTTTGGGGCATCTGGACGTTGAGACCGCCGGCAGTTTGGGTGAAGCTCAGCGACAGCGCCCGGGCGTTTTGGTCAAAAGCGTGGGTGCCGGAACCGGTGCGGATGAGCGAAACCCGCGTGATATTGGCAGCGTCCGGGGTTTGCACGAAGGTACTGGTGTTGTACTGGACCGTGCCGGGAACGGAGGTAATGGTGGGGCGGGCGCCTTTGAACAGGTAGGACGGTGAGTAGATTTGGTAGTTCTGCTCGTCGGGTACGCCCGGGTCACCGCCGGAGCCGCTGACGAACACCCGGCCGTCGGGCAGCAGCTGGGCCGTGGAGTGGTAGAGACGAGGGGCGGTGAGCGCAGCCACCGTGTGCCAGGTGCCGGTGGCCGGGTCCCAAATTTCGGCCGGCAAGACGGCGTGAGCTTCGTTGAAGCCGGTACGCTCAGTGCCTCCGCCGGTGGCCAGGACTGTGCCGTCGGGCAGGTTGGTGAGGTTGGTGAAGCTGCGCGGGAAGGCCATGGAGCCGGTGGGCTGCCAAGTGGGGTTGGGTTGGTTCATATCGAGGGTGTAGGCAGTGTTGGCTGCGTTGCCGGTGTTGCCGTCATCGGCCGCCGTGCCGGCCTTCATGAATTTGCCAGGAGCGTAGTTGGCAATGCTGGAGCCGTCGATGATGCGCGCGTCAACCGTGGACCAGGTTTGCAGGTTGGAGCTGAGGACTTCGGTTTGGGTGGCGATTTCGCTGGCGCCGGCCCAGAGCACGCGGCCGTCGGGGAGCTGATACATGAACGGGTAAATGGGAATGTTGTGGGTGGCCGAGGTGAGGTCACTCCACGTGTTGTGCTGGGTGTCGTAGATCTCGGGGACTTGGATGAGATCGCTGGCAGAGCTGCCGTAGCCGGCCGTGACCAGGACGCGGCCATCGCCCAGGGTGGTGCCGGTGGCATACCAGCGCGCGTAGTGCATGTCGGCTAGCGTCTGCCAACTTTCGGTGGCGGGGTTGAAGGCGGTAATGGTTTTGGTGCCGAGCCCGCCGGAGGTGGAGGTGCCGCCGATGACCATGATTTTGCCGTCGGGCAGGACCGCTTGGCCGGCGCAGAACAGGTCGGCCAGGGCGTTGGGGACTTGGGTTTGGGCGCCGTTTGACGGGTTGAGCAGATACTGGGCGCCGCCCTGACTGAAGTCGCCCTGGAAGGTGAGGATTTTGCCGGTGTAGGTGAGCGCGGCATGGATGGAAACCTCGGGCCAGGCTACAACCGGACCCCAAGCGCCAACGACTGACGGATCGCTGGAGCCGTTGCTAACGGTGACGGTTACGGTGGCCGAGGTGGCGGTGTTGCCGGAGGTGTCGGTAGCTACGGCTGCCAACGTGTGGCTACCGGCCACCGCCGTGGTGGTGTCCCAGTTGACTGAGTATGGGCTGGCGGTGTCGGCAGCGCCGAGGTTGGCGCCGTCGAGGGTGAACTGAACCGCGGCTAGGCCGACGTTGTCGCTGGCGTTGGCAGCCACCGAGATGGTGCCGGAAACGGTGGTGCCGTCGGGCGGGGTGGTCAGGGCGACGGTGGGCGGCGTCAGGTCGTTATTGACGCTAACCGTGATGGTGGCGGCCGTGGCGGTGTTGCCGGCGGCGTCGCGGGCGATAGCCGACAGCGTGTGGCTGCCGTTACCGACGGTCTTGGTGTCCCAACTGGCGGCGTACGGTGCGGTGGTGTCTTCGGCTCCCAGGTTGGCACCGTCGAGCACGAATTGGACGCCGGCCACCCCGGTGTTGTCGGCGGCATTGGCGGTTACATTTACGGTGCCGAGGACGGTGGCGTTGTTGGCCGGCGCGGTCAGGCTGACGGTGGGTGGCGTGGTGTCGGCGACCGGGTCGGCAGTGGTAAAGGTAGCGTCGGCCGAAACGGCGGCGTTACCGGCGGCGTCGGCGGATTTAACACGGTAGTGGTAGAGGGTGCTGGCGGTCAGGCCGGCCAGCGTTTGGCTGTGGTTGGTAACGAGCGCCGGTGCGAGCGTAGTTGAACTGCCGTAGCTCGTGTCCAGGCCATACTCAACCTGGGTGGTGGCGGGCTCGTCGGTGGTCCAGCTGATAGTCGCCCCGGTCTGGGTGGGGGTCCCGCTCGAGACAGCGCCAATCACCGGTGGCGTGGTGTCGGGCGCCGGCGTGGTGACGGTGGCCGGAGCCGAGTCCGCCGAGGTGTTGCCGGCGGCGTCAAATGCCCGCACGGTGTAGCTGTAGGCGGTGCTGGCCGCGGCGGTGGTGTCGGAATAGCTGGTAGCGGTGGCCGTCCCAATCTGGGTGCCGCCGCGCAAGATCCGGTAGCCGGTGACGGCAGTGTCGTCGCTGCTGGCGCTCCAGCTAAGGTCGACCCGGGTAGAGCTGACGGCCGTGGCGGTCAGGCCCCCGGGCACCGAGGGGGCGGTGGTGTCGGTGGCCGCGGCCGGGATTTCGATCAGGGCCAGGTTCCAGCGGTCGGTGGTGGGCGCGGTGTCGTTAATGGTCACCGGCGCGGGTGCCGGAGTGGCCGCGTTCTGCCGCTGCGTCCAAAATGTATCGCCGGAAGCGGCCAGATATTCGTCCACCTTGGTTTGAGTCGGGCCAACTGTCCGCGCTATGGCCTGGTCATAATCATTACCCACGCCCCAGACCCACGACCCGGCCCGGGTGGTCGAGAGGGTGGCACTGGGCGCTCCGGTGGCGGCATTGGCCCCGATGGTGGCTCCATCGGCCGTAATATCGGCGCCGATAAAGGTGGCGACGGTAATGGAAGCATTATATGAACCGGAATGGGTCCCCTTGACGGTGGCGTTGGTGACCACGCTCGGAGCCACGGCCTGCCAAATCTCGGCGGTGCCGCGCTGGGCGTTGGTGCGCTGGCGCAACCGCCAGGTGAGTCCCCCACCCGTCACTGAGCTGAAGGTCTGCGCCGTACCCGGCCCGTCGGTGGCCAGGAAAGCCACCAGCAGCTCGCCGCCCTGCGAGGTGGTAAAGGCCGGCGAGGTGACCGAGGTAGCCTTGGTGGTAGCATGAGCACTGACGAGCTTGTCGATCACCAGCCCGCCGGCCGCCTGCGCCCCGCTCTTGGCAAACTGCAAGCTGCTCGACAGCCCGCCAATGGTTAGAATTGCGATAAGAGCAACCGAGAATCTGCGTAACCCCGACACACGACGCATATAAGCCCCCAAGTTAGATACGCTATTAAATGTGCTCCGCAAAAGCAAAAAAGTAAAGGTCAGGGCTGGTGAAGTTCTAGCGTAACCCACGACCCGGAGCCAGAAATTATTGTTGCAAAACAGTCGATCAAGCCTTGACTACTGCCTTGAGTTGATATACCCTAGGGGGGTATATTGGAGACCGCATGAACGACCACGAGATGAATGGCCATGACCACAGCGCCATGCAGAAAAATATGGCTGCCAGTGCTACCCTACATTGCCTGGCGGGCTGTGCGATCGGCGAGATGATTGGTGTGACAGTCGGCACGCATGCTGGCTTTGCGCCTCACCAAACGGTTATTTTGGCGGCTATACTATCGTTCATATCGGGATATAGTGTGTCGACCTGGCCCCTGGTAAAGGCAGGGGCTTCGTTTCTTAAAGCCGTGCGCCTGGTGTTTGCCGCTGACACTGTCTCAATCCTGACCATGACGCTGGCGGATAATCTGATAATGCTCCTGATTCCCGGGGCCATGGATAAAAACTTGGCCCATTCGGTTTATTGGTATAGCAGGATTCTGTCCTTATCGGCTGCATTTATCACGGCCTACCCAGTGAATGTCTATCTGCTCAGACACGGCAAAGGACATGCACTTACCCATAGCTACCACGAGCGTAATCACTAGGAGCTTATATGAAGTATGGATACGCCGAAAACAAAGAAGCCATCCTCAAGCGCCTGAAGCGGGCCGAGGGGCAGGTTCGCGGAGTAGCGCACATGGTCGAAAAGGACGAATATTGCATCGATATTCTGACGCAAATAAAAGCGCTACAGGCGGCGGTTGATAAGGTTGCGATCGAGCTGGTACGTGACCATGCCAGGCACTGCATGGTGCAGGCTAAGGATGTAGCCGAGCAACGACAAAAAGCCGATGAGCTGGTTGGCGCCATCGGTAGGATGCTTTCTCGCTAGGGTCCCACGACTATTGTGCGCACGACCTGGAGCCTGGGCCTCGTTCCGGGTATTGTATGATGCTCTTGATGGACCTAAGCGACTACCTGACAACCGAGCGCATCAGAGAGCTGGCTCTGCCGTCGAACTTTGACTACGGAGAGGCTATTTATCGGCGCGGGGCCGTGGAGATGATCGAGGAGGCTGGCACGAAGGTAGAGGCCTGGGTCGGCGGGCTTGATGGGACGGTGCGCGAAGGCGGCGGATCGCGCCGGCGGACGACACTGGCCATGGCTGACGGCCAGCTTCAATGGCACTGCACGGGTAATCCGAAGACTCACCAGATCTTTTGCAAGCACTGTGTGGCACTAGCACTTCGCGTTGGCAAACATTAAGGGCTGATTTTCACCGACTGAACGACGAGTGCGACAGCGCTGAGTATGTGAGATTTGCCAATGGCCTTTTTCGTATGGCAAGTGATCAAGAGGTAGCCAGCCCCGCGCCAGCTATAGTGCTGCGGTTATATTTGCGAGGATGTATGTAGGCTTGGCCGAGCCTGGGCGGTAGGATACGGAGGCCACAAAACGTAAGGGAGGGATGTTGTATGGCAAGTAATAACGGCGAAAACGAGAAGATGACTGTCCAGGAAGCTGGGCGGAAGGGCGGCGAGGCTACGGCCCGGACCCACGACCGCGGGTTTTACGAGGAGATTGGCCGGGAGGGTGGCCAGAAGAGCCCGGGCAATTTCAGGAACGACCCGGAGCGGGCCAGCGCGGCCGGACGCAAGGGTGGCCAGGCGCGGAGCAGCGACAACAACCAAAACGACCAACAGTGATAGAGGGGGCTACAGGCCCCCTCAAATGGAATTATTGGCATAAACATTTTTGGAAAAATGATCAATTCCTGTCCCTGCCTAGCCATTTATAGTGGCTTACGGATATTAGACACAAGGAGGGACCTATGAGTGTTGCAAAGGTTTGGGTAAGTGGATTGATGACGGTGGTGCTGGGGATGGGCCTGGCGCCGGCGGCGGTGCTGGCGGCCCCGGGGCCAACCTGCCGGGCTCTGAGCATGCCGGTGGCGCTGGGGCCGGGCTTGCCAGCGACTGAGACGGTGGCGGGGACGCTGTGCGTGCCGGCTCAGTTTACAGGGCCGAAGCAGGTGGACGTGCTGGTACATGGCGCATCGTATAACCGGACCTATTGGGACTTTCCGGTACAGGAGCCGATGTATTCGTATGTGAGCCGGACGCTGGCGCAGGGCCGGGCGACGTTTGCCTACGACCGGCTGGGAGCTGGGCAGAGCAGCCGGCCGCTGAGCACGGCGGTGACGATTGAGAGCGACGCATACGTCCTGCACCAGGTGATCCAGGCGGCGCGCGGGGTAGCACCGGTGCAGAAAGTGAATGTGGTAGGACACTCGTTTGGCTCGGTCGTGGCGATAGACGAGGCCGCGACCTTCCACGACGAGGACCGGCTGGTGTTGACGGGTCTGCTCCACGCCACGGGGCCAGGGCAGACGAACCCCGCAGCCTTCCAGCCGGCGTTCCTGGACCCGCAGTTTGCCGGCCAGGGTTACGACCCGGGGTACCTGACGAGCACGCCGGGCTTCCGCGGCCAGCTCTTCTACTACGCGCCGACGGCTGATCCGGCGGTCATCGCCTATGACGAGGCGCACAAAGATGTGGCATCGGCGACGCAGTTTGGCGAAGGCTTGGCCCAGATCAACACGCCGGCTGGGGCCAATCTGTCTAACCAGGTCACGGTGCCGGTACTGGTGATTGACGGCCAGTTTGACCAACTATTCTGCGGCCTGACGCTCGACTGCAACAATCCGGCAACAGTGGCAGCCAATGAGGCGCCGTTCTACACGGGCTCGCCGAGCTTCACGTCGGCCATCGTGGCCAACACGGCTCACGACCTGGCGCTGCACACCACAGCCGGCACGTCGTTTGCCACCATCAACCAATGGATCGAAACGCACTAGAGTGACCAGCTGATAACCGCTCCGGCAGTGCGAGCTGTCGGGGCGGTTATGGTTGGTGGATAACATTTGCCTTGGTGCTATGATGAAGCTATGCAAAAGATAGCGACCAAGGTATTTATTTGGGCATCGGTGGCGTTTGGAGTGGTCGGCATTGTGTTAGTTTTGGCGTTGCCAGGGCGGGGGCAGCAGAGCTCTGACCTCAACATCATGATGACGAAGCTGCTGGTGGCGACGGGGTTTGTGGTGCTGTCGTCATTTGCGCTGAGTGTGGCCGCCAAATATTTGAACGGCAAGAACTAGCGCAAGTGCTAAGCTGGTAGCAAATGATCAAGAAGGCCGGCTTTGTGGTGGTGGTACTCTTTGCCATTATTGGCTTTGTGTTCACTGTGGTCTTCCTGGCGATGCAATTTGGGCTGCTGAATGTGCGGGGTAGTGCGGCCGAGCGCAATGAGTTCTTTGCTAGCGCGCCACAGGTGAAGGCGGCCGCCACGATGCAACCCGAGCCGGGAGTGGCGCCGGAGCCGACGCCCGCGCCCAAGGACCCGGCGGTGTCGTGCGTGAGGGTGGACGCAAATAGCAACTACGTGGGGACCTGTCCATGGAATAGCGTGGATGAATGGAATGTGATTCGGAATGGGCTGGCCAAGGATGCGCCGGTTATCCGGGATGTGGCCACCAAGACACAGCTACCGCCCCGGCTGATCGCGGCAGTAGTGGTGCCGGAGCAACTGCGGTTCTTCACGAGCGAGCGCGAGTCGTTTAAGCAATTTTTTGAGCCGCTGAAGGTGCTCGGGGCGATGACCAAGTTTTCGCTAGGCGTGTCAGGGGTGAAGGTAGACACGGCGCGGCGAATTGAGCAGTCGGCCTGCGACCCGAACTCGGAGTTTTATCCCGGCCCGGGCTTCTGTGTGATGCTAAGCTACCCAGGCAGCAGTGATGACAATGCGCTCTACGCCCGGCTGACCGACCAGCGAAACCACTACTACTCATTTCTGTACACGGCGATCTACTTGAAGGAAGTGCAGGCGCAGTGGCAGCGCCTGGGTTACGACATTAGCGGGCAGCCGGGCGTGAACGCGACATTGTTTAATATTGGGTTTAATGATTCGCATCCCAAGCCGGACCCGCAACTAGGCGGCTCGACCGTGACACTGAACGGGGTGAAATACAGCTTTGGCGAGCTGGGACAGCAGTTCTTTGACTCGGATGAGCTGGTGGAGCAGCTGGCTGTACCAGAGCCGGCAGGCTAGACTTTTATGAGATTGCTCATAGCTTCACCTGGAGCAGTGGCATAGGCTGTAATCACCTATAACCTAAGGGGGCGATCATGGCAGAGGACAACGAGGGCCGAAAGCTCAACCCAGTGCAGTTACAAAAGTATCTCAAGGGCATCGACTACCCGGCCGACAAGCAGGAGGTAGTAAAGACGGCCAAGCAGCAGGAGGCGCCGGAGGAAGTGGTAGACTTTCTGGAGCGACTGCCAATGGAGCGGTTTAACAGCCCAAACGAGGTGAGCGAGGCGGCCGGCAAGCTGATGTAGCGGCCGGCTTGACTTATTGAAGAGCCGATCCTACAGTTATGCCCAAAGGAGATCGGCGATGAAAGCGCGACGAGGCGAGAGGGGCCTGATAATTGGTTTGATGGTGTTGGCCCTGGCTCTGGGCGGCTATATTTGGTACCTGAAGGCGCAGCCGGCACCGCAAGCGGCCAAAACCACTCAGGGCTCCCCTACCCCGGCGGCGGGTGTGGCGACAGCGACGCCAGTGGAGACACCGACGCCCACGCCGGCGATTGGGCGCTGCCATACGGCTGACCTGTCGGCTACGCTCAAGGCCAGCGATAGTGCCGCCGGGACGAGCTACCAGACATTGGGCCTCGTCAACAAGAGCGGCCATACGTGCTGGGTATACGGCTTCCCGGGCATTTCGCTGCTAGATGCCAGCGGCAAGCAGCTAGGGCAGCCGGCGGCGCGGTCGGGCGCGGCCACCACGACGGTGACACTGCTGGCCGGTGGCTCGGCCTACAGCACGCTGGGCTTTCCGAACCCGGGTAACTTTGACCCCGGTACCTGCAGCGCCCAGTCCACGAGCCTAAACATCTACCCGCCCGACGAAACGGCGGCGATCGTGGTGGCCGACGGGAAGCAGGCTTGCCCTGGTTTCTCGGTGACGGCCCTGAGTCCGACCGCTCCGTAATGTCTTGTGGTCAACGTGAGAAAACGCTTATGCTTGGTGCATGGGCAAAGATACTCTGACTCCGATGAAGCCGGTGCGACCGGTCCGAAACAAGTGGCTGCGGTGGGCGGTGCCGGCTGTAGCGATTGTGGCGCTGGGGGTGGTTGGTGTGGTGGGCTGGAAGCTTTACCAAAGCCACAATCCGTTTGTGGACACCACTCACCCGCCGCAGTTTGTGACGGCGGACTTTATTGATTTATCGAAGATCTTTAGCATTTCCAAGTTCCGGTCGTTGCAGGGGCACGATTTTTCGGGTGGGGGTGAGACCTGCCGGAGCATGAAGCATTATGTGGTGCCGCAGCACACCCAGGCCATGGGTGAGCTGGTGGCGCAGAACGGTGGCATTCCGCCCAAGCCGGATGGCAAGACTGACGTGGACATTTTTAGCCCGTTTGATGGCCAGATTACCCGCATTGACCAGGAGCGCACGCCGGTGGGCGAGCAGATTTACCTGCGGCCGGATACGGCGCCGGCCTTTGAGCTGCGGCTGTTCCACGTGTTTAAGGTGGACGGGATCAAGGTGGGGGCGCACGTGAAGGCCGGGCAAAAGCTGGGCGTGATTTCGTCGTACTCGGACACGGATATTTCGGTGGAGGGCGGCGGTAAGTTTATCTCGGTGTTCCAGGTGATGACGGATAAGGTATTTGCGGAGTACCAGGCGCGGGGCGCCCAGACGCGCGACGACTTCATTATTAGTCGCGAGTACCGGGATGCGCACGCGGTGACGTGTGACCAAAGCAAAACCGGTAGCCAGAAGTTTGATTTGCCGGCGAATTATGATCCGGCCAGCGAAGAGGTGCACCTGAGCGGCTATGTGGCGCCGCAGCAGCAGCCGACGGGCAATGCCCAAAAAGGCAGTGGGCACCCGCTAGTGATCACGCAATGGGGCGTGCAGTTTGCGGTGGATGGCGTGTTGTCTAACCTGCAATACCAGATAATCGATGGCGCGGTGAAGTTCTACACCCCAGAGCTGTATCCGAAATACCAAGCTTGCGGACCTACAGGAGGCTTGGGGGCGCTGAGCCGCGTCGCCGCATCGGCTGACACCGGCTCCGCAACTGCCATCAAGGCCGGTTCAATTGGTGGCTACAATTACTACTACACTGCCGCCCAACAGCCCTGCGTGCAGAATGCCGCCGCTGCGTCTGACGAGCAATTGGAACAAGACCAGCACAACATGCTGATCACTAGCATGCGAGATCTGACGCTCAAAGCTGCGCAATAACGAGCCGAGCGGGCAGTAGCTATGAAGGCGGGTGGACGCTGGCTTAGGGGGTGATAACCTCGCCATCATTCCATTTATTGTTCTGCCAAACCATACCAGGCCGGGTTTGGTCGAAGTCGCTGATAGGGCCGTACAGGGCGCAGTATTGGTTATCGGGGGTTGGACCTTTGGTAAAGATGTTGTTGGTAAAGCTGACGTTATATGACTGGCCGCTGTAGGTTTTGCCATTGGTGCTGCCACCGTAGGCGCAAAAGGCGGCGTATTGAGTGGGCGGAAACAGGTTGTGGTTGATGTACACGTCGTGGATGATCGCAAAGTCTGGATAGCCAGTGAGGCTGGCGGAACACGAACCTTCGGGGTCGGGCTGCACGGGTGCGTCGCAAACAATAGTGTTGTGGGTGACGTGGGTATCCTGCTCGAATCTGATGGCGCTGGCATGCCAATTGTCTTGGATTTTTTGCCCGTGCACGTATGAATCAAGGATGGTGCAGTTGCTGGAGCAGTACATGCCCCGGTTGCCGCCAGTGACATTGACGCGGGTGGCGGTGTAGTTGCTGGACTGAATGCCCGTTACCTGCCGGGTTGCGCCAGGTGTGGCATTGATGGTGCTGTCGGTAACGGTGAAAGCCGCGTCACTGCCTTCGTTGCTGACGGTGCCGTTGATTTGGCTGTTGCTGATGGTGACGCCGGCGGCTTGGATCGTGAGGTCACAGCTGATGGTTTTGGCGTTTATGACGGTGCTGGGTGTGGTGATGGTGCAGGGGCCGGTGTAGGCCGAGAGGACGGTGCCGGCCGGAACGCCGGTGTTGCCCGCGCCCGGCCAGCACGTGCCCGTGCCGTCCGGGCCGCCGGGGACGTGATTGGCGGCGCCGCCGCAGCCGGGCGCGGGGGTGGGTGTGGGCGTCGGGGTTGGCGTGGCGGTGGGCGTTGGAGTTGGGGTGACGCCGAACACTAGCATTCGTCCGCCGATGGCTCCGGCCTGGGTCTTGACGGAGGCGTTGCCGCTAATGGTGCCGTCGGGAGGCAAGAACGAGGCGGCCGGGCCGGCGGCAAAGATGCGCACGACGACGTAGCCCAGAATTACCGCGAAACCAATAGCCGGAAGCGTGTGCCAGCGTTTGAGCTTGACGGCGGGGCCTGGTCCAAATTTCATATGGTTATTGTAGCTTAATTGTTTGATAGCATAGGAACTATGAAATGGTTGGCGCAGAACAGAATTCGGGTTTTGGGACTGGCACTGGCGGTGATGTGGCCGGCCGCGAGCGCGCGAGCGGCAATTGAGATTTACACGGTGTCGCCTCCGGGGGTGTTTGCCAAGACCGGGAGCGAGACGAACATTCACCAAGTTTGCACGCTGGGTGAGGCGCTGAATTTGATATTGGATGATGCGGGCGTCAATGAGATTGCCTTTCACGATCCGATTGTCGACATGTGCAAAGACGATACGATTTCGAACCTGGACCAGTATGTGAAGCTGGATACCGTCGGCGAGGTGACCGTGAAGTCTGACCAGCTGACGTATCTGCACAACCAGCAGGGCGACATCACGATGCGAGGGCTGCCTTATGACCAGGAGCCGGACGTGCTGGTGGACGGTCAGCCGGCGACGAGCGCGGACGTGGGCAACAAGCAGTGGGACGGGGCACAGCATACGCTGAAATTTACGGCCAAGCATTTTAGTACCTACAAGGCGGTGGCTAAGGGCGGGGCGGGTGCGAGTACAGCGACGCCAGCAGCCCAGCAGAGACAAGCTGGCGCGCTGGCGACTGGCGGGCTATTGGTGTGGGGGCTGGCGGGGATCGGGCTGGTAACTGTGATGGTGCTGGCGATTGCCCGGATGGCGCGCCCGAAGCCGGCGGCGGCTGACCCGGAGCCAGCAGACGGCCCGGAGCCCGAAGGCGAAATAGAGCCGGGAACTGGCGACCAGTAGGCTCGAAGCATAAGCACTATGCTATGCTGGGGGCATGGAAACACCCGAAGCCACACCACCCGAATCAAAGCCTGAAGCCACGCCGAAGCCCAAGAAGGCCGGCTTTAACCTCAAACCGTGGCAATGGGCGGTGGCTAGTGTAGGCGCGGTAGTACTGGTGGGCGGCGGAGCGCTGGCGGTGATGATGGTGACGGGGCACAGTCCGATCAAGGATCTGAAGCAAGGTAACTTGCCGAGCAAGAATGCGGCCGGGCAGACGGTGACGTACGACAAGCAGGCATCGGTGCAATTGACCAGCGGGAAGTGTGAGGGCGTGGGCAGTGTCCCGATAACGGCGCCGATGCCTATCGCCCAGATTGGCTCAATTCAGCCGTATGGTTTGATGGTGGGCGGACACGTGACGCCGGTGGACCACCAGTACTACATTGGGCTGGACGGCCGGGCGTTGCGCGACACCTACGATGTGGTGGCGCCGGCGGACGGCTGGTTGGTGGCGATTCAGCACCGTGGTGATAAGTACAACACGCCAGCCCACACGGTGGACGTGCCATCAAGCGATGAGTACCGGCTGGTGTTTTCGCATACCTGCAGCTTCTTGACCTACGTGGACCTCGTGACATCCTTGAGCGATCAGGTGAAGGCGGCGATGCCGGGCTACGACCCGCGCACGGGCAACGGCTTTAAGCCATTCAAGGTGACGAAGGGTGAGATTATTGGCCACATTGGCGGGCAGACGCTGGACTTTGCGGTGTGGGATCTGAGTCAGACTCCCCTACCCTTTATTGCCCGCAATGCTTACGACAATGCCGAGTCGTGGAAGGTGTTTACGGCGCCGACTACGAAGTATCTGGACCCAGCCATCAAGGACGCGGTGGTGGCCAAATACATCCGGACGGCCGACCCAGTGGACGGACTGGTGTGCTATGACCAAGACGGCAAGCTGGTGGGTACATGGTTTGCGGCCGGGACGAATGGATATCTGGGTGCGACAGCGCAGGGCCCGAACCCTGGGTACTGGCGCGGGCATTTGAGCTTTGCGCCCAACTATATTGACCCGTCGGCCTGGATGGTGTCGATTGGTAACTATCCGGGAGTGATACCCGGAGCGTCGACAGATCCGAACGCCAAGAACGCCAACGCTCAACAGTTTGGCATAAAGGGCAATGGGCCGGACCCGACGACGATTACGCCCAGCTCGGGAATGGTGAAGTATGAGCTGGTGCAGCAGGAGCTGACGACGCCGGACGGGCAGCGCTGGATGGGTGACTTTGCGCACGGCGTGAAGGCCGAGAACGCTCCGACGGTGCGAGGCACACTACTGGTACAGATGACGGGCAAGCGTGAACTGAAGGTGGAAGTGTTCCCCGACAAGCTGGCGGCCGAGGTGAGTGGGTTTGATAGCGGCGCCAAGACCTACAACCGGGGCGAAGACGCCACCACACCCGCCAGCAACACCGCGCATTAGAGCTGCCCGGGCCGAAACCCGGCTAGCTCTTTGGCGTATTGGGTGGGAGTTTTGCCCATAACCTGCTTAAAGTCATTCACGAAATGGGACTGGTCGGCATAGCCCAGCTCGGCTGCGATGTGTGTCCAATTGGGAGCAGAGTTGATGAGCGCCAGGCGGGCGGCCTCTTGGAGACGGCAGCGCATAATGATCCATTTGAGGCCTGCGCCCACATGAGTCTGAAACAGATGCTGGAGCGTGCGTTCACTGAGATTGAATATAGGCAGCACTTCCTGCACAGTGCGAATGGATGGATCGTCCACTACCGCTTGGATGATGGAGGCGACGCGCCGGAGGTTGGCATCGACAGCGGGGCGATGTTCCAGCAACAGGGCCTCCAGCCGTGCTACTATGTCGGCGTCCAGGTGACCCGTGAGCTGGCGCCGAAAGTCCGGCCCGGTGCCCCGAAACACGCGCACCGCCGGCAGAGTGCGGTCGGTGAGAGCGGTCATGGTGTGCGGCCAAAAGGCACGGAAGCCGCCGGGGGTGAATTTGACCGCGGCGATGACACCCCGGCCTCGTACCTCGTATTCATACTTGCCGGTGGTGACGCCTGTGAGCCAGCCGCGGTCGGCGCGAAACGCCAGATTGACGCAGGCATCGGGCAGAATCTCGGCGGTGTAGCGCTGGCCAGGTTCTAGGCTCCAGCGTGAAATCCAATAATATTCCACAAACGGCGCTAGCGCCGCCGAGGGCAGGTAGCGTTCAACCCGAAAGTGCTGCGCGGCCCGCACGGGGTCTAGCAGAGCCTTGAGCTCGGGCAGGGCGTTTGCGGATTTTTGCAAGCGTTTGGCCATGGTTTGAGCGTATTATAGCCCGGTTAAGGAGTACCTGATATGTCAACCACTTTTACCGCTACCAAGAGTCTTGTGATTAACGCTCGTCCCGCCCGGGTGTGGGCTTCGCTGACCGAACCAGCATTGGTAAAGCAGATTATGTATGGCGCCGAGGTGGTCTCGGACTGGAAGGTGGGCAGCCCGTTGCTCTATCGCGGGACGTGGGAGGGCAAGCCGTTTGAGGATAAGGGCACCATTCTGAAAATTGAACCTAACAAGCTCCTGAAGGCCACTTACTTTAGTGAATTCAGCGGATTGGAGGACAAGCCAGAGAATTATAATGTGGTGACGTACGAGCTGGCCGAGGCCGGTGGTGGCACCAAGCTCACGGTGACGCAGGAGAACTGCCCCAGCCAGGAGAGCGCGGACCATTCAACCAAGAACTGGGAAAGGGTGTTGGAAACGACGAAGGAGTTGCTAGAAAAGTCTGCTTAGCGCAGCGCATTAGATTGACCGCAGTCGCAAAAAATGTTATTGTGTGACCTGCGTTTCAGTCACAATTCTTCCCGACCATGGATTGGAGTTGATTGTGAAGGTTCTCATCGTCGAGGACGACGCTGGCGTACGCCTGCGATACCGGGAGGCTTGCCCGGCCGGCACTGAGGTGCTGGAAGCGGACAACCTGGACATGGCTATCAAGCTCTTCCTGGAGCACGAGGCCACCACCGATGTGATCATCGTGGACGGCTGCGTGCCGGGCGACGAGATCAACACCCTGCCATTCATCCGGAGTGCGCGGAGGCGGGGCTACGGCGGCACGATGATCGCCGCCTCCAGCTCCAGCCTCTACCGCGAGCAGATGGTGGCAGCCGGGTGCGACGGCCAGAGCGACAAACGGTCGCTGCCGACGCTGCTGCCAGCTCTGCTGGCGGCTTAACCCCGCCTCACGGCAAACGCCCCCGACCTCCGAGCTGAACCTGGCTCGGGGGTCGATTTGTCTCTGGATTAATGTGCCCACAGGAAAGCCTTTAATTTTGTCTGTCAAAGGTGTATAAACGTATTTACATCTCGGCCGAACAGCGGCTGACATGAGCACGAAGGAGTGTGAACTCATGGCCAAGAGCAACGACGCGGCCGCGCAAGCGGCAGCAGAGGCGGCGGCTAAGGCAGCGGCTCAAGCGGAGGCGGCGCGAGTCGAGCAGGCCCGCATCACCGCGGCCGCTCAACTGGCCGCTCAGCAAGCGCGCGCCCGCAGTGGCGGTGGCGCAAGCAGCAACTGACCCACCCGCCGGCTCAAGCCAGCAACTCCCAACTGCAACCGGCCCCAGTATTTGGGGCCGGCGTTTTATTTGGCGGACACAGCCTAGAGGAGGGTGCGCCAGTAATACCAGAACTGGACGAGAACGGCGATAAGGATGACGAGATAGCCGAGCACAACGATGAGGTGCCGGTAGGTTTGGAGCGGGCGGATAACCGGTGCCAGGAGAGGCGGCGTGGGCCAGACCCCGGCGCGGAGGTTGCGCAGTGTGGTGTACCAAAACACCGCCAGCGTGACTACCCACACGACCATGCACCACGGACAGAGGGCGTGGATGACGTAGATGGACTGGAAGGCTAGCCAGAGCACGAAGATGGCGCCTAGGGCCGAGCCGGCGTTGAAGAGGCGCCAATACCAAGGCCGGAAGGTAGCGCCGGCTAGCAGGCTGAAACCGACCACCATGACGGCCGCGAAGCAGATGAGGCCAAACCACGAATTGGGCAGGCCAAAGGCGGCGGCCTGGGCGGTCTTCATGACTGATCCGCAGCTGATGACTGGATTGAGACTGCAGGCGGGGGTATAGGCTGGGTTGGCCAATGATTGGAACTTGTCGTAGGTGATCTCGATGGAGGCTAGCAGCCCAAAGGCGCCGGCTACAACAAGCAGCCAGGAGTAGGCGCGGCCATGAGCGGGAGCAGGAGTATTCATCGCGCACAGTATAGCAGAATGGCCTGAGAGCGGGCTGTGATCTTGCCCGGGAGGGCGCGGGCGGCTACCATAAGAATAGAGATGCTAAGCAAGTTCTCAGCAGGAGCATGGTGGGCGTGGATGAGCAACCCCCTGAAAGTGGTGCCGCTGCTAGCGGCGGTTTTGGGTTTGATGATGGTATTCCTGGCGCCGCCACTAGGCCGGGTGCCGGATGAACCCTACCACTTCTATCGGGCAGTAGGGATCTCACAAGGGCATATTTGGGCCGAGAGGCTGCAAGGACAGGACGGCCTGGAGCTGGGTGGGTATATTCCGCGGTCGCTGCAGAAGCTGACGGCTCCCCTACTGCATTCCAAACTGGACTTTGATAAGACGATTTGGCAGCGGTTTGACGGCTCGGCGGTATATAGTCCGGTGCCGTATGTGCCACAGGTGTTGGGCGTGCTGACCGGGCGGCTCCTGGACCTGCCGCCATTTGGATTGTTCTATCTGACGCGGCTGTTTAATCTGGCGGCCTGGGTGGCTATGGTGTATGCGGCGATCCGAATAGCGCCGCGATGGGGCTGGGCGACTGGAGCAGTGGCCCTACTGCCGATCACGGTGTTCCAGTCGGGCACGGTGACGGCCGACGTGATGACGGTGGGACTATCGATGCTGCTAGTGGCTCAGGTGGTGAGAGCCGCTACCGAGCCTGGCGCCTTAAGCCGCCGGGAATACAGCTGGCTCGTGGCGACGGCGGCCGCGCTGGCCCTGACCAAGCCGCCGCTGGCGCTGCTGCCGCTGGCGGCCATGGCGATCCCGCGGCGGCGGTATGGCAGCACCCGCCGGTGGCTGGCTGGCCTGGCTGGCATAGTGCTGCCAGGACTCCTGCTGGTGGCCGCCTGGAGCGCGACGGTGGGCCGGGCCAACGTGACTCAAGGCTTTGTGGAGGCACACCCGATGGCTCAGGTGCAAGCTATCGTGCATGACCCTTGGATCTTCCCGCAGGCAATGCTGAACCTACACTTTGTGGATAGTGACCGGAGCTTCCAATTGATAGCTTCGGCGACGACGCCGGCTGGCTGGCTGGGAATACCGACCTACCTGTGGGTGGTAATGGTGAGCTACGCGGTGCTGACGCTGGCGATATTGGCGCTGGTGGAGCCCGAGCCGGCGCTGGCGCGGCCGGGGCAGCGCTGGGCGTTTCTGGGCACCTGGGCGGTGGTGGTGGCAGCAACAGAGGGTGTATTGTATCTGTACTTTAGCGAAGTCGGCGGCCGGGTGGTCAACGGTGTGCAAGGCCGGTATTTTATCCCGATGCTGTTGCTGCTACCATTCGCACTAAGAAGTAAGGGATTGTTTGTGCAGACATCGCGCAAAACTCTGAGCCTCCTGGTGGTCGGCGGCAGCCTGCTGGCGGTGGCGGCGCTGGTGGCGGTGCTGCTGGAGGGCTACCCGCTGCATTTTGACTACTTTAGCCGGGTATGCACGCAATGGTGCCAGCCATGATGATCGCACTGGGACTGGTGGTGGCTGGGCTGCTGGTGCTCGGGCAGACGCTCTGGAAAATGGCGGCTGGTGCGGCCACGGCGAGCGGCTTGGCCGAGCGAAGCTGGCAGACGTTTCTGAGCCCGACATTCCTGGCCGGAGCGGTGCTGTACGTGGTAGCGACGGCGCTGTACGTGGACCTGCTCGGCAAGAATGACTATTTCCGGGTGCAATCGGTGGTAGTGCCGGCGGCGCTGGTGCTAGCCTTGGCGGTGAGCGTACTGAAGTTCCATGAGCGCGTGAGTATGCTGAATTTGGCTGGCATGGTGCTGCTACTGATAGCAATTGGGTTGATATTGAAGCGATGAAGGGGGCAGGTGTGAATAGTGATGTCTGTGTGATTATCCCGGCTCATAATGAGTCACAGGTGATTGGCCAGGTGCTCGAAGGCGTGCTAGAGCGCTTTAGCCGGGTGGTGGTGGTCAATGACGGCAGCAGCGACAATACGGCCGAGGTGGCGCGGCGCTACCCGGTGACGGTGCTGTCGCACGCGGTGAATCTGGGACAGGGCGGGGCGATGCAGACGGGCTTCGACTGGGCACTGCAGCAGCCAGAGGTGGAGTATTTCATCAGCTTTGATTCGGACGGCCAGCACCGAGTGGAGGACGCTGAGCGCATGCTGGCCGAGGCTCGCAAGGGCGATGTGGACCTCGTGCTGGGATCGCGGTTCCTCGACGGCGCAGTGCGGCCGCCCGGCTCGCGGCGGTGGCTGCTGCTGGCGGCCACCTGGTTTAACTACGCACTGACGGGCCTGCACCTGACGGACGCGCACGTGGGCCTGCGGGTGTTTAACCGGCGGGCGGCATCGGAGCTGAAGCTGACGATGTCTGACATGACGCACGCCACGGAGATCGAGAGCCGGATCCGCCAGAAAGGCTGGCGCTACAAGGAAATTCCGGTGACGATTGACTACACCGACTACTCGCGGAGTGCCCGGGGGGCATCGGGCCAGCGCAGCTCCAATGCGATCAATCTGGCGTTTGACTTATTACTACACCGACTAGGCGGGGGGAAATAACATGCTCGTGCAAGTAATCCTGATCGTGGCGGTGATGATGGCGCTACTGTACTTCCTGGGCAACCGCAACACGACACAGCTGCGAGCGGGCAAGAAGGTACTGTTTGTGCTGTTTGTGGTAGCGGCGATTGTGTCAATCCTGGCGCCGGACGCGCTAACCTGGCTGGCCCACCTGGTGGGAGTGGGTCGCGGCGCAGACCTGCTGCTGTATGGGCTGGTGGTGGCGTTTGTCTATGTGTCGCTAAATATATACTTCAAGTTCAAGGAATTGGCCCAGCGCCAGGCCCGGGTCGTGCGAGCGATGGCGCTGCTGGAAGAGCGGCTAAATAAGGCCACCGGGCCAGACGAGCAGGCAAAATAGAGGCCGTCCCAGCGGACTGGGACGGCCATGGTTCACGCGGCTGGCGCCGGACCCGATGTGGGCGCGGCTCCCGGCTTGGGCGGCCGGCGGTACTTGCGGATGCCGAGCAGGATGAGGAGGACTGCGAAGAATCCTCCGACCAGCTCGATGTCGTCGGGCAGAATGCCGACGACGTCATCCGCGAGCACGAGCGGCATCAGTGCCACCAGACCAACGGCCAGCTTGTGGCCGCGGGTGATGTGACCCTTGAGGTCGCCGTTGCGGAGGTACAGGCGGAACGCCTGCCACCGCGACGGCCTGACCCATTCGGCGGCCGGAACCGCGGGAAGTGCGCGAGCGGGTGGCTTGCTACCCTGACTCATGACACCACCTTTCCCTGTGAGAACCAATCTAACTGGTGTGCGTTAGATTATGCAATTATACCACTGAGCGAGCATATTTACAAGCGTACAAATTAATTGTATACTCGATGGGTTCGGTCCGGCACGACGAGAGGAGAACCGGTGACTGAACCGATGAGTGAAACGCAAGGGCTGCTGCGGCGACTGCTGGACGATTTCGGCATGAGCCAAAGCCACATCGCGACCATGGTCGGCACCACTGTGTATACGGTGCGGCAATGGTCGCGCGGCGAGACCCAGCCAACGCCAGTCCGGCCACTGCCAGCTCAGCTGGAGCGGCTGTACGAGATCCTGGGCCTACTCGGCCTCATGAAGCTGATGGGCGATCAGCAGGATCCGGTGGCCTGGCTGGAGACCCCGCTCAGGTCGCTGGGCGAGGACTACCGCCTGCGGCCGCTGGACCTGTGCTGGCGGGGCCGGCTCGGCGAGAACATGCCGCTGGTGTACGCACTGGCATCGACGGACGACGACCTGCACTCGATCCTGCTGGATCAGAACCTGCCCGGCTGGAGAGAGACCTGCAAGTCGACACACCGGGTGTTCATCGCCGACGACGGCCATCCGTCCCTTGCGCCGCGCTAACGCGCGGCCTGGGCTCCCAGAGATTCTGGGAGCCCGATTTTTGTCTAGGAGACTATGGGCCAGAGGTGCTGAGCTGCTGGATGACGTCCATTTGCTCGCTGAGCTGCCGGATACCACCGTCCTTGCCCGAGACCGGGCAGGTGAGACCAAGACCACCATGGGGATATCCGGGCTGACCTTTCTTTGCTAAGACGGTCTTCATATAGGCAATGTGGCGCTCGCGGATTTCGGCCTCAACTTCGGGTCGCAGCGCGAGGCGGCCACCGGGTTCGACAATGAGTGGATTGGGGAAATAATGTCCGACCATGGCCAACGGCCCAACCATACCCATAGGCACCATGCGAGTGATACGCTCGATCATCCCCTGCTCTATGAGATCATGCATGAGCTTATTGGGGTCGTCGTAGCCTTCGACTTTGTTGCAGGTGAGCATGGTGATCGTCTGCATGATAGACAAGACGCCCTCATGGACGGCGGCTTTAGGAGCATACCCCTTGAGGTTGCCATCTTCCATCGGGGTGGCTGCCCCTTGATCGTTGGCTCGAGCCGTGTGGAGCTGGAGGAAGCTCATGTGCTGCTGAGCGATCTGCTGAGCATCGTCCTGAACGGCGCGGTCAAGAACCTCGATAGCGTAGGCCGTAGTGCGACCCAAGTCACGGGCGAACTCGGGACCGTAGTCCCCAACCGGAGTGATGATAACGCCATAGGGCATGGTGTGATACTCGGTATCGGTGGAGGTGAGCACGAAGTCTTTGTTCCGACCGGTGGCGGCGCTGTACCGGCGATGGGTGTTAAATGTGCGGTTGAGATAGACCATGAACATGTCACCCTCTTTGTTCCGGTCTTTGAATGACTGATAGGTGTCTTCGTACTGGCGCCATTGGTCGGGATAGATGACTTCGCCGTCATACTGGAGTTGGTTCATCCGGTTGGTTAGCAGGTTGATGGTGTCGTCCCGTCGATAATCATCAGGGGTGAGTTGGAAAAATCGTTTTTCCTCGGCTGTGCCCTCACGAGTGATCCGGTCAATGAAGGCGGTGGCCAGCCGGCGGGCTTCGTCGGTCCCCACTCCGGCCGGGACGGCAGGCGGTTGATCGCCAAAGAAGCCGGGTGGGAGCTTGATATAGACTTCGCCATATGGCGCGAGTGCAAATGGTCGGTCGCGGATGCGCTCGCGGCATTCGGCCGGGTTGGCCTCGAGCATAGCCTTGAGGTGCTGGGCGCCGGCGATGGAGAGCGGGTCAAAGATCTCTTGGAGTTGCTTGCGATCCTTGGCGCCCTCGCCAATGAGCTTACGCTCTCCAGGTGTGAGATCATGGGCATTGCGAGGGGCTGGCGGAACGACGACGACAGGTTCGTGATCGTCTTCGACTAGCGCTGCAATGGACTGGGCGGCTTCCGGGTGCTCATCCGGAGCTGATACCAACTCAGCGGGATCGACCGCGGGGTGAAATGATTCGGAACCGGTGGGAGGTAAGTGCTCTGGCATGGCCTTATTGTAAACGCTTTTTCAGATACGATGCAAAGCCGGGGCCGAGGTCGGGGTCGGCCAGGGCGATATCGGCGATGCACTCCAGGTATTTCTGCTTGTTGCCGGTGTCGTGCCAGGTGCCCTCGAGGACCTGGCCATAGACGGTGCCGGACTTGGCGAGGCTGGTGATGGCGGTGGTGAGGTAGATTTCGCCGTCGGCGTGAGGGGCGGCGTCCTCGAGTGGGCGGAAGATATCAGGCGTGAGGACGTAGCCGCCAATGGACGCATAGGCAGACGGCGGTTCGCCGGCGGGCTTTTCGACGATGCCGTCGAGCTTGAGCAGGCCGTGGCCAAGATCTTGGGCGACGCTAGCCATGCCATAATTTTTGGCCTTGTCGGCCTCGATGGGGATGAGCGAGATGACAGGCGCCTGGAGCTGGTCGTAGGCCTCAACTAGCTGGACGGCGCGAGGCTTGGGGCCGACGAAGACCTCGTCGGCCCACATCACGAGGAACGGCTCGTCGCCCAGGAGGTGGGCGGCGTTGAGGATGGGTACGCCATTGCCGATGGGCGTGCCGTTGTCACTGACGAGCGGCTTCTGGCGGACGTAGATGAAGTTGGCCATCTCGGCGATGGAGCGCAGCTGGTCGGCCACTTCCCCTTTGCCGGCGCGGTCCAGGCGAGCTTCGAGCTCGTATTGGTGATCGAAGTGGTCCTCGACGCTGCGCTTGTGGGCACCGGTGACGATAATGATGTCGGTGATGCCGGCCGCGACGACCTCCTCCACGACGTACTGGATAATGGGCTTGTCGATGACTGGCAGCATTTCCTTGGGCATAGCCTTGGTCTGGGGCAGGAAGCGGGTGCCGAGACCGGCGGCGGGGATAACGGCCTTGGTGATTTTTGTCATGGCGTAATTTTACCACCCAGACTTGGCAAATGACCTCTAGCAAAGTAGAATGCGGCCTGTCACCGAACCACCAACGTTTTAGGAGTGTAATGGTTGACATACCGGCCCATGCACAGCAACGGCACCTTCGCGTAGCCGACATTCTGGCCGGCAACTACGGCGAGCTGTTTGCGATTACCGCCCTGGAGGGCGGCAACGACAGCGAGCTCATGCAGGCCCGCTGCTACTTGGCGATGTACTACGATGAGGGCGAGCCGGAGGTTGTCTATCTGGCGATGGAGCCAACGGACCTCAAGGGCGAAGGGGCGGCCCGGCGACTGCAGGGCTACTCACTGGCACCAGGCGAGGCCCGAGGCCCCTTCGTTCAGACACTGCTGACGCCGTCGTTTGAACACTCGATGGAACTCGAGCAAGGCCTGGACGATGCCGCACTGGATATAGCCTGTCGGCAAGTGGAGGCCCTGGGCCTACCCGTGGCGATTGTGATGTTCTGCCGCAAGCTCAGCGACGGCTCGGACAAGGTCGTGTACCTGTACCCGGAGGTGTCGCCACCCGACCGGCTGCTGAGGATCTTCAAGGACCAAGCGGCCCGGGCATTTCTGGGGCGATAACTGACGGCCCGGAGAGGTAGTGGCAAAATGATGGCCCAGGAGCGCGATACGGCTCCTGGGCCTTTAGTCGATGAACGGTTACTTCGCGGTGAGGGCGCTCCAGTACTCATTGGGGTGAGCACGGAGCGGCGGCGGCTGGTCCGGATGGGGCAGCGTCAGGATGGTGTGACCGCCCCAGGTGAGAGCGGCGTCATCGCGGGCCGCAGTCGGCGGCTCGAACTGATCGCAGACGAACGCGACCATGGGCCGCCCGCCGGAGCGCACCTCGAGCCCGTCGACCGGGATGTCGAAGCGCTGGACCGGTCCGTCGCCGTCGATGGTGTCGATGGTCCAGTGACCGTCGCCTGGCTCGACGCCCAGGATGTAGGCGGTGATGTGCTGCGGCTCGTGGGTCTTGGCCTGCTCGGCCTGAACCGCGGCGCGGTAGCGCTTGATCCAGGCGCTGTCGATGGTCATCTTGACGATGTAGACCATCATGACGGCGGTGAGCAGAGCCGACTCAGCCAGCACAGCCCCGAACCTGGTGTCGTTGGCCATGAATCGCATGAGGGCCGCGATGGCGACGAAGCCACCCAGAGCCCAGAGCAGGTTCAGGCCAATCAGCCGGAGCACGTAGGTCCAGCGGTTGGCCGGCGGGAGCGCCCGGATTGTCCCTAGCGAAATGTAGTAGTCCATCAGGTGTCACCTCCGTGTCGGAGTTGAATGTTGACCTGATATTTCTACCATATTTGATGAATTTATGCAAGTATTAGCGGCCCGGGACGCGATGGTTCCCGGGCCGATAGGCGCTGCCAGCAGAGCTACCGCCGGCTAGTGCTGAAGCGTGGCCGCCACCAGGGTCAGCCAGTACTCCGAGTGGTCCGGCGGGATGGGTTGGTGTTGGCCGGAGCCATAGCGCCGGTAGATGACGTCCATGTTGGCCAGGACTTGGCTGACATGGCTGGGCCTGGGATACGGCAGTGCGAACGGGTCGCTGACGGGCCGGAGCTGGCCGGCTGGGACGTCAATGCCCCAAGCGGCCATTTTGGCCGTAGCGGCCGGATCGGTCAGGTAGCGAGGGTGCCACACCCGGCCCGAAGCTGGCTTGTAGAACGCCAGGTCGCCATGCGTGATGATGAGGCTGCCGTCAGCATTGACGTTTTCTCGCAATGGATGCGGCCAGCCGAACCAGTCGAGCATTTGCAATGACCAGCGGCGGACCTCCGTCTCGCTGGGGGTCGGGTCGTCACTGGGCAGGTAGATGTCGGGGATGAGATCATTGCCGGCCGCGTAGTAGCGGTAGTCGGCAATGTCCAGCCCGGCGAATCCCGGGACGAGGCCGGCCGGCAAGACCAAGTGACCGGTACGAACCCGGATATCGGGCCGCAGCCAGAGCGAATAGTCGATATACCAATCGGGCTTGACGGCCCAATGCGCTACCTCGTGCAAGGCGTGCCACCAGATGGAGTAAGGACGCTTGGGTTCAGCCGGGAATGGTAGGCCTAGTTGATGAGTCAGGCTGGCCAGCTGAAGCAGCCGGAGGTCAAGCTGGGACGGCTCCTGATAGCTCGGGAACAGTTCGGTCCAGCCAACAACGGCTGGGCTGTCGACTGGCCGCAGGAGGGTGACGGAATTTGGCATAATTCTCGTCTTTCTACTGGGCGGCAGCTGGGCTGCCGGGGATAGATAGCTTAGTGAAAGCCAAATCAGATTATAATATCGTCGGACTTTTCTGACAACTAGAAGCGGCCGAGGCGCTTGTTTTCGACACGGTTGTGGAAGCCGTCGGGGGTAAGCTCGACAAGCTGAATAAAGTGATCCGAGAGATAGATCTCGATGGGCTCCCCTGCCTTGGGCACGATGGCTAGCCCGTCAATCATGAGGGTGACTGGACGCTCGGTGGCATCGGCGGGGTCGATGGCGATACTGACACGGCGCCGGCGTGTCAGAACATGGGGCCGCTGGAGGCTGGAATAGAGGGTGGAGATGTGGGGGTTATTGGGGGTGACGACGAACAGGTCCTGAGCGGCGGAGTCGATGATGGGGCCACCGGCGGCGAGGTTGTAGGCGGTGGAGCCCATGGGGGTGGCAAAGATGACGCCGTCGCCGATGAAGCTGCCGGACGATCCGCCAATGTGCAGATCGAACTTGGCGGCGCGGGGTCCGCCACGCTCGAGCGAGATGTCATTGAAGGCATAGCCAAGGTGGCGGCCACCCTGGGACGCGGCCAGCAGCGGTGTTTTGATAACGCTGAAGGTATGAAGCCGGAGCGCCTGGACGAGCTGAGGGATTTCATCGGGCTCGACGGTCTGGAGGAAGCCCAGGCGGCCGGCTGAAATGCCCACGAACATCACGTCGCCCTCAAGGTGCTGGCGGATGGCGTGCAGCATAGTGCCGTCGCCGCCAATGGCGAACACCAGGCCAGCCGGCAGAGCCGTAGTGCCGGTCAGGGCTGCGCGCAGGGCGGCTTCGGCGGCCTGAGCCGTGGGGGTAGGTTTGGTGACGAAGATGGGAGTATTCACGGATACATTGTAGCAATGGCAGGCCTTGCCACAAGAGGGGAAGACATATTGACAAATATACGCTAAAATAGTGCGCACACTGCTACCCGCAGATCCACCGAGTGAGGGGGTTGCTAGTGAAGTACCAACCAATGTTGCCGATCTCGGCTCGGCGGCTTCCGCGTGATTCGAAATGGCGGTACGAGCTGAAGCTCGACGGCTGGCGAATGATGGCGGAAGTGGCCGACGGGCAGGCGACACTGTGGAGTCGCAACGGTCTGGACCTGACCGCTCGATTCCCGGAACTGGCGACAGAGATCGCCAGGGTCGTCCGGCAGCGCGACTGCGTGCTGGACGGCGAGGTGGTGGTGCTCGACGAGCGCGGCCACCCAGATCTGCGAGCACTGCGGGCCGGATTGAAGCCGCGGCGCTACTACATCTTTGACGTACTGGAGGCAGATGGCGAACCAACGGTGCACTTGCCCCTGTCGGCCCGTCGCAGACGGCTGTCGACCGTGGTGGTCAAGTCGCGCTACGTCCAGATAGTGGACTGGTTTGAAGACGCCGACGCGCTCTGGCAGGTAGTGGCCGGCGCCTCCCTGGAAGGGGTGGTGGCCAAGGACCTCGAGTCCGAATACCTACCGGGCCGGCGGGCATCGAGCTGGGTCAAAGTGAAACTGCGCAGACGGCAAGTGTTTGTGATTACCGGCTACGTGCTCAATTCGGCCCGCAGCCTGGCCGGGCTGACTTTGGCCGAAGAGCAAGACGGCCAGCTCGTGGCCGTGGGCCGCTGCAGCACCGGCTTCAGCGACGCTGAGGCCGCCAAGCTACTGGCCACATTGCGGCCGCTGCGGCAAGGCCAAACGCCAGCCGGCATCCACCGGGTCAAGCCGGTGGTACGATGCCGAGTGGCGTTTAGCGACCGGACGAGTACCGGCCGATTGCACCAGCCGTCGTACCTGGGCATGGTCCGGGACGACGAGCCGGACGGACGGTAAGTGGCCCAGACCGGCTCCAACACATTAGTTGGAGCCGGTATTTTGTTATGATGGTGAGTATGAGTAAGCCGATTTCGGCCCGCCGGGTGATCATTACGTCATTTGTGGTGGATGTGTCCGACGTAGCATTGAACGTAGCCGTGATGGTGGTGACTGGCAGCGTGGTAATGCTAGCGGAGTCGCTGCAGGGTGCGGCGGACCTGCTGACTTCTACCCTGCTGCTCGTGGGGGTGCGACGGGCGGCACGGCGGGCAAACCGGGACTTTCACTTTGGCTACGGCCGGGAATTATTCTTCTGGGTACTGATGGCCGGCATTGCGATGCTGGTGCTGACTGGCACACTGTCGGTCTACGTGGGAGTGCAGCGGCTACTGGAACCGGCGCCGGTAGCGCATGTGTGGCTGACGTATGTGGCGCTGGGCGCGGGGGCGGCGAGCAACGGCTACGCGCTGGCTCTGAGTATTCAGCGACTGCGCGGCAAGCACCCGGGGCCGCGGCTGTGGCAACGCGTGCGGCACTCCAGCCTGGTGGAGACCAAGGCGACATTTGTGCTTGATCTGATGGGTACGGCAGCATCGGTGATCGGCCTGGTGGCATTGGGATGGTACGGCGTGACCGGCAACGGGCGATTGGACGGCGTGGGGTCAATATTGATTGGCGTGACGGTCGCGGTGCTGGCGGTGGGGTTGATTGTGGGAGCCAAGGATTTGCTGGTGGGCCGCTCGGCCGGCGGCGACATTGACGCGCTGATCCGGCAAGCGGCCCTTGAGGTGAAGGGCGTAAAGCGGGTGCTCGATCTGCGCACGATGTACCTGGGCTCGGAACGGCTGCTGGTGAATGTTGAGGTAAACCTGGCCGGCGGACTAGAAACGCGCCAGATTGAGAAACTCATCGATGAGATTAAGCAAAACATCAAACGGCAGGCACCGATTGTGGGCCACATCCAGGTAGAACTGGAAACACCGGTAATTCGCGAACCATAGGGCTATAATGATGGCAATGAGTGAGGACAGACATGGCTGAACGGGGGCCAGTGATCGCGGTGCGCGGGGTGTCCAAGCGGTTTGGGCGCAAGCAGGCGCTCAATGAGGTGTCATTTACGGTGCAGGCGGGCAGCATCTTTGGCTTCCTGGGGCCGAACGGGGCCGGCAAGAGCACCACGATCCGGTGCCTGATGGACTACATCCGGCCCGATAGCGGCTCGGTGGAGATTCTGGGCCGGGACGCCCGCCGAGACAGCGCATTGCTTAAGCGAGAGATGGGCTATCTGTCGTCGGAGTTGCAGCTATACCAAGGCTGGACGGGCCGGGAGCATTTGAACTTCGTGGAGGGGGTGCGCGGACGCAGTGACGAGGCGCGGCAGCTGGCGCAGGACCTGGATCTGGACCTAGGCAAGCCAGTGAAGTATTTGTCGAGTGGCAACCAGCAGAAGCTGGCGATTGTGCTGGCGTTTTGCGGGCGGCCGCGGCTGCTGATCATGGACGAACCGACGCGAGCATTGGACCCGCTGCTGCAGAACCAGCTGTATGAGCTGCTGCGCGGGTTTGCAGCGCAGGGTGGTACGGTGTTTTTGTCGAGCCACAACCTGGCAGAGGTGCAGCGGGTCTGCGACGGAGTGGTGGTGATCCGGGCTGGCGAGGTGGTGGCCGAGCGAAGCCTGTCCGAGCTGCGAGAGCTGCAGGTGCGGCTGGTGCAGGTGGTGTCGGCGCGTCCCATCCCGCCGGAGTTTCTGCGGCTGCGTGGCGTGGAGATCGTGCATCAAAGCGAAGGTGAGGTCCAGATGCGTGTACATGGCGACATTAATCCCCTGCTGCGCGTGCTGGTACGCTACCCGCTGAAAGACCTACAGGTAACACACGCTGACCTTGAGGATGTGTTTATGGAGTTTTACCACTGATGTGGCCAGTATTTTGGTATGAGTTTAAGCACAAGCGGCTGGGCCTGGCGGCCTATTGCGGAGCAATACTGGGCTTTACGGTGCTGTATGTGATGATTTACCCGTCGGTGCTGGCATCGATGGACAAGTTCCAGGAGATATTCAAGGCCTACCCCAAGGAACTGTTCCAGGCATTTAATATTCCGAGCCTGACGTTTGATACGGTCGAGAAATATCTGGGTGCGGAGTCGTTTAGCTTCGTGTGGCCGATCATGGGCATCGCGCTGGTGCTGGCCCGGGCAGGCAACGGGCTGGCCGGCGAGATTGAGCGGCGAACGATTGGGCTACTGCTATCGATGCCAGTGAGCCGGGGTCGGATCTATCTGGCGAAATATCTGGTGGGGCCCGTATCAATACTAGCGTTTACGCTCCTGTCGACGGTGGTGGTAGTGCCACTGGCACCACTGGCCGGGGTGCAGGCGGATGCTGGCATCATGCTCCGAGCACTGGCGTCCACAACCCTGTTTCTGTGGGCGGTGTTTGGTCTCGCGATGTGGCTGTCGGCCATGCTGAGCGAGCGTGGTAAAGTTTACATCATCATGAGCAGCGGGCTGGTGCTGATGTATGTCATGAATGTGGTGGCGCAGATCCAGGACAAGGTGAGCTGGCTGAAGTATGGATCACTGTTTTATTACTTTGACGTGCAGAAGCTGCTGGCCGGCGGGTCGTGGCACTGGCGGCCAGTAGCCGTGTTTGGTGCGATTATCGTGGTGACGTTTGGGCTGGGGCTATGGAGTTTTGGCCGGCGCGACGTGTCGGTGTAGCAGCCGGCTAATGAGCTTGCCTAGACCGGCAGCCAGCAACAGCCCGACGCCGGCAAGGGCGGCCCAGGCATAATACGGCTGCACAGCGGGCACGAGGGCGGCCACGACGGGGTTTTGGAACGGACCAGAGCCGTCAGGGCCGGGGTGTTCGACCCCAAGCTTGATGATGGTGAAAACGAGCGCTAGCGGGCCAGCCGTGAGCAGAGCAACGACACCAGGGCTGGCGAGCCGGCCCCAGCCAGCGCTGAAACCGACGACGCCAATGAGCGCGAGCAGAACCAGGATGAGGCTCACCTGGGCCGCGCCGCCGAGCTTCTGGTGATTGGAGGCGCTCAGCGGGCCGAGCAAGCCGACCTGGCTCTTGAGCTGAGCCTGCTGATCGGGGTTACTGGTGGCCTCGGCGACGGCCTGGTCGACACCCTTGGTATAGAATGGCTCGACGATTTGGCTGACGAGCTTGAGGCGGATTTGGCGAGGCGTCAGGGTGTTGAGATCGGCTGTCGTGAGGGTGACATTGGGGAAGTCGCTGAGGGGATGAATGGTGCCGCCGGCGGCCGCGGCCTGGCGCTTGAGGTCGTCGATGCCATTGGCGTCGTCGAGGCTGCCTTGCTTGAAGATGAAGCCGGACAGGATCTGGCTGGCCACCGGGATGATGACGTCGCGATCGGTCAGGCGGGCCAGGCTAAAGAGCAGAAGGCTGGCACCGAGGGCAGCCGATAAGATGAGGCCACAAACCCATTTGGCATCGACGTGCCAGTAGGGCCGGGGGTGATTGGGGTCGTGATGGAACACGGAAAGGTCTCCTTGGGGTTAGTATTTGAGCGCGGACCAGGCGGCTAGTCCGGGGCGGGGCTGATTGTCTGAGCCGATGAGACCCATGCTGGTAAACGGCTGCTTGGCCGCTGGGTCATAGAGGAAGGACCAAATGATGAAAGTGGGATTGAGGCTGGTGGTGAGCTGGCCAAACAGGGTGATGAAACCGGCCTGCTCCTGCGGCGTAGCGGTCCAGCCGGCCGCCGGGGTTTGCGAGGGCCAGCCGATCTCGCTAAAGGCGACAGGCTTGATGGTGTGGGCGGTAATGTCTGCGTAGTAGCTAGCCGGGACGTCGCCGGGGTGGTGGAAATAGACGCTTGGGTAGGTGGTGAAGGCCAGGAAGTCGGCGGCGGCGAAGCGATCGAGTAGGCCCCACTGGGGTGTGACTGATTTGGCACCAGACAGACCGCCGGTGAGGCCGCGCAGCTGCTCCAGCTGGAAGGTAGTAAAGACCTGAGTGCTGGGCGAGGCGGCCTTGATGGCGGCGGCAGACTGATTGAAGAGGTCAACAAAGGTGTTAAAACTGGCCGGCGAGGTGGCGTAGATGCGGTTGACCTCAATGCCGAGACCGAGATATTTGAGGTGATTGGTGGCGGCAAAGCTGGCTGCCTGCTGGGCATAGGTACTGATTTGGGCGGTGGTGAGCGGCCGGATTGGAACCAAGCTGCCGCCGGAATCGCGGAAAGCGGTAACTTCGATAACGGGCTCGTAATGATACTGCTTGCCCAGGGCGGCTACGGTGTGGGCGGCGCCGGAAGCCGAGCCCAGCTCATTCCAATCCCCTGCCCAGGTGACGGCTCCGGCGCCGGCCGAGCTGGCCTGGGCGAAGAAGCCGGTGAAGTCGGCGGCGGCTGATGAGCGCGGTGACAGCGAGAAACCCTTGAGCACGCCAATGGCTGCCGGACTAGCCGAGGCCGATGGGCTGGGCTTGGTGGCGGCCGGATGAGACGACTGGCGGACTAGGGCAATGGCTACAACAACTATCAGTACTCCAACCACAAGTAGGATGCCGAGGTGCGCGAAACCGGCCTGTGGTGAGGGCTTCATGCCTTGAGCATAAGCTTGTTGATGGCGGTTGGCTAGGGGCGGGCAAAGGGCTCTGCTACACTGCTGATATGCCAAAACGACGCCGTATCAGTCAACTGCCTGCCCCAGACCGCCCACGCGAACGGCTGCGGGTTAAGGGCGCGGCGGCGCTGTCGGACTTTGAGCTGCTGGAGGTGGTGATTGGCAACGGTACGGCCGCAGCTGACGTGGGGTCGATCGCACGGCAGGTCCAGAAATTGCTGGCGAAGGGCACGGCTAATGTGACACTGGAATCGCTATCAGCGGTGCCTGGCGTGGGTACGGCGGGCGCGAGCAAGATACTGGCGGCGCTGGAGCTGGCCAAGCGGCACCTGGTGAAGGATATCGAGCCGCTGCGAACCATGAGCGATGTGCTGGCCCGGTTGGACGACATGCGTGGTAAGCAGCAGGAGTATTTGGTGACGTTGTCGCTGGACGGCGGCCAGCGGCTGATCGCGCAGCGGACTATCACGATCGGCACCCTGGACGCGGTGCTGGCCCATCCGCGCGAGGTGTTCGCCGATGCGATCGTGGACCGGGCGGCGTGCTTGATTGTGGCGCACAACCACCCGTCGGGCGAGTTGCAACCGAGCGCGCAGGACATTACACTGACGCAGCAACTGGCGGCGGCCGGGCAATTGCTAGGTGTGCCGCTGCGTGACCACATCATTGTGACGCGAAACGACTATTTTAGTTTCCGTCAGCACCATTTACTATAGGGACATCAATCAGGAGGGCAACGCATGGCGGTGCGGTATTTGGAGGTGCGCGGACGGGTCCGGGATTTGGCAGAGAATGTAGCAGCGGACGTCATGCGGCACTTTCAGGCCCGCCAGTATTTGGGCAAAGCGGTGGTGGTGTGCGATGAACCGGAGGCCTGGCTGGCGGCGGCCGAGCGGCAGTGGCACAAGCTCGGGCGGGCTCTGCAGCGGCGGCGGGCTCAGGCTGTGGATGCCGATGAGATCTTGCGCCATACGGCCACCATTACCCACATGCAGCAGGTGCGGATGATGAGCGGGGCGCCGGCCGACTGGTCTGAGGCGGTGCTCTACGCCCTGAGGCCGGACCAGATCGGCGGTTTGCCGGCCAGCTGTTTGACCCTTTATTTGACGCGGCGACTGCCGGAGGCCAAGCTGCAGAGCCTACTGGCGACCATGCCGAGCTCGGGGCTGGTTGTCGACTACGCCGCACAACTGGCCAACGGCGACTTTGGGCTGTACTCACGGGCGGAATTGGAGCTGAGGGCGGCAGCCAGCTGGCGAGCGGTAGCCAGCCTCCTGGAGACCGCGGGCGTGGATCTGGCCGTACTGGGGAACCCGCAGGCTCTGGAGCTAGCGGTAGACGACTTGCTAGATATGCAGGACACCTACCTGCAAGCAGTGGCGGCCTTCCAATACGCGCTAAATCTGGCGCGGCCTCTGCGGACGATCACCCAAATGCAGCGCAAGCAGTATGAGATGGCGCTGGTATTGGCCCAGCACGTACAGGCGCTGGGGCCCGGCCGACTACCGGCTGACTTCCTGAAGACAGACCTGGATGATTCGTTCTACCTGAGTGAAGCCTGGGCCATAGTGGCGGCTGGCACTCGCGGGCTAGCCAGCCTGGCAGCGCGGCCAGGGCTGGTGCTCGTGCGGTAACCAGCGCGACCGGTGCGCCGGAGGCTGCGCTAGAGCCGCAGCCGCTAAGAGCCGGTGACCTGCGACCCTAGCGACTCAAAAGCGGCTAGCAACCGCCGGAAAGACGGCTCGGTGAGCTTTTCATAACTGATGGGCGTGAAGACGGCCAGCCGGCGCGGCCCGGTCTCGCGTGGCAACAAGGGCGCGAACGAGCCGCGGGCGGAAACGTAGAGGCGGCAGTCGAACCGGAGCGGAGGCTGCTCCACCTAGTATTTCCGAATCAAGCCAATGACGACGCCCTGGATCTGAATAGGCGTGCCGGATTCGACGATGATGGGGTCCATGGCGGAATTGGAGGGCTGCAGGCGGATGTGGTCCTTTTCTTTGTAGTAACGCTTGAGGGTGGCCTCGCCGCCATTGATGAGGGCGATGACCATTTCGCCGTTGGATGGTATTTCCTTTTCCTGCACTACCACGTAGTCGCCGGTATGGATGCCTTCGTCGATCATGGAGTCACCTTTGACTTGCAAGACGTAGGAGTTGCGGCGGCCCACCATGAAGGGGGGTACTTCGAGGGTTTCGGGGTGGCCACCCAGCGTTTCGATGGGCTGGCCGGCGGCTACCAGGCCGAGGATGGGCAGGCCGACCGTGTGGGACACATCGACCTCTTCGGCCTTGACCAGCTGAATGGAGCGGGCCTCATTGTCGCCCTTCTGGAGGGCGCCCTTGGCAACGAGTGACTCAATGTGCTCGGCCACAGTGGCGACGGAGCCGTAGCTAAAGTGAGCGGCGATCTCACGATAGCTGGGGGCATAGCCGTGTAGCTCGATGAACTGAGTGACGTAATCGAGAACTTCTTTCTGGCGCTTGGTGAGTGGACCGTGCATATGACAAACCCTCCTACGGTTTATAATTCCATGTTACCGAACATAGGCCGAAGTGTCAAGACAGTGAAAGAGCCCCGGTTTCCCGGGGCCCTCCTAGGCCGGCTCGGCCTGCCGCTCGGGCATGGGATACAGCTCCGGAACGGCATTATCTAGCGGGTCGAGCAGGTA
>CAZDGK010000005.1:34723-48586 GCA_964505035.1 uncultured Candidatus Saccharimonadales bacterium
TGATGTCCGGCTGCTTGGCGCGAATGCCCTCCAAGACCACCTGCTTGGTGGCCCAACCGAGCTTACCCTTGTGGGCCTCCGGCTCCAGCGATTGCTGGAGTCGCTGGAGGTGCGTGTGGTACTCAGAGACGATGTGGCGCTGAGGACACAGACGAGGGTAGCTGCCCAGAAACTGCAGCGCTTGCTCGATGTAGTGCAACTGAATCTCGACGGCGGTGAGCCGGCGGCCGTTGGTCAGCCGGACCTTTTGGCCGGGCCACTGACTAATAGTCCTGATAGCGCTGACCGGGTTGTCTAGCTCGAGTCCGGCGAGCCGGAACTCTTCCCGCATGGTGCACAGTACATCCAGTACCCCGAAGGTGAGCCGGATGTGCTGCGGAAACAGCGGGTTGTCGAACAAGATGAGATGCAGCCGACGTCCAAATTTGAGGTCGGAATGCGGCTCATCCCGCAGGTTTACGATGGGCCGATGAGACGTGGTGTCCAGAGCGTAAACCTGGTCCATGAAGCCTGAGCGTTGAGCTAGCTCGTAGCGAGGCTGCCGCTGGCGATTGAAGCGCAGCCGACCGGCGCCCAGCACAATCTGGCTAGTCACCAGGAAGGCGATGAGCGGCTCGGCGAAACCAGCGAGACTGGCAGTGCCAGCGTCGGCTGGCACCCCGATCTGCAGGTTGACATGCGTACCGAAGGTGTCCTCGACGCCAGCGCGAAAGCCACAGGTGTTGTTGGCGTACACTTCGCACTCAACGAACGGATCTATGGGATCGCGGTTGGCGGCTACGAGCAGGCGCTGGGTAGCCCGAGCGACATATTCGTCGCCGGCCAGCGCATGCGTCATGACATCCTCGGCGTTGTCGCATTCGCCCGTGGCGTACTCCGGATGACGATTGATGTCGATGTAGAACCGGGCGCCATTGGGCAGGAACATGCTAGGGCAGTCCAGATCCGCCGGGAACATACCCGACAGTGGAAGCGCATGCGGCTGCTTGCCGACGAGCGTAACAATGCCGTACTCGGCCTCACGACCCATGGCACGGCGGCGCATAGCGCCACCTCCTCTCGATATTGTTCAGGTACCAGAGTGCCATAAGCCTATCACAAAAGTGAGCCCCCGTGAAAAACACGGGGGCTCTCGAGCCCTAGGCGGCGGGCAATTGCCGCCCGGCGGCCAGTAATTGGCCGAGCTCGGAGACTGGGCGGACATCGGTGGTGAATGGATCGCCGATGTTGATGTGATGCTGCCCCAGCTGCAGGCGGGACCAGTCGACGGCCAGGGGGCCGACAATGGCGGCTTCGGCACGATGTGGCGAGCTAGAGCCCACCAGATTGACGAACGCTGAGCGCACCACGCCGCGGGCAGCGGCTGGTGGCCTGAGGCTGGCCCGACGGGCCGCCTCGAGAAACGCTGACCCGCTAGCACGTTCGGCGAGCCGGACCGGGACGCTATCAGCGAAGTGGTCCCCAAGCTCAAACGTGTGGTAATGCAGGTGCAGGTTCTCAGCGATGTAGTAGTCGTGACAGCCCGTGCGCTCAGTCCGGCGCTTAATCATGAGCCACTTGGTGACCCAGTCATTGCGCAGGAATAGCGCCTCGGGGACACCAGTCGATCGGCTGAAGGCCTGGAGCTGGAACCGCCATTCGGCCAGGATCGGCTCGAACATGGCCAGCTGACGGCGCTTGACGAACGCCTCAGCCTGGGCCAAGTAATGAAGGCCGACTTGGACGGCCGTGAGGCGGCGGCCAGCGACTACGGACAGCGGAATCTTCCAGTCTGAGCTGAGCTGCCTGAAGGCAGCCACCGGATTAGCCAGCGAGATGGGCGTGACAGAGCCTTCGGCCCACATCAGAACCGCCAATACCACCAGGCCAACCTTGAGCTCGATGACTGAAGGCAAAATGTTTGAGTCGAAGAAGATCGGCTGCAGCCTCCAGTATGGGTGGCTGCCTCCACCAGGACGGGGCACGTGGTGCTCGTCCCGGGCCAGGAACATGGGGCGCTCCTGAGTGCTGGTGGAGGCCGTGCCGATGAGCTTGGCAAAGAAGTGACTGCGAGCGCTGATCCGATAGCGGAAGTTGCGCCCGGCCAGGCGGGTGCGGCACTGAGGGCCGGGCGGAATAACCAGCCCGGCGCCCACAACCAGTGGCAGGGTAGCCAGCATGGCGCCCATGGCGCCGACAAAGTCCTCGAGGTCGTCGCCGAAACTCTGGCGGAGCGGCATCAGGACGTTGATGTGATTGCCATACGACGTGCTGGCCAGGTGATCGGTGTTGTTCTTGAGAATCCGAACCACCGGGCGCTCTGAGGTCGCTGGGCGTGACCGGTACGCTTTATTCAGCATGATGGGACCGGCCCACTCGTGGCAGGCTATCTCGCGTGGCTCGGTGCATTCCGGGGTAGCATACTCCGGATGGCTGCCGATGTCGCGATAGAGCCGAGCGCCGTTGACGACCCAAATATTGGTCTCGTCACGCTGGACACCTGGCACGCCGCCATGGCTGGCGGCCTTGAATAGCCAGGTCACGATGTCCTCCACTTGCACCTTGCTGGTGGGACTGACACCATACTCGGTTTCGGTACCGAAGACGGGCCTAAACATGGACCCTCCTTCCAGATTGTCGAGGTACCGTGAGTGTGCTTAGCCTAGTCTCAAAGCGCCAGGCTGTCAATTGGGTAGAACCAGCTCGCGGCAGTTCCGCCTCCTAGCTCCGGACTCGCTTCGCTCAAACAGCGTCGCGGCGGAGGTGAAACCGCCGCTGCGCTGGCTCAGAGCCATTACCGGATCGCTGGCGAGCTGGGACGATGGGCCGGCTAATTGAACTGCTGCTGGACGGGGAAATCCTTGGAGGACTTGTAGTAGGTGTTAACTTCGTCGGTCTTGAGCAAGTTGCCGGCTAGGTCGTAGGTGTCGCGCCAGAAAACGGTGTGCGAGGGCTGGGTGGCATCGTTGGAACCGGTGACGAACTGTGGACCGCGGATTTGGCCGTACTTGGCCTTGGTGCCGTAGAAGTCGAAGCGCAGGGTGGTGCCTTGCATGATGGTCTGGATAAGGATGTAGTGGCCGGTGTCGTTTTTGAACTTGAAGTCGACGTCGGGGTAGTAGATGGTGGCGTCGACGCCGGGCACGCCGAAGGGCGCGGTGTAGTAGCTGACGGCAAAGGAGTGGTTGTGCCGCTCGACGATGGGCAGGCCGGCCAGGAGAGCGGCGCGGTAGGCCGTGGAGCTAACTTGGCACAGCCCCCCGCCGTATTGCTTCTCCTCGTGGTCGCCCAGGATGACGAGCTCGGGCATGTAGCCAGTCTCGGGACCGACATCGCCCAGGAGCTTGCCAAACGAGAAGACTTCACCCGGAGCGAGCAGCACGCCATTGAACCGCTTGGCGCCCTGGCGAACATTGGTGAGGCGAGCCTGGGTGGAGCCGGGGAAGTAAGTGATGCCTTCAGAGAGCAGGTCGGTGATGCCGAGCTGGGCCAAGTTGTCCTCGCGAACGTCAGGCTGGGTGAGCTTGAGGGTAAGCGGGACGGTGCGGTCGTCGGCCACGCGAATGAGAGCGGCGCTGATGGCGTCGACGGTGCCAGGCTGGTCGAGGGCGCTGCCCTGCTGGCTAGGAGCGACGACCGACAGCTGGCCACCCTGCATGGCGAGCTGGGCATTGTCAGCCGACTGGTCGAGCTGGGCGGCCAGGGCGGCGACGTAGGCCGTGATGGCGTCGTGGCTGAGGCTGAGAGTAACGCTGGATTTGGCCGGGTAGAGGTCGGCAAGATTGCGACTGGCCAGGAATGAGGTGGGGGCATGGTGGGCAATGCCGAGCCAGCCGATGATGGTATGGCGATCAATGGTTTGGCTGGTGTCGCGGTAGGTGAGGGTGACCGGTCCAGCAATGTAGACATCGGCCTGCTGAGCAGCGGCGGTGAGCTCGGCCGTGGTGACCGACGGCACGACACCGTAGACCGGAGCCGGGATAGTGCTGATGTCGGTGCGAGCGAGGCGGTCATTGATGAGCAGCGAGAGGCGGCCAAGGTCGAGACGGCTGCCGGCCTGGGCGGGCGAGACCTGGGTCTGACCGTCATTGAAGGTGAGGGTGGCGTCGGCCGCTGGCGTGGCGACGTCTTCGCTGATTTGATCAACGTAGGGCTCGAGCTTGTCCTGGCTATAGCTGAAGTGGCTGATATTGGTGACGCGGCCAAGCAGGGCCCGCAGCTGCTCCCCCATCCGCCGGCCCAGGCTACCCTGGCGGCCGTAGTTGTAGGCCTCGCTGAGGGCGGTGGCAGTGTCGTAAGTGGCGCCAAGGTCGCGCACCGGGATGCGCATGATGGTGGTGCCGTAGCTAATGGGCAGCGCGTGACCGGTGAAATTGTCGATCTGGTCCTGCAGCCGGCCGGCTGCCACATCGCGCGACAGGCCGCCCAGGTAGAGGCCGTCGGCGCTGACGCCCGGGAAGACCTTGTCCCAGTAGGCCAGCTCAAAACTGCCGACCAGCAGCACACAGCCGACGACAGCGCCGATCAGCAGCCGCCACACGAGAGGCAGGCGGCGCCGGGGCTCGTAGTCGGCGGGCTCGACTGGTGGTTCTTCCACGACGAGTTCGACGGGCTCGGAATTGGTAACGGTTTTGCGCTTGGGCATTGCACCCATTATAAGCCAAAGCCAGACGGGACGCGGCTAATCTTAAATTTGGTATCATAAAGGTATGAAACTACTAGTGACGGGTGGTGCGGGGTTCATAGGGGCCAACTTCGTGCATTACACCCTGAGTACTCGCCCTGAGCATGAGGTTACAGTAGTGGACGCGCTGACATACGCCGGGAATAAGGCTAATTTGGCTCAGGCTGGGCAGCGCATCACATTTGTACACGGCGATATCCGCGATGTGGCGCTGATGGACCAGCTGGTGGCGCAGTGCGACGTGGTGGTACACTTTGCCGCCGAGAGTCACAACGACAACAGCCTAAACGACCCGTCGCCGTTTGTGTTTAGCAATATTGTGGGCACGTACCGGCTACTAGAGGCGGTGCGCAAGCACGACAAGCGACTGCACCACATTAGTACCGACGAGGTGTACGGCGACTTGGAGCTGGACGACCCCGCCAAGTTTAGCGAGGGCAGCCAATACAAGCCGTCGAGCCCATATTCGAGCAGCAAGGCGGCCTCGGACATGCTGGTACGCGCGTGGACGAGGTCATTTGGCGTGCGGGCTACCATCAGCAACTGCTCGAATAACTACGGGCCCTACCAGCACATTGAGAAATTTTGGCCACGGCAGATCACCAATATTTTGGCTGGGATCAAGCCCAAGATCTACGGTACGGGGGCGGCGGTGCGCGACTGGATCCATGTGGATGACCACAACGACGCGGTGTGGGCGATTTTGGAGCGAGGCCGGATTGGCGAGACGTATATGATTGGCGCCGACGGTGAGCGGTCGGGCAAGGACAGCGTAGAGCTGTTGCTGGAGGTGATGGGCCGTCCGCGCGACTGGTACGACCTGGTGGCCGACCGGGCCGGGCACGACATGCGCTACGCGATTGACTGGACCAAACTGCGGACGGAGCTAGGCTGGCAGCCGCTGTATACGGACCTGCGCGAGGGCGTGCGGGCGACGGTGGATTGGTACCGGGCCAATGAAGGCTGGTGGCAGCCGCTGAAGGCCGAGGTGGAAGCGGCGTACGCGCGGCAGGGTCAGTAGCGCCGGGCCGGGTTGCCTGGCTAACAGATAAGCGGTATGATGCGGCTGCCTGCCAAATCGTGGTAGGCCGGTTGCCCTGAGCAGCCGTGAACCTTGAGAGAGGGGCTAGATGTGACAGATCTAGCAGTGCGCGAGACGAGCATCCCGGGCCTGCTGGAGATTCAGCTGGCGGTCCATGGCGACAGCCGAGGTTGGTTCCGCGAGACGTTCCAGGCCGCCAAGCTGGCGGAACTGGGCTACCTCAAGGACTTCCGGGCGGTGCAGGCCAACGTATCGTTTAACCACGAAGCGGGCGTGACTCGCGGCATCCATGCGGAGCCGTGGGACAAGCACATTGCCCTGGCTCATGGCCGGGCGTTTGTGGCCATCGTGGATCTGCGCCGAGGCCCGACGTTTGGCCAGCTTGAGACATTTGAGCTGACCGAGCACAACGCGCTGTTCGTCCCCAGGGGATGCGGTAACTCGTACCAGACGCTGGCAGCCAACACGGCCTACACGTATCTGGTAAATGCCCACTGGTCACCCGTTGCCACCTACACCATGGTGAACTTGTTCGATCCGGACCTGGCGGTGCCATGGCCGATCGAGCGGGACCGGGCGATCATCTCCGACAAAGACGCGGGGCATCCGCTCCTGCGTGACGTAACACCAATGGAGGTGTGATGAAAGCGCTCATTACCGGCGCGAACGGCCAGCTTGGCCGGGCCTTGGCAGACCGGTTTCCGGACGCCGAGGCACTGACGCGCCAACAGTTGGACATTAGCGACGCGGCCGCTGTGGCGGCCTACGACTGGAGCGGCGTTGATACCATTTTCAACGCTGCTGCCTACACCAACGTGGATGGCGCCGAGACGGCGGATGGGCGCATGGCGGCCTGGGCGGCTAACGCCCAGGCCGTTGCCAATCTGGCCGGCGCGGCGCTGCGGCACGACCTGCGGCTGGTGCACGTGTCGACCGACTACGTGTTTGACGGCCGGCGGCCGGTGCACGATGAGACTGAGCCGGTGTCGCCGCTGGGCGTGTACGGCCAGAGCAAAGCAGCCGGTGAGCTGGCGACTTTGCTGGTGCGGCGGTGCTATCTGGTGCGGGTGTCGTGGCTGATTGGCAACGGACCCAACTTTGTGCGCACTATGATGCGGCACATTGGCCGGACGGCGCCGCTGAACGTAGTGGACGACCAGCTGGGGCGGTTGACGTTTACTGCCCAATTGGTGGACGCCATTGAGCACCTGGTGACCACCAGGGCGCCGTATGGCATCTACCACGTGAGTAACGACGGCCCAGTGACTAGCTGGGAGGGCGTGACCCGCGCCATCGCGGCCGCCATTGGCCGCACCGATGCCGGCATAGCCGGCGTGAGTACCGCTGAGTACTTCGCGGACAAGCCCGGCGCGGCACCGCGGCCGTTGCACAGTGCCTTTAATCTGGATAAGATCAAGGGCACCGGACTACAGTTGCGAGACTGGCGGTCCGACCTGCGCGACTACATCGCGGAGGAACGCAATAAGGAGGGATGAGCCCATGAAAGGCATCATCTTGGCCGGGGGTTCGGGCACGCGCCTGTACCCCATCACACACGCTGTTTCCAAGCAGCTCATGCCCATCTATGACAAGCCCATGGTGTACTACCCGCTGTCCACGCTGATGCAGGCGGGGATCCGCGAGGTGCTCATCATCACCACGCCGCACGACCAGGAGGCGTTCCAACGCTTGTTGGGCGACGGTAGCCGGCTGGGCTGCCAGTTCAGCTACGCCGTGCAGGCGGAGCCGAACGGCCTGGCCGAGGCGTTTATCATTGGCCGCGAGTTTGTGGGCGATGATAAGGTGGTGCTGATCCTGGGTGACAACATCTACCACGGTGTGGGCTTGGGCGATCAGCTCAAGCGCTACACGAACCCGGATGGCGGCGTCATCTTTGCCTACCACGTGGTCGACCCTGAGCGGTACGGCGTGGTGGAGTTTGACGCCAACATGAAGGCGTTGTCGATTGAGGAGAAGCCCGATAAGCCCAAGAGCAACTATGCGGTGCCGGGGCTGTACTTCTACGACAACGACGTGCTGGAAATTGCCGCCAACCTGGGTCCCGGCGCGCGCGGCGAGCTAGAGATCACCGATGTGAACCAGACGTATCTGGAGCAGGGCCGCCTGCTGGTGCACCGGCTCGACCGGGGCACGGCGTGGCTCGACACCGGGACGTTTGGGTCGATGATGGCTGCCAGCGAGTATGTGCGCGTGATCGAAGAGCGCCAGGGCCTGAAGCTGGGGTGCGTGGAAGAAGTGGCGTGGCGCGAAGGCTTCATTACCGCCGGCGCGTTGGCCAAGCTGGCGGAACCGCTCAAGAAGAGCGGCTACGGCCAGTACCTGCTGCGGCTGCTCGATGAAGAGTAGCCTGCCAACGGCGACGGCCCCACCTGTATGGGTGGGGCCGTTTTCTTGTTTGCGCGCCAGTGCCGGGTAGCAGGCAACAAATGGCACGGTGACGTCTGGGATGGTACTGGAATCAGGATAGTCGGAGCCTGGTTCTCTGAAGTGCTTATATTAATGGCTTGCCGATGGGATTATATGACCAAAACTGTTGTGGACATGTCTACACTGTCCTGATTCCAGTACCAGGCATAGTTGAAGTGGGCGGGGGCAAAGCTTGCCCGCCGATAGACGGTCGTCTTATAGTGGAGAAAGTTTTTATCGTTACCCATGAGGAGGCAGTGTGGCGGTTTGCACCGTATGCGGCGAAGAGGCCGCTTCAGTCTATCGGTCCGGCGTGACGTCGGTGTATAGCCGCAAAAAGTACGACATCGCTCACTGTGCTGCTTGCGGGCATTATTTCACGAGCCCGGCGCCGGAAAGCGCTGAGCTGGATGATATTTATACCAACAAATATTCATACGACGCGCACTCGCTGATTGATGCGGAGAAGCGGATGCGGGCGCGCAACTACGCCAATTTCATCGCCCGGCTAGAGGGCGCCAACAGCGCATTGGAGGTAGGCTGCATGCATGGCCTGCTGCTGCAGGAGCTGAAGCGGCGCGGGCTGAAGGTAGCCGGCGTGGAGCTGGACCCAGAGGCGGTGCGCTACTGCCGCGACCATGGGCTGGATGTGGTGCAGAGCTCGATTGAGGACCACCTAGAGAAGGCCGGCAACCAGCATGACATCATCATCATGAGCCACGTCATTGAGCACATCGCTGACCCCCGCAAGCAGCTCGATGGCTTGCGGCAGCGCATGGCGGATGGCGGCCGGCTGGTGCTGATTACCCCCAACTCGCAGGCGCCGACGCGGCGGTGGTTTGGGCGGTATTGGGGCTACTGGCAGGTACCGGTGCACATCAATCACTTCAACGAGCAGTCGATGGCGGAGCTGCTCAAGCGCAGTGGGTTTGAGCTGGTGGAGACCCGATACTATGGCGCGGATTCATTATTCTTCTTGTCTTCGCTAGCTAACCTGCTGGGCGCCGGTGACGACACCAAGACGCTGACGCCGGCCAAGCGGGCGCTGGTGAAGCTGGCAACAGTGGTGCTGCGGCCGTGGTATCACGTGGGCAAAGAAGACATGCTCGTGGTGGCGCGCAAGGCGAAGGCCTGATCTGGACTTTTGCTCTGCTTGGTAGTATAGTGTGTTAGTTTCCGCTCCCCGAGACCTGAGGAGGTTACCGTGGCGGACACAAGCACCTACGAAGAGCGGGTGGCCAAATCCCGTGGCATTTACGCGGGGTTCAAGGCCAAGCAGGCCGCCATCTAGGCGGCTGATCCGGCGGGCAACGACTACGTGATCTGGCGGAACAGCTGGAACATCACCACGCAGTCGGCGTTCCTGGTATGCTACCGGTTCGGCGGCCCGACCGTCGACGAGATCGCATCCCTGTCGCAGGCGGTGGACACGACGGTGGGCGGGCTGATGTATGGCCAGCACAACGCGCATGTCACCGTCAGCGACTACCAGCTGACCCGTGGCCACGAGCTGCTGATGCCGGGCCGCATGGAGCCCGGCGAGATCGACCGGGCGGCCGACGTCCTGAACCGGCTGAGTGAAGCCGTGGCGCTGGCCGTGAAGCAGAAGCCGGAAGGCGAGCACTTTATCGACTTCGGCTACGGAGACGACAACGGCGTGTTCACCAACGGCGAAACCGTGACCATGGCCGGCACGCCCAGCATCGAGCTGGACAAGCTGAGCCACCTGGTGGTGCTGCGGGCGGCCGAGCTCGGCATCGAGCTGCGGCTGCCCTGGGGCTACCACGTCACGGTGTCCCGGTTCACCGAGAACCGGCGCCGCAGCGAGATCGACACCCTGCTCGAGCTGCTGCGGACCGCGCCACGGCTCGGCCGGCGGTATCCGGTGGCCGTGGAGGTCGGACTGTTCAACACCGACCCCCGCATCGGCTTCGATTACCGAGTGGCTTCGCGCCACGAGCTCTAACGCCCCTGCAGGGGAGCCGGCCACTATTGGCCAGCTCCCCTGTTTTCTTTTGTGCTTGTGTAAATAATGGTTTGATCTTATAAATAGCTGGTCCATCTTTCCGAGTAGATTGGTACAACGATGGATCTTTTGAAGTTTCGCACCAGCGCGATCCGGGCCGTATTGGCCTCGATGAAGGTGGTGCGGCCGTACCAAATGGGCCTGGCCGACATCAGCGAAGTCCAGATCAAGGACGACCTGTCTGTGGTCACGCTGGTCGACAAGCTGAGCGAAGAGGCGGCGGTTCGTGAACTGAAGGCCGACTTCCCTCACCTGCGCGTCTTGCGCGAGGAGAGCGGATGGTCGGAGGAGACCACCTACATTCAGGTGTGGTTCTTCGCTACGGTCGATCCGGTTGACGGCACGGTGCCGCTGTCGGTGGGTGCGCCCACGAGCACAGTCATCATCGCGCTGTACGACCGCCTAGTCCGGCAGATTGTGCTAATGGTGATCGGCCAGCCGGCCACCGGCTTGGTGTGGTGGGCCGACCAGACCGACTGCGAGCGGCTGGCATTCGGCCTGCAGCTCGACGGTCCGCCGCAATCCGTCAGCACATGCCGGGTGTGGCCGGGATCATTCGACCAGAAGGCGGTGGTGCTCATCGAGAACTTCCGCACCTTCACCCGCACTGTGCCAACCGAGCCGCCGACCAAGCGGCTGGTGTGGAGTGACCAGGGGCTGCAAGGGCTGCTGAGCAGCCTGCAGTCGCGAATGGCCATCCAGAACTACGGCTCCAACGGCCTGCACCATGTGCTGGTGGCCGACGGCGACAAGGGCGACAACAGCCCCGCTGGACTGGCCGGCGGTATCACCACCGCGATCGGCGGCTGGTGGGACTGCGGCGGCATCCTGGCCGTACTGTCGGCCGGTGGCGCTGCCTGCGGCTACTGGGTCACGGACGACCGGCGGCTGGAGCGGCGCGATCCGCTCGACCCGCTGAGCTACGACTTCGTGGTCTACGCCAACAGCCAGCGCAGCCTGGACGTGCTGTGCTCGGCGGTCGAGACGGCATTCGCCTAAACCGTCAGGCCACCCCGTGAACTGCCCGCCTCTTTATTGGAGAGGCGGGCTTTGCTTTGGGCTAATTGACAGCTATACTCAGATAAGCAAAGGGAGATGGAGTGCCTGTGAAGATTTTGGTTGCCATTCCGGCCTATAACTGTGAGAAGCAGATTGGGCGTGTGCTGAAGGGGTTTGATAAAAAGCTACTGGACCGGCTCGAGCGCGTGATCGTGATTGACGACCGCGGCAAGGACAACACGGCCGAGGTAGCGCAGAAAGCGATTGATGAGCTAGGGCTGGCGCCCAAGGTGCAGGTGGTGGTAAACACACAAAACCTGGGACTGGGCGGCTCGCACAAGATGGCGTTTTTGTACGGCGAGCAGATGAAGGCCGACTATGTGGCGATTTTGCACGGCGACGACCAAGCTAAGACGCAGGAACTAAACGAGCTGATCGACCAGGCCGAGAAGGACCCGGAGCTGGGCGCGGTTCTGGGCTGCCGGTTTATGAAAGGTTCGCGATTGAGCGGCTACTCCTGGGAGCGCATCTGGGGCAACCGGGCCATCAATGTGCTGTACAGCATTGTGGCGCTGCGGCCAAGCCTCGACCTGGGCTCGGGACTGAACCTGTTCCGCCTCAAGGACCTGGCCGACCACCGCTACCTGGGCTTTGACAGCCGCATGACATTCAACATTGACTTGCTATTGGACTACTACAGCAAGGGCACCAAGCTGCTGTTCTACCCCATTAGCTGGAGCGAAGAAGACCAGGTGAGCAACGCGCGCAATATGACGATCGGCAAGATCGCCGTGCGGCAGCTGATCAAATGGCGGTTCAACGTGAGTGATTTCGAGACACACGAGCCGAGCGAATACACGTCGGCGCCGTACGAGCCCGCTAAGGCTGACAAGGGGGCTTAGCGTCATGAGGGGGTTACATATAGTCCTGGCGATGGCGGGCCGGGGATCGCGGTTTGCGAAGGCAGGCTTTACCACGCCCAAGCCGCTGATCATGGTGGATGGGATGCCGATGTTTCGAAAAGCGCTGAGCAGTCTGGACGGCATTCAGGCGCGGAAGCAGTATACAATCGTGATCCGCAAGGAGCATGACCGGCTGTACGACTTGTCCTGGCGGCTGATGCAGGAGCTGCCGGGTGTGAATGTGGTAATGACGGACGAGGACCCGATTGGGGCGGCCCGCGACGCTGTGCGGTCCGAGGCGCACCTGCGGCCAGACGAAGGCGTCATCGTGCTCGACTGCGACCTGTGGTTCCAGAGCGCTAGCTACAACGCGATGGTCGAGGCCGCACTGCGGGACGAGGACCCGATCGCCGGGGGGTTGCTGACGTTCCCGTCGGACAGCCCGAAGTATAGCTACGCCAAAATTGACGAAAACGGCTTCGTGACCGAAACAGCCGAGAAGCGCGTGATTTCGGACCGGGCGATTACCGGCGCGTACTTCTTTGGCCGAGCTAGTGAGTTTACGGAGATGGCTTGGTACTTCTTGCGCAACCCGCTGCCGGAAGGCATGAATGAATACTACCTATCACACCTGTACAACATTATGCTGGAGCGCGGCGGCCGGATTAGGACCGCGATGGTGGATGAGTTTGACTCGTTTGGCACGCCGGAAGAGCTGGAGGCGTATGAAGCTAGCCGCGCGGCTTAGGGAGTGGGGAGTCGCGCACCCGGCTGCGAGCAGCTGGTTGGCGCTAGTGGCGGTGTGGACGATAGCAGGGGTGGTGTTTTACTGGCGCTTTCCCAATAACCTGCAGTACCCGAACTTCTACGCCGAAGACGGCAGCGTACTGACGGAGGGGCTGCTGCACCACGGGTTCTGGGGCGCGGTGCTAGCGTTGTTTAATGGCTATTGCATTGCCGGTATGTACCTGCTGGCGCAGATTGGGTTTTGGCTAAACGGGCTGCTTTACCACGGCCAGCTGGCGGACCTACCCAAGGCATACGCGCTGGTGTCGTATGGATTCCTCGGCCTGGTGGCGGCTCTGCCAGTAGTTCTGCTACGGGCATACATTGGTCTGGGGTGGCGGCTGCTGGTGGCGCTGGCGGTGACCGTATTGCCGATCACCAACTATGACTACGCGATCATCGGAGTGATTGGAAACTTCAAATACTTGTTCGTGCCGGTGGCATTTATGCTCGTGATGTACCGGATCCGGCTGCCCCGCACCAGCAAGCGAATCTGGCTGGCGGACCTGGGGCTCCTCATCTGCCTGTACACGGATGCGGCGGTGTACCTATTGCTGCCGGCGCTGCTGCTGGGTGACGGCTTGCGGCCACGGCAGCTGCTGGGACTACGCGGCCTGCCCCGGCGCGACAACGTGGCACTGTGGAGCGCGGTGGTGCTTGGAGTTTTGAGCTTGTACCAGATCTATTTAGTGGGCCGGTATGGCATCCCGGCTATCCCGGGCTACCTTGACGAGCCGCTCCGTACATCGCCATTGCTGGAGATTGGGGTCGCGCGGTCGTACCTGTATCCGCTGGTGTATTGGTGGTACAAGCACTTGAATGATGTGGTGTCGGTGGGCATGCTGGGGCTGATCGTGGCGGCGATGTGGCGCTGGGGGCGGCGCGAGCATTGGGCGGTGTATGGCGTGGGGCTCGCGATCATCGCAGTTGCTACTGGACTGTTCGTAGCTAACCGGACGGGGGTGACGGCCCTGTTTAATGACTATGTGTCGCCGGGACCGGATCAGTTTTTCTATGG
>CAZDGK010000006.1:0-5760 GCA_964505035.1 uncultured Candidatus Saccharimonadales bacterium
CCACTTTTTTTTTTAATGTTACGCCTACCACGTAGATCTACACCTGGATTTACACTTTTTCCGTACAGGTCGCTCTTCCGTTCTAAGCCCGTCGATCCACCGGTCAGCCTGGCCAAGTCCGCCTGGGAGTTGGTCAGGGCCAAAAACACATAAAACGACGCCAACAGCAACACGGGTGGCCCCACCGTTACCAGTTTGGAGCGGGTGCTCATTAGGGCCTGAGCTGATACCGCCAAATGTCTCGAGCCAATTCGCAGCCACAAAAACGCAAAAAACGGAAACACCGTAATCACGTAGTAGTTGATCTGCATCATCACCGCCGCCAGAGCTGAGGTGCTGCTATAAAACGGCTGCGAAGCCGAGACCAGCGACGACAAGATAAGTCCAGCTGCCAGCCACCACATGCCCCGCGCAATCTGCCCGTAGGCTCGCTTTGCTGCCGGGTCGCTCAATCGCCGGGAATACCGGTCCAACTCTAGCCAAGCGTAGTATCCAAAGCCAAAAGCCAAAAACAACAGGCCCACAATCGACAGCGACAGCAGCACCACGACGACCAGGGGGAAGTGATATTGGTTGTTCGAGCTCGATTGTGTGTGCGGCGCCGTCACCGCCAGGATGATATAAGCCGCCACAGCGCCCAGTACCATGTATAAGTAGCTGCGCTGCTTGGGCGTCATTGGTTCGCGAAGGCGTTTCAGGGCGGCTTCCACCTACGGCTCCTTAAGTGTGTTAGCCACCACGTCCGCTACCTCCTGCGGGTTGAGGTTCGATTTGGTGAGGTGGTGTGACACCCCTAGCTCATTAGCCTGCTCGATGAACTTCGGGCTGTTGAAGTTGCTGCAGATAATGATCTTGGTCTTGGGATGCTGCTTGGGTCCGAACGCCTGCAGAAACTCCATACCGCTCATATGAGGCAGTAGCAAGTCGACCATAATCAGATCATACTTGTCATGCTTGGCCTTCTCCAGGGCCGCAAATCCGTCACTTACCACTTCCACTTGGTGGCCCTCCTGTTCCAGGACGGCCTTGTATATCATCTGGAGGCTTTCATAATCCTCGATGACGAGTATTCTTGCCATGTGCTACCTGTTAAAATGCACCCATTTTAGAACAAGCGTAAGGATTTTGGTATAGGAAAATTTCTAATGGTATGATTAGGGTATGACTGAGCACGCCCATGTCCGCCATCCGCGCGAGCTGTTGGCAAGTCGCCGCCAAACCGCCAAGCGCCAGAATCGCGTGCTCTACATCAATGATCTCATTCTCACTTGGATCACCAATCACGTCCTAGCCTCCGTCGTTTTGTTTGATATCGCCCTCATCGTGCCGCTCCTCGTCCTGCAAGCCCCCGACAGCATCAAGATCACCCTCGGCGTCATCAGCGGCAGCTGGATCCAGTGGTGGGCGCTGCCGGCCCTGCAGCGCAGCCAGAACAAAACCCAGGCCCAAAACGACGCCAAAGCCGACACCGACCATGAGACCCTGACCTACCTCGCCAATCTCCAGGACCAGCAAATGGCAGAGCTGGCCGCCATAAAGGACGCGCTAAGCCGTCCCAAAGCCTAAGCCGTATGCCACACGCCGTCAGTCATGCCCGCCTCAACCGGCCGATCACACGCCGCCAAGCCACCAAGGCGGTCGATGGCATAGCCTATGCCACGGGCGTGGCCGGCAATATCGCCGTCCTGCCCCAGATCTTCCAGGCCTGGAACGGCCCGGCGCCTGGGCTGGCCGTCCTCACTTGGTTCTTCTTCATCTTTATTGGGCTCATTTGGCTCACCTACGCCATCCTGCATCGCCAGAAGCCGCTCATCTTCTCGCAATCCATTTCCATCTGCGGCAGCATTGCCGTAGTCACTGGCTGGGCCCTGCACAATCTCAGTTAGGCGCTGACCTGTCTTCGGACATTTAACCAAGAACTTTGGCTTAAATAGTGCTTCCCTTTCGCAATGGGCCTCGTGTATATTACACGTACAAAGCAAAGGATTTACGTGGCTAAGATTCTCATCATCGAAGATGACGCGCTCCTGTCGCGGATGTACCAGACTATCTTTACCTCCAGTGGCTACCAGGTAGATTTAGCGGTCGATGGTGAAGCCGGTCTCGCCCAGGCTCGCAACGGCGGCCCCACGCTCATCCTGCTCGATGTCATGATGCCCAAGCTCAACGGCCTGGAGGTGCTCGAGCGCCTCAAAGGCGACCCGGAGCTCAGGGACATCCCCGTTGTCGTCCTTACCAATCTCGCTGGCAACACCGACGTCCAGCGCGCGCTCGAGCTTGGCGCGGTTCGCTACATCATCAAGAGCGAGCACCGCCCGCGCCAGGTCGAGGAAATCGTCCGCGGCATCCTGGCCGGCTACACCCGCAACGACGTCCCGCCGCCAGCTCCCGTGCAGTAGCAGCTACTCGGCCCGGTATGTCCGCAGAAACTCCGCCATTTGTTGCCGCTGTCTATCCGCCTCGCGGGTGGCTTGCTCGATCGGCGCCAGCACCGCCTCTAGCACCTCTGGCCGCCCAATCATCGTGGCCCGAGTCAGCGCGCCCCGCGCCTGTACCAGCTCCGCGAAAATCCGTTCATGCACCTGGCTGGTGCCGCGCTCCCAAAACTCCCGCTCCAGCCGCGCATACATCCCTGCCACGGAGCCACCGCGCCGCCCCACACCGGCCAGCAGCAGCGCCCCCACCGCATTAATCTGCCCCTTTTGCAGATCATCCTTCCAGTCATGCGCGTCGTCGCCTAGCTGCCGGGCGATCAAGAAATGCCAGAAGAATCGCTCCAAGGCCTGCGCTTCCGGGCTATCAGTCGCGTAACCCAGCTCCAGCGTCAGCGCCAGACAGCCCAGGGCATGTCCCATCGACCGCTCGGCCAGGACCTGCAAACTTCCAAAGTCCGGTGCGGGCATTTTCAGCACATCACTCTGCCGCCGCGCCCGGCAGTGCGTCACTTCCCAGGCATTGGCCGCCTCCTGCCGGTCCAGCACCGCCCAGGCTAAGTCGCCAAACCCAGGCGTCCGCCCGGCCTCGCGCGTCAATGCCAGCACCAGCTCCCGCATCGCCACATTGGCACACGATAATAGTCGGGGGTCGCCCTCATCGTCCAAAAAGTCATCGTAGATGGTGTAGGCCACCCAGCCGTAGAAACTCAGCTGGCCCAGCTCCACCAGCCGGTCGTCACTGATGTCGCGGCCGGACTCGCCCAGAGCCGACCGGAACAAGTAGGGGAGCAGGGTAATCTGCTGAGCCGCCGGACCGCTCAGCAGCCGGTCGTGCAGCCGCCGCGCCGCCGCGCCAATCTCCGGCCCGGCCGCCTCCAGCCGCGCCATCGCGCCAGCCACCACCGCCCGGCTGATCTGCTCGGCCGCCTCGTCCCGCCGCCGCGGTGGACCCGCCTCGTCGGCACCTTCGCCGGCACCCTCACCGCCGCCACTGGCCGCCTCATACTTGGCCAACGCTTCCAGCACCAATGCCGCCGTCAGGGCGCGCGCACCGGCCACGTACTGCTGGCCCTCCAGCGCTGGGTCGATGCAAAACGCCTCCGCCCGCACCTCCTCTAGTCCCTGCAGCCACTCTGCCGCCTCAGCCACCTCCTCGGCCGCCGCGCCCAGGTTCAATGCCGCGCTCACGCCCAGCGCCGTATTTAGCGCCCCGTCCTGCTGGCCGCCCAGGCGCTGCAACACCGCGGCCAACAATCGCTCTCGCTGCCCACCCCGGTACCACCGCGACAAGAAGTACTCGATCGGCTGCGGCCCCGGATAGTACGGCGAGCTCACGTCGCCCGCCGCCATCCGCTCGTCCGCCAGCGCCTCCAGGTTTGGTAGCTCCACTCCGTGCAGCTTCAGCATGTAGGCAATGTTCGCGTTCACCGCCAGGTCAACATCCTGCCAGTGCGCGTGCGACTCCGGCGTCACCAGCCATGTGCGGTACGGCCCACCCTCTGCCGTCTCCGTGCTGGTCAGCGACGCCACCACGTGCCCCAGCACCGCGCCGGTCACTACCTGCGGCCGTGCCAGCGTCAGCGCGATGAGCGCGCAGCTCGTGTCGTCCCAATCATCCGGGTACGGCTGGCTCTTAGCTTCTGCCGCCTCCCGCGCCCAGTAGTTAAACGACCACTCACGTCCGCGTTGCTTCAGCAGCCACGCCACCGCTCGCTCGCGCACCCGCCGCACGGCTGCCCCCTTCACGCCCGCCAGCGCTCCCACCATCAGCGCCACCACAAATGTCGTCTGGTACTCCTTGGCATCCGCACCAAACTGCTCGCCCCGTGGCACCGAATAGCTCACAAACGACCCGTCTGGCAGCTGATCGTCTGCCAAAATCTCCGCCAGCCTCTCCGCCCACCGCTGCTTCATAACTTTACGTTAAGGCAAATTCTCCCGCTTGGGCAACTTTTCATTATACTTATGCTTATGAAGGCCAGAGCTACCAGCCAGTCTGCCGCTCTCGATGCTGCCAGCTTCAAGCAGGCCATCGATGCCGAGCTCACGCGCCTCTTCTCCGACGCCATCGCCACTGCCCAAACCATCGACCCGGCCTACGCCCAGTTGCTCATCGTCACCCGCGACACGCTGCTGGCCGGCGGCAAACGCCTGCGGCCGTATATCTCGCACCTTGCCTACACCGGCCTCGGCGGCACCGATCCGCGCGCCTTCACGCCCATCGCCGCCAGTCAGGAATTGCTACATCATTTCCTGCTCATCCACGATGACATCATCGATCGCGACCTCACCCGCCATGGCGGCCCCAATGTCCAGGGCAATTACCTCGAGCACTTCACCAAGCAGGGCCTCTCCGCGGCCGACGCCATGCACTATGCCGAGTCCTTCGCCCTCATGGCCGGCAACGCCGCCTGCGCCCTGGGGCTGCAAGCCGTCACCGATGCGCCCGTCGATCCCACTCGCAAGCTCGAGGCTCTCCAGTGCATCCAGCGCATGCTATTTGAAATCATGGGTGGCGAGCTCATGGACGTCGACATGGCCATCACCGGCCGGCCATCCTCGCCCGAGCGCCTCCTGGCTATCTGCCAGTACAAAACCGCCAGCTACAGCTTCCAGACCCCGCTGCGACTCGGCGCCATCCTGGCCGGTGCGTCCGACAGCACCCAGGAGCAACTCCACCACTTTGGCCACTCGCTCGGCATTGCTTTCCAGCTGGCCGACGATCTGCTGGGCGTCTACGGCGACGAAGCCAAGCTTGGCAAACCCGTCACCAGCGACCTGCGCGAGGGCAAGCAAACCTTGCTCATCTACTATGCCTTCGAGCTGGTCAGCCCCGCCCAGGCCAAGCTCCTGCACAAGCATTGGGGCAACCGCCGTGCCGGCCTACCCGAGCTTGAGCAGGTCCGAGACATCTTGCATGATTGCGGCGCCCAAGCCAAAACCGCCGCCCTCGCCGACAATCACCTCCAGGACGCCCTTGTGATACTCGAAGCCATCCCGCTCTCGTCACCCGTCAAATCTGAGCTGACCCGCCTAGCTCGCTATAGCGTCAATCGCGAGCACTAAAATAGCCCGTAAAAAGGCCTATAAAGCTTATGCTTAACATATTGTTTCATGCTACTATTAACAAGGACGTTACGGTTGGTTATGTAGGGTCGCCAATCCACTCATCCAGTCGTTGCCATCGAGTGGTCTCAGCTGGACACCAAATAGCCGGGAGGCTTCTTGGTGAATTTAATAGAAAGGAGGGAAAAGGTATGAGTGAAGTGTTAAAGAAGGCACTGACCGACAAAAGTGCCCGCAGCGACAGTAGTCTGCAAACGAC
>CAZDGK010000006.1:5860-15999 GCA_964505035.1 uncultured Candidatus Saccharimonadales bacterium
CGAAGCTACCGCCCGGCTACGCACCGCCAATGAAAACCTCAAGGTCCTCGACAAGGCCAAAGATGACTTCATCAGCATGGCCAGTCATCAGCTCGGCACGCCGCTCACGGCCATCACGGGCTACCTGTCCATGTCGCTCGACACCGACAAAAACAACATGACCACCCAGCAGCGCGAATTCGTCAGCTATGCGGTCGAGGCTGCCGAGCGGATGACCGCCATGTCCATGGACCTGCTCAATGTCAGCCGCCTCAGCTCCGGCCGCTTTATGATCGAGCGCCAGCCCGTCGACCTGGCTACCCTTGTCGATCAGGAGGTCCATCAGCTCCTCCCGGCCGCCGACCGCAACGGTGTCAAGCTCGAGTATGTCGCGCCGGCCACACCCTTACCGCAGCTGCAGATCGACGAGAGCAAAACTCGCCAGGTCATCATGAACTTCATCGACAATGCCATCTACTACACCCCACATGGCCGGGTCGTGGTGGCGCTCGAGCGGATGGGGAACAATCTCCGGTTCACGGTCACCGACAATGGTATTGGTGTGCCCCCGGCCGAGCAGGACAAGCTGTTTGCCAAGTTTTACCGCGCCGAAAACGCCAAGAAGACCCGGCCCGATGGTACTGGTTTGGGGCTCTACCTAGCCAAACGTGTCATCGAGGACCAGGGCGGCCAGATCGTCTTCCACTCCGAGGAGGGCAAGGGCAGTACCTTCGGCTTCGACATGCCCATCCCGGCCGGCGCCATCCCGGCCACCCCGGCCGCTCCGCCCGCCCCTCCGGCCAAATAGTCAACTAATCGGATATATGCAATAATTGGCCAGCATGTTCCAAGTATTACCAGCTCCAGATTACCGTGATGCGCTCGTGCGCGACCTCCAAACCGCCAAGCACCGGGTAGTCATCGTGGTCCACCTGTTCCTGTGGGATGACGATACTCAGCCGGTCTTCGACGCGCTCGAAGCCGCTGCCCGCCGGGGGGTGCAGATGCAGGTGGTGTTCGATACTTTCACGCGCTACTCCGTCACCCGCGGCCTGCTGCCCTATAATCCGCTGCGCTCGCCGGACCCCAAGCGCCTGGCCGCCACCCTGGCCGGCTTTGACCGCCTGCGCGCCGCCGGTGCCGAGGTGGTGGAGCTGGGCAGCGTCGGGCGCTTCAACCCGTATCGCGGCCGCTGCCACGCCAAGTTTAGCGTGGTCGACGATATCGCTTACTGCTTTGGTGGCACCAATTTGTACCGGGAGGGCATCACTCAGTCGCTCGACTACATGACCCGGCTCGAGCATGCCGGCCTGGCTTCTGAGCTATGCGCCACCGCTGCCACCATGGCGGGCGGTGGTCTTGCGCCCGACCACCGCTGGCGGCTCGACGCCGCCTCAGAGCTCCTGGTCGATCACGGCCAGCCGCGGGCATCCATTATTTATGACCAAGCCTGCGCCTACGCCGCCCAGGCCAAGCGCGTCTACTATGTGTCGCAGTTCTATCCCACCGGGCGCCTGGCCGGCCTGCTGCGCCGCAGCGACACCACCTGCTACACCAACCGCCCACGCCACACCACCCGTCATGTCGCCGCCATGCTCATCGCCGACCGCCTCAAAACCGGCCTCACCAACCACTACCGCCGCGACATCTTCCTGCACGCCAAATTTATTCTGTTTGAGCTGCGCGATGGTACACGGGCGCTGCTGGCCGGCTCCCACAACTTTTCCTGGCCGGGCGTACTGTTTGGCACTCAGGAGGTAGCCGTAGCCTCAACCGACCCCAAGCTGTGGCAGGCGCTCTATGACTACCTGCAGTCCGAGGTGGCGGCCCGATGAAGCTCCTCGACGGCCGCGAAGCCGCCGCTTTTATCAAGCAGCGCCAGCAGCGCCAGTTCCGGGCGTTTCAGCCCACGCCGCGCTTGGCCATCGTCCGCCAGGGCGCCACGCCGGCTACCGACATGTACCTGCGCGTCAAGCAGCGCTACGGGGCCGACATTGGTGTGCCGGTCGACCTCTACACCGAAACCCCGGCCAATCTGCTGCACCGCATCGAGCAGCTGGGTGCCGACCCGGCCGTCACTGGCATCAATGTCGAGCTGCCCCTAGCCGACGCGCCGGAGCTGACCGACCAGGCACTGCAGGCGGTGCCGCTCCCCAAGGACGTCGAGGGTCTCGCGGCCGGCTCGCAGTTTGAGGTGGTGACGCCCAAGGCCGTGCTCTGGCTGCTGGCCGCCTACAATGTCACCATTGCCGGCCGCATTGTGGTGGTGGGGCAGGGCAAGCTCGTGGGCCAGCCGCTAGCCGACCGCCTGGAAGCCTCGGGCCATCACGTCATCCGCGCCGACCGCGACACCGCCGATCTGCCAACCGTCATCAGCACCGCTGACATTGTCATCACCGCCACCGGCGTCCCCGCCCTCATCACCGCCGATATGCTCAAGCCCGGCGCGGTGGTCGTGGACGCCGGCGCCCCCGAGGCCGAGCTCGCCCCAGACGTCCTCACCCGCTCCGACCTCACCATCACGCCCAATCCCGGCGGCGTCGGCCCCATGACCGTCGCGGCTCTCTTCGACAATCTGCTGCAGGCCGCCTCAGCACTTGACGAACACAAACATAAGTAGTATAATATAACAAGGTCAACAGCCATCTACCGTGAAAGGACGGGTGCTGCATTATGACCAGGCAGGACTGGAAGGTCGTGGCGGTTATACTGACCATCATCGGCGTCTTTACCGGCGCCACCGTGATGATCGTCAACTACGTCACAGAAGCCAGTGGCTGGCGTGAACCTAGCCTACTGCTCGCCGGAGCGTTCATCGGCGCGGCTCTTCCGATGTACCACCAGTTCCACACGCAGTCGCGGCGCGACTGCGACTGTTCCTAGTTTCACCGCCCGGTGTCCGCTCCCAGTGAGCGGCCCGGGCGTACTTTTTGTACCCTAGTAATTTCCGCCGGTATTCGTCACAAACAAGTCATGCGGGTGGCTCTCGCTCAAGCTAGCCTGCGTAATCCGGTGGAATTGCGCGATCTTCCACGCCTCCGCCACCGACCGCGCGCCAATGTAATAAAACCCCGACGTCACGCCACCCATCAGTAGCGTCACTGCGTCGTGCACCGTACCATTGCAGGGCACCAGCCCTTCCACGCCTTCGGCCACCAGCACGTCGCCGGTGTAGTTCTTGCCATGGAATTCGTCTTCGGAGCTTATCTTGATCCCGCGCTGCATTGCCGCCACCGACCCCATGCCACGGTATTCCTTGAAGCAATACTCGTGCGACCCATCCAGGATGCTCTTGAACCGGTCTGGCACCTCCTCGGGTCCAAGCTGCACCGTCTTGCCCGGCGCCTCGCGGGTGCTCGCCAGTAGTCGTCCCAGCATCACCGTGCTCGCCCCAATCGCCAGCGCCTTGGTGATGTCGCCCGAGTAGCGAATCCCGCCATCGGCGATCACCGGCACGCCATGCGCCCGGCCGACCGCCGTGGTCTCCATCAGCGCCGATAGCTGCGGCACGCCCATGCCACTGACGATCCGTGTGGTGCAGATGGCGCCCGGTCCCATGCCCACCCGCAGACCGTCGGCGCCCGCATCCACCAAGGCCCGCGCTCCCTCGGTGGTCGACACATTGCCGGCTACCACCTCCACATCGGTGTTTTTCTTGATCCACTCTAGCGCCCCGATCACTTTCTTGGAGTGTCCGTGCGCGCTGTCCACCAGCAGCACATCCACCCCGGCGTCCACCAGCGTCTCCACCCGGGTCTCGTAGCCGGCACTCGAGCCGACCGCCGCCCCGACCGGCAGGCCTTCCTTTTTGACTAGGCGTACCTCATCGGCCTGTCCGTCCGCCGTCAGGTTGCGGTGAATGAAGCCAATCCCACCCTCACGAGCCAATGCGATCGCCAGTCCGCTCTCGCACACTGTATCCATCGGCGCCGCCACCACTGGCGTCTCCAGCCGGATCTTGCGGGTCAGCTGGGCGCCCAGGTCTATTTCATCCCGGCCAAAATCACTAAAGCCTGGCCTCAACAGTACGTCGTCGAAGGTCAGGCTTACCCTAAAGTCTTGTTCCATAATTAATTGTAGTCCGCGCCGCTTAGTGTTGTCAAAACGCTTATGCCAACATTGACAAAGATCAGCAAACAATATACAGTTATACCTATCACATCTCGTGGAAGGAGCCACTTGTGAGCGCAGGGATCCTGTTCATCATCGGCGTCGTCGTCTTCGCCGGGCTGGTTGCCGGCCTGCTCATCTACCAGGCCAAGAACCCCGGCGGCCCGCGGGTCCACAACCCCAAGGGCGACTGACCCTCGCGCACGACCACTACTCCGCACTACCCGGCAGGCCAACCCTGCCGGGCTTCTTTTTGCCGCTCATAAAGTGCTAAACTAAGCCCATCAGCCAAATGGACGTTCTAGCAATAATCCTATCCATCGCCACACTCGCCGCGCTGACGGCGGGGCTTTACATCTTCATGTATAACCGCAAACGCACACGGTACTGGGCACCGCTACTGATCTTGGCCGTGATTTGCTTCATATTGGCATTAATGCGGTTTACCGCGACGTTCTCACTAACTCCAGGCTATTAGGCAGGCCTTGGCTTGCTTAGCTTTTCTTCTTCGCCAGCAGCTTCTTCACCCGCTCCGCCACATCCTTGGGCGTCATTTCGGCCTTCACGATGTAGTCATCGGCCGCCATTTTGTACACGCGCGTGGCCGTCTCGGTGTCGCCCATGTTGGTCAGCACTACTACCTTGGCGTCCTTGCCGCCGGGCTGTGCGCGCAGCTTTTGTAGCATATCCAAGCCATTCATGTTGGGCATCATCAAGTCGAGCAGAATAATGTCGGGCTGGTACGACTCAATCAGTTCCAGGCCGGTCTCGCCGTCGCCGGCCGTCTCCACCTGGTAGCCTTCATTCTCAAACTTGGTCCGATACATCTGCACAATGGCGATGTCATCTTCAATAATTGCGACCTTGATATCCTTGGGATCCATGGTTTTAAGTGTGGCGCATTTGCGGGCTCGATGCAACCGCGGCTAAACGTCTAGACCATAGATGGCGTCAAGCAATTGGTCCGCACTGCGAGCCCGGCCGTCCAGCGGCTGGCCAATCGTTAGGCGAAAACCACGCCGCCACTTGCCAAGCTTCTGCCACTCAATATGCGCCGGTATCACTCGCACATTAGCCATGCGGGCTAGCACCTCCACGCCACGGTGAGCCCTACCCCGACCCAGCGTGCGTTTGCCCTGTGGAAAAATCACCACCGTCTGCCCACGGGCAATGAAGCTCGCGGCCGCGTCCAAGCCATAGACATACCGCTGATGCTCGCGAGCGGGAAAGCAGCCCAACGCCAGCAGCGCCATGCGCAGCCAGTATGGTCGGAACAAACCGTTGTAGGCAAAAAACCGGAACGATCGCAGCCGGCGCCACAGAGCAGGGGACAGTACGCTGCAAATGACAAACGGGTCAATAATGCTCTCGTGATTGGCTGCGATCACATACGAAACACCCGGCTTCAAGTCGCCGGGCTGCAGGAGCGTGGTGATGCGATGCGGCATCGTGGCTATCATCAGGCGCGTCAGAAACGCCGCTGGCCACTGACACAGGCGAATGATCGAAAGCCGACTTGAAGACAGTAGCGAGCTACGGGGAGACGCTGAGCTATATTCAATCTCGACCAATAACGTCAAGCCTGTTTAACAACTCTGGAATTATACCATATCCTGCAGCCAAATTCAAACTTCAAGTGCACGACACAAGCATTATCGGTAAAATACGCATTTTCCTTTGTAAACATGCACATAGATCGCGGTCAGGCACCTCAATTATTGCCATATCGGCGATCTCGACATACGATCGGTACATGTTTAAACAGTTCTTCTGGAATCTGTACGCCCAAGTTTATGATTCGCTATTTAGTCTCCGCCCATATCGCCGCATGCTGGAAGAAGTAGTCGAGCAAGCCGCCATCGAGCCAGGCATGCGCGTTCTTGATCTGGGTTGTGGGAGCGGCAATCTCGAGCTAGTCCTGATAACGCAGGGGATTGATTGCCAGGTCACAGGAGTCGACTATTCCGCCGCCATGCTCCGGCGGGCTCGCAAAAAATGTCGTAATACGGATTGGAACTTTGTCCAGGGCGATCTTACCCAGCTAGCAGACATACTGAGCGGGCTACCTCCCTTTGACCGCGTTATTAGCACCAATGTGCTCTACGCTATCGCCGAGCCCGAGAGTCTACTCAAGGCAGCCAAGGCCAGCATGAAGCCGGGGGCTATCGGCGTCCACACTACGCCTGCCAAACATTTTCAGTGGAAAGAAGTATTGCGGCTGCATCTGCGAGATGCTCATGCCGGTCACTACCTGCGAATGCTGTCACTTCTTCCCCAGTTAGTCCTGGTCCTGGTGCTCAACCTGCTGTTGTTCAAAAAGGAGACCCAGCAAACCTACCACTTCCATACCGAGGCCGAGATTGCCGATTTGTTCGCGGCTGCCGGCTTCAATCACGCTGCCATTTCCCGGACATATGCTGATCAAGATTGGTTAATAAAGGCTCAAAATCGATGACAAACGACCAGTTCCACGCCAAAGTTGCCGAGACCGAAGAGGACAAGCGCGTCGCCTATGGCATTCGCTATCAAGCGTTTTGCGTTGACTACCCCTACCTGCCAGCTGACAACTATCCCGACCACCAGGAGTCAGATGCTTGGGATAAGCATTCGGTATCCTTCCTGCTCTATGCGGCCGGTCAGCCAGTCGGCGTGTCGCGGCTGATATTGGACTCAGCCGACGGGTTTCAGACCGAGTCCTACGGCCATGTCCCGAGTACGTTGCCACGTTCAGAAATGGCCGAAGTCTCACGGCTGGCTGTCCTCAAGCAGTTTTCCGACACCGACAAAACCGCTCGCCGGGCGGGGCTTCTGCTGCTAAACCAGGCCATGTTCATGTATAGCCTGACGCACGGGATCAATTATTGGTTTGCCACTATGTTCGTGCGCATCTATCAGCTCTACTCTGACCTCAATGTTCCATTTAAACTACTCTCGACCGAACAGCACCGCTGGCCAGATGAAAATGGTGGCTTCACCGTGCCGGTCTTGCTCGAGCTACAAAAAGTCTTGCCGTATCTCTACCACGCCAACCGTGAGCTATATGCTCAGGTTGTTGGTAATACCGAGCAGCCCGCCCACTACGATGCGGCCGAAATGGACAAACTCCAGCAACAAATTGAGTCAGAACACCAGCAGATGGCCAATCTCGTCGACAAAGCATAAGGGGAATTGATAAAGTAAGTATGACGCTTAGGTAGAAAGCCGAGGTTGTGATACTCGATCAAGTCCTGCTCTCTCTTGTATTAGGCATTAATGTGCTACTCGGTCTAGCCGTCTGGTATCGCGCGCCGCGCAAGCCAGTCAATGTTTTCTTTGGCCTAATCACGGTCGGGATTGCCATCTGGGGCGCCAGTAGTTTTTACAGTCAGGTCACGACCGACCTGCACCAATCGCTGGCGCTCGTGAGGATAGCCTTTGAAGGCGCCGTCATGATCGGTGTCTGTTTTGCCATCTTCTCGCTCTATTTCCCCAAGCTGGCAGCCGGACAAGACCGTCGCGCCAAGACCATTAGTGTTGTCATTGCTGCGGCTGGAGTCGTAGTTGGGTGGCTCTTGCTGCAGCCTAGCTTTATCGCCGATGTTACCCGTGGTAGTCACAGCAATAGTGTCGTCACCGGCGGCGCCTATGTCATTTTTCCACTATTTTTCGTCTTGCTAGTTGGCTCTGCACTGGGACGATTAGTCCTCAAGCTCTGGGGCGCCAAAAGCGGTGTCGAGCGTCAACAAATCGGCTATGTGCTATTGGGCTTCGCCATTTCGGCCGTTATCGGCTCGCTCACCAATCTGATCCTGCCGCTCATCACTGGCACGAATGAACTAGCGAAATACGGCCCCTTTGCCACTGTTGCTATGGCTGGCTCCATGGCCTATGCCATCGCCGCCCACCGGCTGTTTAATATTCGGCTCTTGGTGGCCAGATCGATTGCTTTTGCTCTGCTGCTAACCACCCTCGGTGTAGTCTATGCCACCACCGCTTTCTCAGTCGGCGACCTATTCTTTTCTGGTTCGCAGACCAGCACGGCACGCGAAGCCTACAATGTCATCCTTGCCCTCATCCTGGCCTTTACCTTCCAGCCCCTGCGTCGCTTCTTTGAGCGCATCACCGACCGCGTCTTCTATCGTGACCGTTACGACAGCCAGGTAGTGCTCAATGAGTTTTCGCAAATCCTCGTCTCGGAGCTGGAGCTCGATCGCATCCTCAAGCGTGCCCTCAGCGAGCTCTGCCGCATGCTGCACATCCAATATGGCCAAATCGTCGTCTTCCACCACGACCGGGTTTACCGCGTGCAGCACCATGGCCCGCTGCCCGGCCGCCTCATGGTAGCGCCACAATTGCGCCAGCTAGCCCACCCGCTGCTGGTAGCCGACGAGCTCGAGCCTGGCGAGCTCCGCAGCCTCATGGACGATCACGGCGTGCGCATCTCGCTCGAGCTCAACACCCGCGAGGAGCACATTGGCTACCTGCTGCTAGGCGACAAGCTGTCCGGCAACATTTACTCGGCCCAGGATATCCGCCTGCTCGAGATCATTGGCAAGGAGCTGGCCGTCGCCATCTCCAACGCCAAGGCCTACACCGAAATCCAAGCCTTCAATATCACCCTGCAGGAGCGGGTCGACCGCGCCACCAACCGCCTGCGCGTCGCCAATCGTCACCTCAAGGAGCTTGATAAAGCCAAAGACGAGTTCATCAGCATGGCGTCGCACCAGCTGCGCACCCCACTCACCACCATCAAAGGCTACATGTCCATGATGCTCGAGGGCGACGCCGGCAAGCTCACGCCCACCCAGACCGAGTTCACCAACTACGCCTACGCCGCCAGCGAGCGCATGGTCAACCTCATCTCCGACCTGCTCAATGTCTCGCGCCTATCCGCCGGCCGCTTCCTCATCCAGACCAAGCCCACCGACATCGTGCAAATGGCCGCCGATGAAGTCCGCCAGCTCCAGAGTCACGCCTCGGCCAAGCGCATCTCGCTGGCCTTCGTCCCGCCCGCCAAGCCACTCCCGCTAGTCGACCTCGACGACAACAAAACCCGCCAGGTCATGATGAACTTCATCGACAATGCCATTTACTACACCAAGCAGGGTAGCGTGACCGTCAACCTCAGCCAGGCAGGGGACCGCGTTCGCCTCGAGGTCCACGACACCGGCATAGGTGTGCCCAAAGACGCCCAGAAGAAACTCTTCAGCAAATTTTACCGCGCCGAAAACGCCCAAACCGTCCGCCCCGATGGTACTGGCCTCGGTTTGTATTTGGCCAAGCGGGTAGTTGAGGACCAAGATGGTACAATAGTATTCAGTAGCGCCGAGGGCAAAGGCAGCGTCTTCGGTTTCGAACTACCCATCAAGCATGTGCCCAGGCCAACCAAAGCTAAGGCCAAGGAAGAGAAGGAACCCAATGCCAAGCCCTGAACCGGACATCTCAGCCAATCCACTCACGCCACCCGCCGGCGCGCCCGCCACGCCCAGCACTGGCAAGACCATCCTCATCGCCGAGGACGATCCGTTTATCTCGCGCATGTACGAGATAAAGCTCCAGGGTGTGGGCTACAAAGTCATCATCAAAAATAATGGCCGCGATGCCCTTGAAGCCATCAAGAGCGAGCACCCCAACCTCGCCATTCTCGATATCAACATGCCCGAGCTGTCCGGTCTGGACGTCCTGGCTGCCTTACAGGGAGAGGGCTTCGATTTCTCGAACATGCCCGTCATCGTGCTCACCAACTCCAGCGAGCTGTCCGATCGCAAGCGCGCCCAGAGCTTCGGCGCCGACTACCTCGTGAAAGCCGAGCTCACGCCCCGCCAGGTCCTGGACCTCATCGCCGGCAAGCTGGGCATCACCAAGCCGGCCGAACCGGCCGCCTAAGCTCCATGTTCGCAGCCATCATCGTCGGCCTGCTTACGTTTACCGTCACAGCCGGCTTCTTGCGCATCGCCGAGCGCCTCTATCACCGTGCCCGCCACACCGCCGACTGGTCGCCCCACTGGGGCACCTGGGCGTTCGCGGCCTTGGCCGGCGCCTTCGCGTTTGTCGAATTCCTCGGCCGCTAG